>NZ_CP048020.1:2317917-2649048 GCF_010365865.1 Treponema vincentii | reverse complement strand
GGAATCGAAACGGACGGAACAAAAGCATAGATGAGCCGCTCACCGATAATCGCGGTAACAAAATAGAACGGCACGCCAAGCAACACCGCTTTGGATTCGCGCGACCAGCCGGGGATAAGCAGTAACACCGCTCCGTACAAAAAAAGGAGAGGAATTAAAAAAGAAGAGAACCCATACACGGAAAAGACCCGCTGCCCCATCGCAAATAACGCATAGTGCGATGCAGTAAATCCGGCAATCGGTAAAAAAATGCCAAGCGTCAAGACAATACCGGCACAAAAGAACAGCACGCTTAAAATGACCGCTAAAACTCTAAATCGATTCTCTCGGTTTCCCATTAATGTTATCTCCCCTCCCGTGAACGCCTTTTATAAATGTAAAATGCCGACTGCAGCGAATAATATAATCCCCGCGGGGATAAGATAGTAGGTGAATAAGCCGAGCTTTCCCCCTTTTATCAATTTGAGTAAAAAGGTCAATGAAAAAAAGCCTACGATAAAAGAGGTCAGCATCCCCGCAATCAGTGCTGCGATGCCGATTGAACCGCTTATGGTATCGGCTGATTTCAGTTCAAAGATAAACGCGGCGAGGATGGCTGGAATAGATAGAAGAAACGAATACTCTCCGGCTTTTTCGCGGTTTACGCCGGTTAAAAGCGCCGCTGCGATGGTAGACCCTGAGCGTGAAATACCCGGCAGTACACCGATACCCTGCGCTGCTCCGATAATCACCGCTTGCAGCACGGACGGCACGGCAACGTTTTTTTTCGGTTGCAGTTTGGCCGAAAGCAAGAGCACAATACCGGTAATAATAAAACAAACTGCGATAAACAGCATGTTTTTTGCCTGCACAATATCTTTCAGAACGATACCGATAACGCCGGTAACAACGGTAGAAATGAGCAGCGCACCGATTAGTTTAAGGTCTGCGCTGTCTTCTATCGTATTTTTCCTGATAATAAACCGGCCGAGTACGGTTAAAAGCCGCCATATCTGTTTGTAAAATACGATACAAACTGCGCCGAGGGTCGCGATATGCAGCAGAATATCGAAAATGATGGGAACATCGGTATGTCCCAAAAAGTACTCGGCTACGGCGAGATGGCCGGAGCTTGAAATAGGAAGAAATTCGGCAACGCCTTGGACGGCGCCGAGAAAAATTGCTTGTATAATCGTCATAACAGTTCCTTAAAAAAGAGCCGCACAATATCCTCCGGCTCTTCCGAATAATAGAGTACTCCGTATACCGTTGCAGCGGACAGTAGTTTTCGTCCGTAATCCCGTGTTTCGGCGTATTCCAAACTTTCCAAAAAGAGATCTTCCGGCAGGCCTTGCGCTTTTTTTTGCCATCCGCGCACGCGCGAGATGCCCGCATTGTACGCAAAGCAGGCAGGCATAATACGGTTATCGGATCGGCGGATCATTTCCGCAAGATAATAGGCACCGAATCTGATATTTATTTCAGGATCGGTAAGGCTGTAATCTGCAACCTTTAACTTCTTTGCGATATCCGCAGCTGTAGCGGGCATCAGCTGTGTAAGACCGATAGCGCCTGCCCCTGATACGACCTGATGCTGAAAAAAGCTCTCGCTTCTTATTAACGCATACAACAGATATTCCGGCAGCCCATATTCCGCGGCGTATTTCGAGACAAGTTCACCCCACGGACGGGGATACAACAGCTCAAGCTGCTCCTTTGTTGCCGCATCTTCCTGATTTTTTAACGAGAAGCGGATCACCCGTATCGAATCGGCATAGCGGCCTTCACTAGCCAACGTGCGGGCGATTTGTAGTGCTTCTTCAGCGGAAATCGACGGATACACGGCAACAATGCGGGGATAGACCATATCGTATAAGCCGAAATGAAGCAAGCCGTCAATATACGTCCGCGCCTCTTGAGGAGAAAATGTGTTTGTTTGCGCTTTGCCCGCGTCGGCCTGAGTGTGCGATTCACCGGCTTGCGCTTGTGTGCCGGGGGATTGTGTACGTCTGCCGGATTGCGTTTGCCCATTGCTTGCACTGTAAAAGTTAAAACTGTCTTTCAACAGCTGAGCGCCGCCGAGCCGGTATGTTCCTAAAATTCGGTAATACAGCGCATCGTGCGATTCACCGGCGGCTTCTTGCAGTAACCGTGCCGTTCTGTCCGGCGGAAGCTGTCCGGCGCAGGCAAGCGTGTAAGCAACGGCAGCCCGCTGCTCCGGCAATGTTGTTTTTGCTAACACCGTATGGAGTGTTTCTAAGTTTTTCCAGTCCTTTGCCGCAGTCAGCTGCGCCCGTAACGATTGTACCAAATCGGCGTACCATGCGGGGTTTTTCCAGCGGGCTGCCGTATCCGCCAGCGCTTTGAGGTAACGGGATAAGCCGAGCATTCGCATGGTATCCAGATAGTACCACATCGAAGAATCAAAGTCGGAAGCGGAATCGGCCAGTTCTGCTGCCTGTAAGAAAAGTTTTACGGCTTGTTCACGTTGCGCAGCGCCGCCGATTTTCGCCCGGCAACGGGCTTCATAGAATAGAGTATAGAAGAGACAACGGTGTGCGTCGATATCGGAAAGCTGTCTGTTGGAAACTGCTACTCGTACCTGCGCTGCAAAATCTTCAAAAAAAGCAGCCGCCTCGGCGCTGTTTTCGGCGCCGTAAACGCCCGTCTTACCGATATCGGAAAGCAGTGCAGGGGAGGCGAGTCCTGCAAACGTATGCTCTATGCCGAAAGCTTCTTGTATGGAACTCCATGCTCCCGTATAGCGTTTTTCAAAAACCGCTATGCGGGCTTCGGCGAGCTTATATAAAAATGGCGGCAGGTCTTTACCGAAGTGAGGAAAGGCATCGACAAGCTCCGCCGTCAGCGGGCCGGTAAGATACAAGGTTTCCGGCGCTTGTGTAATGTTGTCGTAAGCGCCCATTTGCAAAAGGAGCCGAATTTTCAATAACGATAACCGCTCTTTTTCAGCCTGTGTCGGATCTTCTTGCCCAAATGCAGTAGGCGTTCCGGCAAGTTCCTGCAAGCGTTTTTGTACGGATTGTAAGCGGTCGGCAGGGGCGCCTGTTGCGTATAATTCTTCGCGGCACAGTCGGTTCAGCGGCGCCTCATATTGCTTTTCTCCAAGGTCAAAGTAAAAACGAGCGGCTTGTTCATATCCTGCACGTTTCAAGTGCAACCCGACATAGTAGGCGCTGCCGCGTCCCATCATTTTGACGCTGCGGTAAGCCGCGTTGTCCGCCTTTAAAAAAAAGTCATAGTTTCCTGCTTTTAAGTTTTTTAATAGAACAGCGCCTTTATCGGCTGCACAGGCTGCAACGGAAGTTATGAAGAGAAATAGAGAAAAGAGGGAAAGCCGGAACGGAAAAAGAGGCAAGCAAGAGCGCGGAAAACGCTCTTGCTTGCCAAATAATATCTTACTGCGGAGGAATTTCAATATAGGTTCCCGAAATGATTAAATCAGGATTTTTCAGTTTGTTATGCTTTGCAATCTTCGTATACAGCCACGGATTGCGGTAATACGTTTCCGATAAATCCCAGAGTGTATCGCCCCAACGAAGTTTATAACGGATTGCTTTCTGTCCTGATCCGGACGCAGCCGGTTCTTTTACCGCTGGCTTAGTCTGCTGAACGGGCGGTTCTTGTTTTACCGGTTGTTCCGGCTGAACAGGCTGCGACGGCACCGGCTGCTCTATTGGAACGGGGCCTGCCGGTTGAGGAGCAGGAGGTTCGGTTACCGCTTTATCCGCCGGTAATGAAGGTGCCGTATTTGACGCTGGTTGTTCTTGTATGGGATGTTTTTGAGACGGTATAACTGCAGCCACCTCAGGTTGCACGGCCATCGGATGGTCATCATTGCTAAGATTCTTTTTCGTTAACAATAGAATGCCGAGAACTAATGCGGCAATACCGAGTAGAATAAGGAGAATTAAAAGCCAAGCCGGTATTCCACGTTTCGGCTGCGGTTCTTTTTCATCGTCTTCATCGGTATAAAAAGTTGCAGCAGAAAACTCAGGATGAGTTTCAGAATTATCATCAGCGTTTATGTTGGCAGAGGAAAGGTCGATATCAGCATCAGCCGTTTCCGAACTCAAATCAAAATCAAGATCATCGAATGCTTGATCTGCAAATGTTTCCAATGACACTCGCAACGCTTGGTGTGAACCCGAATCTTTATCGACAGCCTCAGCAGAAAGATTTTTTATCTTCGTCAAGGACCAATTTTAATTCTATTGTTGGTTCTCCGGCTGTCTTCTCTTGAATATCTTCAACAATCAGCGAACCGATATACAAGGGATCAGAAGTATCATCCTCTTTTTTTTGAACAAATTAATTTGTACACTCCGTTGATTATCGCGTACCGTAGTTAATTCAAGCGTTTCAGAGGCTGATGCATCGTCGTCCATAATGGGAAGAAACATTCCATCTGCGAGTTTTATGCCTATTTTAGCTGCCATTACACTACTCCTTCTATTAAAACCTTACTTTTATAGTATCGGCGTATCTTGGTCAAGACAAAAGGAAATTCCTTTTGAAATATGCGGGTATCTCCTTCGTTGCTTCGAAAAAATTAATCCTCAACGTATCAAAGATACGCCTGCGGTTAATTTTTTCTCGCGCCTCGGATATACCTCGCCTATTTCAAAAGGCTTACGGCAAATGGTATTTCAGAACCGCCACGGAGGGCGGTGGTTCCACGCAGAAGCGACGTTTTTGCGCCGCAAAAACTCGCGTCCAGAAGTGTACACGGATGTACACTTCTGGACAGGCTATTTCAAAAGGCTTACGGAAGGGGTTCTCTGTTTCTATGACATCTGTTTCTGCAACTGTTGACAGGTGATAAGTTTAGCCCTATCATACCTATACATTTTTAAAGATTTTGACTTTTAAAGACTTTTTAACGGATGTACAGGTGGATACGGTACAAATACAAGAAGAAAAACTGCATGACAATATTGTAATCGGCGTATGCCTCTCTTTGGTAGGAGGCTTCTTGGATGCTTACTCTTATCTATTAAAAGGTAAAGTATTTGCGAATGCGCAAACCGGTAATGTTGTGCTACTATTTATCTCAGTTGCTAGTTGGGAACCTCATAAAGCCCTTAAATATATCATACCCATTGTTACGTTTGCGATCGGTATATTTATCTCAGAATTTTTTAAAAATAAGCATTATGTTAAAAATTATGCACGGATGGTTATGGTATTAGTATTTGAATTATTGGTTATTGCTACAATCGGATTAATCGGTTCTTACTTCCGACATGATATTATTAATTCCGTTATTTCTTTTATTGCAGCGCTACAGGTTGCCAACTTCGATAAGGTTGACGGCAATCCGATAGCAACCACAATGATTACCGGCAACTTAAAAAGCTGCATGATAAATTTTGCAAAGTATCGAACAACAAAAGATATAAAATACCTGCACTCGTGCTTTAAATACTTTCTCATCATTGCAAGTTTCGGCATTGGCGTTTCATTTGGATTTATTGCCATAAAATACTATGCGGAGAAATCGATTTTATTGTGTGAGCTCTTTATTCTTATCGCATTTATAATGTTACAAAGAGAGGAACGGCTTGCGTAGAGCAAAAAGCGGCTGCTTGAAAATACGATAATGACCTCTAAAAGCTCGGTTATATTTTTAGAGGTGCCCGATAACCAATCTCGTACTATTCTTGTCAAACAGAAGCATATTGCATATACTCTTTCAATATTATTATATGTGAATTGTTTCAGAGGCATTGTGAACCGTGTGTTTTAGCATTTGCCTCAGCTCAGTCATATTAAAAAAGGATAGACTATGCCCAAGATCGATGTAAATGAACAGCTTTTTTTCAATTTATTAGGAAAAAAATACGATTATTCCCCCGAATTTGAACACTTATTAAGCTCTGCAAAGGCGGAGCTGGACGAAGCTCCTTCCGCAGCAGCACCGCAAGATGAACGCATTATAAAAATTGAATTAAACGATACCAACCGTCCCGACCTGTGGTCAACAGCGGGGCTTGCTCGCCTTTTGCGTATGCACACGGGAGGTGCTTCAAACAAAGCTCGGTATCAAGCATTTTTATCGACATTGAGCGAGCGGAAGGATTCCGGAAAACGGATAGTAACCGTAGACCCCGAATTACAGCATATCCGCCCCTTTATGACGGCGTTTGTCATTTCGGGTAAGCCCATCGACGATGCTATGCTGAAAGATATTATCCAAACACAGGAAAAACTGTGCTGGAACTTCGGCCGAAAACGCCGTTCCGTGTCGATGGGAGTGTACCGCAGTGAACTGATCAATTGGCCGGTACACTACCGCGCTGTTGACCCACACACAACCTCGTTTAGACCGCTCGGATTCGACACCGAAATGACGTGTGAGCGCATTATCACCGAACACCCGAAAGGCAAGGAATACGGCTGGATACTCAAAGATATGAAGAAGGTACCGCTCTTATCGGATTCAAAGGGCGGTGTGCTTTCAATGGCGCCGATTATCAACAGTGCGGAGATCGGCGCGGTACAGCCGGGGGATGCCGACCTGTTGGTTGAGCTGACCGGTACCGATATGCCCTCTCTGCTGCTTGCAACCAACATTGTTGCCTGCGATTTTTCCGATGCGGGATACACGATTTTACCGGTCAGCGTAGAATATCCGTATGACACGGGCTTCGGTAAGACGATTACTACGCCGCTTTACTTCCAAGAGCCGACAAAGACGACGGTTCATGCCGTCAATAAGCTCCTCGGAACGGAGCTTTCGGCGCAGGACATTGTGGAAGCGTTAGAGCGTATGGACAACACCGTTACCGTCGAGGGGGATTGTCTGTCGCTGATGCCGCCTGCATACCGGAACGACTTTTTACACGAAGTGGATATTATCGAAGACGTGATGATGGGTAAAACCGTCGAGTTCTTTGAGCCGGAAACGCCGCGGGAATTTACCATCGGGCGGCTCTCTCCGGTTACCCAGCTGAGCAGAAAGATTAAAAGTTTGATGGTCGGCTTCGGCTATCAAGAGATGATTTTTAACTATCTCGGCTCAAAAAAGGACTACATCGACCGCATGAATATAGACGGAACGGGGGTAATCGAAATTGCAAACCCCATGTCGGAAAACTATCAGTTTGTCCGCCCGTCCATCATTCCGTCGCTCTTATCCGCAGAAACGGTTTCGGGAAATGCGGTCTATCCGCACCGTATCTTTGAAACGGGGAAAATCGCGTACCTTGCTCCCGAAGAAAATACCGGTACGCGCACCCGCCAAAGCCTCGGTTTTCTGACCGTAAACCAAGATGCCAACTTTAACGAAGCCGCCAGCCTTGTCGCCGGTTTATTGTACTATCTGCAAATGGACTACAACGTATGTGAAACGCACGACCCGCGCTTTATCGAAGGGCGACAGGCGGGGGTTCTTGCCGATGGGAAACAAATCGGCATTTTCGGCGAATTGCATCCGCAAGTGTTAGAAAACTGGTCTGTTACCGTTCCGGCCTTTGCGGGAGAGCTCGATATCGAAAGTATCCTTGGTCATCTGAAGAAGAACTCTTAGGTTTCCGAGCGCTGACCGATAAAAAGGAAGCACATTCCGATAAAACAGAGTGTGTATGCAAGTAATAGCAGTAACGGCGATAGGCTATAAGATACGTCGGTAAGCAGGGCAATTACGAGGCGGGCACAATACCGTCCTGCCTCTACAAATCCGGTTGCTGCTACAAAAAAGAGCGGAAAAGCCAGCGCCCATGAATGCTTAAATTGACGGTGCGGCGGGATACGGAAGCGCCACGCCAATACTAGCATATAAATTGAAACAATCAAAATCAGAAAAACATCGCTGATCCTTGCTAATAGTTCCCGATGGTATATTTGCCCAGGGAAGCCGTATTGCCCTCCCCGCTGGCGGAAGGCGTACAGCTGCGGCAACGTCATGGTCTTTTCACCCTCATTAGCTGCAATAATAAGTTCAAAATCGCTATAAGAAAACGGCAGTCTTAAAGATGTCTGCCGCTCAATCGGCATTGTTCCTTCCAGAACGATAGGTTTTAGCACTACTTTATCGCGCTGTTTATCCACGGCTTGGAATAGCATACGGAGCATGGGCTCTCCTTCTGCGCTCTCAATCGGAATAAGTTTGATGAAAGGAATCCGCGACCGATAAAGAATCTTACCGTCGGTGGTGTATTGTGTAAGTTCACAATTCCTTCCATATATTTCCTTAATATTGTTGTTGGTGATATAAGAAAGACCTTCTATTGTTATCTGTGCCGGTGCTCTCGTACCCGAGGCCGGAGCGGTAAAATGAATATTCCGTGCTGTTTCAAAAAGCGGCAGAGAGGCTGTTTCATCAATAAAGAAAACTTCTTCCAACACTTTTTTTCGGGTAATGTCTATAAAACGGTCTATATCGGGGTCTCTTTTGAGCGGATTGTTTTGCTCAAGCATACGCTGTGCATTTACAAATTGGTAATATGCTTTGATGTAGTTCCCCTGCTGGATCATCTCGTATCCGGCTTTTTTTGCTTGGTATAAACGTATATCAAATTCAGCAGTAAGATCGGCAATTCCCTTTTCTATCTGGTTCCATGCTTGTGCTGCCAGTCGTAAGGCTTCTTCACGATAGGGCTCATTTTCGGTGCTGAGTTGGTATGCCCGCATGGCATAATAATGCGCGGTGTAAAAATCATATTTATTCATAAATCGCTTGCTGATAAACAATGCGCCTTCCGCTGTCAGATTTTCAGGGTCGGCACTCTCAGAAGCAGTCTCGCTGATATTGTTTCGCTTGTGATCGGCCACGTATGCTTCATGCAATACTTTAGCTTTATCAAAAAGCTGTAACGCGTCGGGGTTGTTTTTCCAAATCCCTAGGGCAGCCTTCACATTATCGTACGCTTTTTCGGCATCCCCGTTACGTAATGAGATATCGGTCTCTTTTATAAAATCGTAGTAATCATGTGTTTTAAAGTCGCTGTAGCGTCGATAGTCCATCAGCAATGGCGATACTATTTCTATAAAGATGATATAAATAGTAACACACGAAAAAAGCATAATAAATGCATCCTTTAAGTAACGAAGTAATATGTCGGAAAACCTCGGTACGGTATTTTGACCGCAAGTACCGAAGATGACGGCATATCCTATCAATACGGCGGAAACCAGTAAGCTTGGCATAATTCGTATAAATAAGATTCCTGTTTCCGCTAATCTCCGGCTTAACAAAAAACTGAGGCAGTACATCGATCTTTTTGAAAAAAAACACATATATAAGGCAGCAGCCAAGTCCGATCACAAAGTGGATAAGAACAGACAGCCACCCTTTTAACATCTCAGGCATTTTTATGCAGCGCTCCTTTTTTTGGTCTTTGAATATATTAGCAGTATTTTTTAAAACGCCTATAGAATGGAACACTACGGCAACAACGCACAAAACGAGTGGAATCCCGTATATGCTGTTTTCCGAATTTGTTATATGGAGATTAAAGAGCGTGGTTCGGAATCCTTCCAGCTGCATATAGGGGTATACGAGCAACAAACAACCGGAAAGGAGAAGTAAGAAAAGAAGGTTGAACAGATTCCATCGTGTTATGATGCATGCAAACCAAAATGAGCTAACGCAGAAAAAAAGCGCACCTGTGAACAAAAGGTATGTTGTAAAATATAACGTATAGGCAGTATATACATCAGAAAAGAGGCTGCCGGAACCTTGCTGTAATAAAGCCAGAAATAACGGTTTGCTTGTAAAAGCGGCCAACGCTTTGTCGATGGGTGCCGTTGTTTTGTAGGCTGCTATTGCTTTCTCGATGACGGAAAACTGCGCATAACAGATCGGTGCAATAACCGTTACGGTAAATATCAAACACACAAGAAACAGCGTAAGTGCTACGCTCAGCTTTGCAGGGTGTCTCATCAAGAATGTATACACTCCGATAATGGCCATCATTACCGCGAATGGGAGTACGTAACACGCCTTTTGTGCCATGCAGAGGAGCAGCAACCCCGCCGATTCTGATGCAAATGGAACGGCCATTTCATAGCGCAAGGCTATTCCACCAAAAAAGGCAAAGATAACAACCGCGCTTAAAAGGCTTAAGAAAAAAACGCCGGGAACCAGTAAAGCATTCTTCATAGGTATCCTTAGAGTAACACGTTATAGATACAATCTCAAGGGTACCTTTTGAAATCAACGGTACAGATGCCTTATTGTTAAACGATCTGTTGCGTTTGTTCGGTCGTGATCCTGCCGTTTTTGATGAACAGTGAGCGGGTGCAGTACCGTTCAACCTCATCTTTATTGTGCGAAACAAAGAGGACGGGGCACGCGGCGCGTTCGAGCGTTGCTTTTAAATCTTCGTGGAGGGAATCTTTCAGTTCATTATCGAGGGCGGAAAACGGTTCATCCAACATAATCAGCGTTGGGGCGGCGGCGAGGAGACGCGCAAGGGCAACCCGCTGCTGCTGTCCGCCCGAAAGCTCCTTCGGATAGCGTCCTTCAAAGGGGGTGATGTGCAAAAGCTCCAGAAACTGGTTGGCAATTTCTTTTTTACGATTCCGGTCTTTTATTCCGCAGCAAATGTTTTCTCGCACGGTCATATACGGAAAAAGCGCATACGACTGAAACATGTAACCGGCGTTCCGCTCCCGTACCGGTACATTGATTTTCCGCTCGGAATCGAAAAGGACATGATCGTTTAAGACAATTCTGCCTGAATCGGGTGTTAGAATACCGGCAATGGATTTCAGCGTCATAGATTTTCCGCCGCCCGATTCTCCGAGTAAGCCGACAATTTCCCCCTGCGCGGCTGAAAGACTTACATCAAGGGTAAAACCTTTCATTTTTTTTACAATCAATGCTTCAAGCTTCATACCCGTTTTTCCCTCGAAAACATATTCATGATAAAGAGTGCCGCGCATGAAACCGCGGTAATCACGCCGACCCATACCCACGCCGTGTGCATATCGCCTCCCGCGGTCGCAAAGTAAATAGCCATCGGGATGGTTTGAGTACGGCCGGGGATATTTCCGGCAACCAGCAGCGTTGCGCCGAATTCTCCGAGCGAGCGGGCAAAGCTCAAAGCAAGCCCTGCAAGGATGCCCGGCCATGCTTCCGGCAGCATAATGCGGATAAAGATGGAAAGCTCGCTCATGCCGAGGGTGCGCGCCGCCCACACGTGATCCTCATTTACTTGTTCCAGCGCACCCTTTGCTCCCTTATACATCAGCGGGAAGGAAACCACGATCGAAGCGATAACCGTTGCCTGCCATGTAAATATGAGTGAAATTCCTGCTTTTGCGAGCAGCATACCGAGTGGGCTGTTTCTTCCGAATATGACGAGTAGGAAAAAGCCCAGTACCGTCGGCGGCAATACCATCGGCAAGGTAAAAAGCACATCGATAAGAACGAGTAATTTACCGCGGATATTTAAACAGAGCCGCGCCGCCGCCGTTCCCAGTATGAATACGAAAATCCCGGAAAGGATGGCTGCGCGCAGCGAGATAAAAAGCGGCGCGTAGTCAAACATAGTGTAGGTAATCCTTGAGTATCAGTCCGGTTTCAGCCGAACTGATATAAACAATGAAAGTTACTTGGAAATGACGGTGAATCCGTAACGTGCAAAGACTTCTTTTGCCGCGTCGGAGAACAGGAAGTCTACAAACTTCTGCGCTTCGGCCGCATGAGCGCTTGCCTTTACGACACCGATCGGATAGATAACTTTTTTATGGCTGCCTTCGGGAGCGGTGGAACAGATGGTAACATCCTTGCTGATCTCCGCATCGGTTTCGTATACGACGCCTGCATCAACGTTGCCTGTTTCTACCCACGAAAGGACTTCGCGGACATCTTTTGCAAAGATAAGCTTGGAAGCAACCTTATCGGTAAGGCCAAGATTTTGAAAAATCTGTTCGGTATACTGCCCGACCGGTACGGATTTCGGTTCGCCGACGCCGATTTTCTTTACGGAGCTTTTGGCGAGGTCTTCAAAGAAATCAAGGGCAGCTGCGTTTTTGGGGGTAATCAGAACAACTTTATTTTCAAGGATGTTCTTTACACTTGAATCGATCATCATCCCCTTTTCCTTGAGCGCATTCATCTGCTTAATACCGGCGGAAAAGAAAACATCTGCCGGAGCGCCCTGTTCAATCTGCTGCTGCAAGGCTCCCGATGCACCGAAATTCGCGGTAATAGTTACCTGCGGATTTTTTCCGGTGTACATAGCCGAAAGATCCTGAATGCAGTTTTTCAGGCTGGCTGCCGCCGAAATCATAATTTCCGTCTTTTTGGCAGGGGCGGCATTTTCTTTGCTACCTCCCGCACAGAGCGGGGCTAGTATGATGCTGCCGATAAGCAGCGCTACAACGGTTTTCTTCATAAGATACTCCTTATGTATGTTGATTTATCAGCTTTGCTGATGAGTAGTCAAGCATCTCTATGCCGAAGGTTATGAAGTAATTCTAACCCAAGTTTTAGAGACGACCTAACATAAGATTTTTGGAAATGCTCTATGCTTTGGCTGCGACGCAATCCTGCGTGCCGCCGGTAAGCATCAAAAGTGCGTGATCCAAAGCGGGCAAAATGTAGGAAAGATTTTCCTTTACCGCTTTGGGACTTCCGGGAAGGTTGATAATCAGCGTGCGTTTTCGTATGCCCGCAATACCGCGGGAAAGCATTCCGTGCGGTGTTATCTTCATGCTTTCCGCACGCATTGCTTCGGGAATACCGGGGACGGCGCGGTCGATAACCGCAGCGGTCGCTTCGGGGGTTATATCGCGGGGAGCGAGTCCGGTGCCGCCTGTTGTAACGATAAGGTCGGCGCTGCCTTCATCGGCTATATTCGCCATTGTCTTCTGCAGCGCTTCGTACTCATCGGGGAGCATTACCGTAGCGGTAATCTCATATCCTTGACCGGTGAGCATTTCGGCTATTATAGGGCTGCTTGCATCTTCGCGCAAGCCCTGAAAGCAGCGGTCGGATGCACAGATAATAGCCGCTCTATACCGGACGGTGCTGCCGGTTACGGGCATAAGCCGCCCTCTCCCAGCAGCGCAATATCTTCAACGGTAATGGGTTCGCGGGCAAGGATACGCGGCAACAGCCGATCGAAGACGGTGCGCTTGGCATACATCACACAGCCGGGAAGTCCTGCGATAGGAATATCGCCCGCATAGGCCAACAGCATCATTGCGCCGGGGAGGACGGGAGCTCCGTAGCTGACTATGCGCGCGCCGCTTGCGCGGATGGCGGCGGGGGTTTTATCATCGGGGTCGACACTCATACCGCCCGTGCAGAGTACCATCTGGGAACCTGCCTGTATGGCCTTTTGTATCTCTGCCGTGATGGTTTCTACATCATCTCCGGTATTCACGGTTTTCAATGTTTCCACGCCATATTCCGCCAGCTTTGCCTGTACGACCGGCGCAAAGGTATCTTTAATAACTCCTGTTAGAACTTCGTGCCCCGTTACCAGAATCGTACAGGTTTTGATGCTGTAAGGGATGATAGACATCAGCGGATTGGCGGCATCGGCGATTGCAGCTACCTCAGCCATTTTTTCCTTTTCGATCAAGAGCGGAATAACCCGCATTCCTGCCGCCGTCTGTCCTTTTTTAAGCGGCACATAATTGCGTTGTGTTGCAATCATCACCTTACCGAGCTTGTTGATTGCAAAAAGCCGGTCGGTGTCGATTTTAAGCATCCCGTCAACCGTTGCCTTCAGCTCAATCTTGCCTTCCTTGGGGGAGGTCTTTTCCAGATTTGCTCCCATCGCCGCTGCAGCAAGAACTTCAGCCCCCTCATCTTCATGCAGCAGGTTTTCAGTCTTTTCCCAGACAAACAGGTGTTCCTTACCCATCGAGCGGAGCACCGGAATGTCCTCCTCTGTAACGATATGCCCCTTTCTAAACCGAGCGTCTTTCGACACCCCTACGATAATCTGGGTCAGGTCGTGGCACAATACGTGTCCGACCGCCTCGGAAAGCGGTATTTCTTTCACTACGATGCTCCTTTATTCGATCCTGATATTCTTTACGAATGCGGCAAATTTTTGCTGTGCGTTGGTGAGCTGCTCCGTTGCGGTTGTGATGTCTGTTTTCAGCTCGTCCAGTTCGGTTTCGAGCTTGAGCAGCTTGGTTAAGAACGCTCTACCCTGCTGACTTTCAGAACCGACCGCCTCAAGATTCCTACGTACACGGTCTTGTTCCTTTCCGATTTCCGTCTGACGATCCTGCAAAGTCTTTAGGGCTTTTTCCGCCGCAGAAACCTTTTCTTTCTCCGTTATAATAGACGCAAATGCCTTCCGTACTTTTTCGGGAATTTCGGCATTGGTCGTGTAGGAAATGAATGTATTTGAATTCATATCGAATATTTTTTGAGTTG
Organism: Treponema vincentii; assembly: GCF_010365865.1. NCBI lineage: Bacteria > Pseudomonadati > Spirochaetota > Spirochaetia > Treponematales > Treponemataceae > Treponema > Treponema vincentii. Next base: position 2,634,701 of record NZ_CP048020.1, on the reverse strand, counting down.
ATTGATAGGTGCGAGCTTCTTCTACTTTTAGCTCGGTACCGGTATTGCCTGCAGCTTTAAACTTAAACCGATATTTGTTTGCAGTCGTTTCCGCAAGAGCTTGTTTTGATGTCAGCTCAAACCCTGCGTTCTTTGCGTGTTCAACAATAACGGTTCTCTCTTTTTTATTGGCATTTCGTATCAAATAAATCGTGCTTTGGACTTGCCGGTACGACGTTGTCATCACTCCGTCAGCCATCTTTATGGTTTCAATCGTCCTTGTGGAATCGGCTCGCTTTGAACCGGTTACTTCGATATCGTCTCCGTAAGCAATCAGGCGTTTTTCGGCTTCGGGTAAAAACTCCAAAAGAGCATCACCTGAGTATTCCCCCCCGTCAAGAACTGTAATGGAGCCGGCAGGCAGTTTTAAGCCTGATGTGTTTTCAATACTGATACAGAACTTAGGATTAACACGCTCGTTATATGGAATGGATGAAAACACCGAATACTTTTCTGCAGGAAGAGTGGCAAGGGTAAGGGGAATCATCGTGCTTTGCTGCCGCTCAAGTGTAATCGGTTTTGACGGCGTAAAGGCAAACATTTCTCCCGCATTACCGGCTTCAGCTTGATTTTCAAAATAGGCCGAAGTATTTTTTTCCTCTAAGTCTTGATACTCCGCTTCATCATACGCTTCAGATGCATACCTAGACGCTTCCTTTTTCATCATCATCGACCGTTTTTCTGCGAGAGGCATAGCTGCGGCATATTCGACAGCCGTATCAGCCGAGGCAAATGTTTCTGCTTTCGCGGCTTGTGCAATTGCAAGCGGCACTTCGGGGCGATACGTATAGTAGGGGGCATAGAGGTTTTGCGTAAAACCGACCGGCCTTCCCGTTGTGAGGGTAAGCGTAATATTCTTCCAGTCGAGGTCGGTTGAATTGTCGATAATCGCCCATGCCTGAAACGCCGCTTTATCGGTACCCATGTCGAGCCGATAACTTGCTTTCCATACCGGCGCTTCCATAACATAAGAAAGACCGATTTTCCGTTCACCTTGCGCATCGATTTTAATGTCCAGTTTTTTGCGGTTCTTTGCCGAAGCGTCGAGGATAAGCGCCAAAGCGGTATTTAAATCTTCATTTCGTCTGGCATCGGTAAATTTAAAGGATTGAATGTCTGAAAAGGCGATAAGGTGGATGCCGTCTTTCGCTGCAAGCGAAATAAAGAAAGAGTCCGTTTCTTTTGAGCTGTTTTTATCGACGCTCAAAATCTTTCCGGTAATTTGATGAGGTGTAAACAGTTCCACTTCGGCGCCCTTTTGCGCTTTTAAAATATCGTAGAGTGTTGTAGCGGCGGAAAGGTCGATTTTTAAACTTTCCAGCGTTTTCCTCAGCGTGTCCTCGGACTGATAATTGACGGCTAAACTTTTTGCGCCGGGATCCGTTACAACAAGCGATTTCAGCACATCGTTAATTTGAGCGGGTGAAAACAAGAGCGCTATATTCCCCGAACCGGTTACCGTCCCTTCATGTACATAGTGCGCAACGCCCGATGAGTACAACGTTACCTTTTTAAGCGGAATATCGTCCGCACTAAAGTTTTTCGCAGGTTCGGCTGTGATGCCGACTATACAAGCAGCAGATAAAATCATAGAAATCATATTCTTCATGAAAGCTCCCTTATTCATATTTTGATTATACTAACCGATGGGGAAAAATGAAAGGGCGCACGGCAATCCCCTCTTGTAATTTATAGAAATGCGCGTATATTTTTAAAAGCCCTTGACATTTCTAACTTGAAATAGTATAGTCGCGCTATTCAATTGGATAAACAGGTGAATACTGTTTGTCCGGTATTCTTTAAGAGTTTTCCGGTGCCGTAAAGCCTTTTTAGGCAGGTTTCCGTGTTAACGCTTTTCGAAAGCGTTAAGGGCTGTGGCCTATTACTCTGCAGGATGCCAAACCAGTCATCGGAATGGATTCTGATGATGATCAGGTGGATCCGAATAAGGCTTGTCGAATTGCTATGACGAGCTTACGCAACACGTCTTTTACAACGGTGTTTACTGTCTGATTATTCCTCATTCTATTCTTTTCTGTATTTGGCATCCGGTTTATAACATTTTTTCATTTTCAATATGGAAATGGTCTCGCTGTTTGATGGGCGGGGTTTTTGTTAGTTGCCTATTGTCTGTTAGGAGGATTTACATGGCAAAGGAAAAGTTCGAGAGAACAAAAGTTCACATGAATGTTGGTACCATCGGTCACGTTGACCATGGTAAGACAACTCTTTCGGCAGCGATCACTACTTATTGTGCGAAAAAGTATGGTGATAAGCTTCTTAAATATGATGAGATTGATAATGCGCCGGAGGAAAAGGCTCGTGGTATTACTATTAATACTCGTCACTTGGAGTACCAGTCCGACAAGCGTCACTACGCACACATCGACTGTCCCGGACACGCCGACTATGTTAAGAACATGATTACCGGCGCTGCTCAGATGGATGGTGCAATCCTTGTTGTTTCTGCTCCGGACTCGGTTATGCCTCAGACTAAAGAGCATATCCTGCTTGCTCGTCAGGTTGGTGTTCCTTCTATTATCGTTTTCCTTAATAAGGTTGATCTTGTTGACGATCCTGAGCTTATTGAATTGGTAGAAGAAGAAGTTCGTGAAACCCTTGAGTCTTACGGCTTTCCGCGTGACACGCCGATTATCAAAGGGTCTGCATTCAAGGCCTTGGCTGACGGCGCTTCTGTTGAAGATACTGCTTGTATCGAAGAATTGCTGAAGACGATGGATAGCTATTTTGCTGATCCTGTTCGTGATGATGCGAAGCCGTTCTTGATGCCGATTGAAGATATCTTTACGATTTCCGGACGCGGTACTGTTGTTACCGGGCGTATCGAACGCGGTGTCATCAATCTTAACGAAGAAGTTGAAATTGTCGGTATTAAGCCGACGAAGAAAACTGTTGTTACCGGTATCGAAATGTTCAACAAGCTGCTTGATCAAGGTATGGCTGGTGATAACGTCGGTCTCTTGCTTCGCGGTATTGATAAGAAAGAGGTTGAAAGAGGTCAGGTATTGGCTAAGCCGGGTACCATTCAGCCCCATACTAAGTTTGAAGCGCAAATTTACGTTCTTTCCAAGGATGAGGGCGGTCGTCACAGCCCGTTCTTTACAGGTTATCGTCCGCAGTTCTATTTTAGAACAACCGATATTACCGGAACCGTTACACTGCCTCAAGGCGTTGATATGGTTAAGCCGGGTGATAACACCAAGATTATCGGTGAGCTGATTCATCCTATCGCTATGGATAAGGGTTTGAAGCTTGCTATTCGTGAAGGCGGCCGGACTATCGCCTCCGGACAGGTTACGGAGATTTTAGCGTAATAAAAAACAGGGCGGTCGGGTAGGCGCTATTCGGCCGCTTGTTTTTGTACGGAGGAAATATGGCTAAGGAAAAGATTCGCGTTAAACTTCGCGGATTTGATGTTGAGTTGGTTGATCAAAGTTCTAAAGCAATTGTACAGGCAGTACAGAAAGTTGGAGCAAAGGTGTTGAGGCCTATTCCGCTCCCTACGCGCATTAATAAGTTTACTGTGCTTCGTTCTCCGCACGTAAATAAAAAGTCGCGCGAACAGTTCGAAATGCGGACGCATAAACGGTTGATCGATATTATTGAACCTTCTGCGGATGTGATGAATGCTTTAATGGCGTTGGAGCTTTCGGCAGGGGTTGACGTAGAAATTAAACAATAAAAGAACGGTAGACGGCATTTAATCAGGATGTGCGTACCGGAGAAGCGATAAGTTTCTCAAGGAGTTGTGAGTTATGGTTGGTCTGATTGGTAAAAAAATCGGCATGACCCAGTTGTTTGATGACGAGGGGCGGCTGACACCTGTTACCGTTTTGCAAGTAGTGCCGAATACGGTGGTCGCGGTAAAAGATGCGGATCATTTCGGTTATGAAGCGGTTGTATTAGGAGCGGGTGAATTAAAAGAAGGACGTGTTTCAAAGGTGTATGCGAATCAATTTGCAGAAGGTGTTGCTCCTGTCCGTCTTTTAAAAGAATTTAGAGGTTTTGATAAAGAAGTTACCGTTGGTGCAAAAATCGGTGTCGAAGTTTTGGAATCTGTCCGGTATCTTGATATTACCGCGATTTCAAAGGGAAAGGGCTTTCAGGGTGTTGTAAAGCGCTATGGTTTCGGCGGTGGACGTGCTTCTCACGGTTCAAAGTTTCACCGTGAGCCCGGTTCGACAGGGCAGTGCACCAGTCCGGGGCGATCGTTTAAAAACGTTAAAATGCCCGGTCACATGGGTGCCGAACGAGTAACGGTACAGAATTTGCGGATTGAAAAAATAGATCCCGAATTGGGCGTCGTTATGGTACGTGGTTCCGTTCCCGGTAAAAAGGATGCGGTTGTGTTCCTTAAATCCGCTGTAAAACGGGAAAGATAACGGCAGGAGAAGAGAATGGAAAAGAAAGTCTATTCGATTGATGGTAAGGAATTGCGGACAATTGAACTTAACGATGCGGTGTTCGGTTTGCCTGTGAATGAAGATGTCATTTACTATGCCATTACAAATGAATTAGCAAATATGCGTGTCGGTACGGCGTGTACAAAAGGCCGTGCTGAGGTAAACGGTTCTAATGCAAAGCCGTATAAGCAGAAGGGTACGGGGCGTGCGCGCCGTGGTGATAAAAAATCACCGCTTCTGATCGGCGGCGGTACGATTTTCGGGCCGAAGCCGCGTGATTACAGCTATGCAATTCCGAAAAAAGCAAAGCGGTTGGCGATGAAATCTATTTTGAGCTTGAAAGCTCAGGATGAAGACCGTCTTGTTGTTATAGAAGATTTTACGGTTGAAACCGGTAAAACGAAAGATCTGGTGAAGATATTGCAGGCATTTGTTCAGGATGAGCGCACGGTGCTTGTTTTGAAAGATGATGATGCAATGTTGAAGCGTGCCGGAAAAAATATTCCTACGCTGTCGTTTTTAACGTATAACCGTTTGCGTGCGCACGATCTGTTTTATGGACGGAAAGTGCTGATGCTTGAGTCTGCTGCAAAAAATCTTTCGAGTTTTTATGCGGTCGAGGGGGCTGAGTAATGCAATATACTGATGTTATTATAGCGCCTGTGCTTACGGAAAAATCAAACGAAATGCGTGAGCAGCGTAAATATGTTTTTAAGGTGGATCCGCGCTCTACAAAGGTGCAGATTAAGGAAGCAGTACGGAAGCTTTTTAATGTGAAAGTGCTTAATTGTGCTGTTGTAAACGTCGACGGAAAAATGCGTCGAGTTCGCTATCGGGCAGGTAAGACTGCAAGCTGGAAAAAAGCTATTGTGACGCTTGCTGAAGGCGAATCGATTAAAGTTTTTGAAGGTGCATAACAGCACTTATCGCTGCTTTGAAGGGGAAGATAAATGGCTCTTAAATTATATAAGCCTATAACACCGGGTATGCGCGGTCGAATTGACTTGCTGCGTGATGAAATCACTGCGCAGAAACCTGAAAAAAGCCTTACAACCGGAAAAAAATCCAATGCAGGGCGGGATAGCCATGGGCGTATTTCCGTTCGGCATCAGGGCGGTGGACATAAGCGGAAGTATCGCGAGATCGATTTTAAACGCAATAAGTACGGTATTCCGGGTACGGTTCGAACTATCGAATATGATCCGAACCGTAGTGCAAATATCGCATTGATCTTTTACGCCGACGGCGAAAAACGATACATCCTTGCTCCCAAGGGCTTGAAGGTTGGACAAAAAATTATGAGCGGAACAATGGCTGCACTTGAGCTTGCGAATGCATTGCCGCTTGAATCCATACCGGTCGGTTTTACCGTCCATAATGTTGAGTTGACGCTGGGAAAGGGTGGGCAAATGGCTCGTTCCGCCGGTGCTGCTGCGCTCATTGCTGCAAAAGAAGGTGATTATGTAACGTTGCGCCTTCCTTCAGGTGAGACCCGCTTGGTGCATAAAAAATGCTATGCAACAATCGGTGAAGTTGGAAATGCCGATCACATGAATATCAATTTGGGAAAGGCGGGACGTGCTCGTTGGCGCGGTATTCGTCCTTCCGTACGCGGTATGGCTATGAACCCTGTCGATCACCCGCTTGGTGGTGGTGAAGGACGCGGAAAAGGACGTAATCCTGTTACTCCGTGGGGTCAGCCTTGTAAGGGATATAAAACCCGTAAGAAGAAGAATACTTCGGATCGGTTTATTGTTTCACGGCGGAAGTAGGGAGTAGAGAATGTCAAGATCTGTTAAAAAAGGCCCTTTTGTAGAAAAAAGCCTGTACAAAAAGGTTGTTGAAATGAGCAAGACGGGAGATCAGAAAACAAAAAAGATGGTTAAGTCTTACTCCCGATGCTCCACGATTATACCTGAAATGGTTGGTTTTACTATTTCGGTATACAACGGTAAATCATGGATCCCTGTGTATATCACAGAGGAATTTGTTGGACACAAGCTTGGCGAGTTTGCTCCCACCCGTATTTTCCGCGGGCATGGCGGCTCGGATAAAAAAGCGGCGAAAAAGTAGGTGGAAATAATGGCTGAAACAACTGCAAAAAACGGTTACCGCGCTACGATAAAGTATTTTATTGCTTCTCCGACAAAAGTTCGACCGGTTGCGAATGTGATTAAACGCAAGTCTTATGCCGATGCAATGGCGATCTTAGAGCACATACCCAATAAAGGAGCCGCGCTGATTTCACAGACGGTTAAGTCGGCTGCCTCGAATGCTTTGAACGGTAATAAAAAAACTGGATGAAGATATGCTCTATATTAAAGAGATCCGTATTGATGAAGGGACCGAGACTTAAGCGCTTATGGTGCCGCGGCCGCGGACGTGCGGATGTTCAATTAAAACGAATGTGTCACATTACGGTAATAGTTGACGAAAAGGCGGGAGCGTAAGTATGGGACAGAAAGTAAACCCTATCGGGTTAAGACTTGGAATTAACAAAACATGGGCGTCTCGCTGGTATGCAAGTCCGAGAGAATACGCAGATTTGTTGCACGAAGACTTAAAGATTCGCGCAATGCTCCAGACGATGCCTGAGTGTAAAAATGCGGATGTCGCCGACATCGAAATCATCCGTCATCCTCAGCGTGTAACAATTGTTATTCATACTGCGCGGCCGGGTGTAATCATCGGAACGAAAGGTGCCAATATTGAAAAAATCGGCGCTATTATTCAGAAAGAACTGAATAAAAAAGTTCAGATCAAGATTAAAGAGGTGAAGCGTGCTGAATTGAATGCTTCTCTCGTTGCCCAGAATGTTGCCCGTCAGCTGATGGGGCGCGCCTCTTTTAGAAAAGCCTTAAAGCAAGGCTGCTTTTCTACGATGAAGGCCGGTGCTCAGGGCATTAAAATCCGTGTTTCAGGTCGTCTCGGCGGTGCGGAAATGTCCCGAACCGAAGAAATGAAGGAAGGGCGGATACCGTTGCACACACTCCGTGCGGATATCGACTACGGTTTTGCGGAAGCGCATACCACCTACGGAAAAATCGGTGTAAAAGTTTGGCTCTATAGCGGCATGATGTACGGCAGCGACCAAAAAGATGACGCCGGTTTATTGTTGAAAAAACAGCGCAAGGAACGCGCTCCTCGGTCGGAAAAAGGCCGCGGTGAGCGTGCGGAAGCAGGGAGGGATTAAGCGATGGCTTTAAGTCCTAAGAGAGTAAAATACCGCAAAATTCAGCGCGGTAGAGTTAAAGGAAACGCAACGCGGTGTAATCATATCGACTTCGGTGAATTTGCATTGGTATCGCTTGAACCCTTTTGGCTGACTAATCGCCAGCTCGAAGCTGCTCGTGTTGCTTTAAACAGAAAGGTAAAGCGCGGCGGTAAGTTGTGGATTCGTGTATTCCCCGATAAGCCGTATACAAAAAAACCGGCTGAAACACGTATGGGTAAAGGTAAGGGGGCTCCGGAATATTGGGTCGCTGTTGTAAGACCCGGAACGGTGCTGTTTGAGCTTACCGGTATTGATCGCTCGCTTGCGGAAGAGGCTATGCGTTTGGCAGGAAGTAAACTTCCGTTTAAGACGCGCTTTGCCGAGCAGCCGCGCGAGAACTAAGATGGAGTTTTCCGAATGAAAAAGCCGAACTATAAAGATTTATCCCTTGCCGAATTGCAGGCAAAGCGGAGCGAACTTAAACAAAAATATATGGATTTGAGGTTTCAGTTTGTAGTGGGACACGTAGAGAACCCTATGCTGAAACGGTCTATGCGCCGCGAAATTGCAGCGCTGAACACATTTATCCGGCAGAAAGAACTGGCCGGTGTAAGTGCAGAGTAGGAGCAGTCCCGTGGAAGAAACAACGGCAAAAAAGAAATCCGGGAACCGCGAGTTTGTTGGTTTAGTAACCAGCGATAAAATGGATAAAACCATTGTTGTGCAGGTCGCTACCAAGAAACTTCATCGGCTGTATAAAAAGTACGTGCTCAATACAAAAAAGTATAAGGCGCATGACGAACAAAATACAGCTCACATTGGTGATACGGTGCGTATTGTAGAGAACCGTCCGATCAGCAAGGAAAAATGCTGGCGTTTGGCGGAGATTATTGAGCGTGCAAAATAACGAGTAAGGAGCGTCTATATTATGGTTCAAGTAGAAACAAGATTAAACGTTGCCGATAACTCGGGTGCAAAAATTGTACAGTGTATTAAGGTGCTCGGCGGATCTCACCGCCGGTATGCCGGTATCGGTGATATCATTGTAGTAGCGGTAAAGGATGCCCTTCCGACGTCTACAATCAAAAAGGGTTCTGTAGAAAAAGCGGTTATCGTCCGCGTTTCTAAAGAATATCGCCGTCCTGACGGGACTTATATCCGCTTTGACGATAATGCGTGTGTGTTGGTCGATGCGAATAAGAACCCCAAGGGTAAGCGTGTTTTCGAGCCTGTTGCGCGTGAACTGCGTGATATGGATTTTATGAAAATCGTATCGCTTGCGCCTGAAGTTCTATAAGGAGATTGAGCGTTTATGGAAGGAAAAATCAAGATCCGTAAGAACGATACGGTAGAAGTGATTGCGGGAAGCGAGAAAGGAAAGCGCGGCGCCGTATTGCGTGTTTTGCCTGAAAAGAATCAAGTGATTATTCAGGGCATCAATATGGGTAAAAAAGCAATGCGCAAGCGTTCTCAGCAGGATCAGGGCGGAATTGCCGAAATCGAGATGCCGATACATATTTCAAATGTCATGATAGTCGGTAAGAAAAACGGCGTATCTCGCATTGGATATAAGATGGACGGCGATAAAAAAGTGCGTTTTTGCCGTAAGGGTGGAGAAGTATTATAATGAGCAATTATGTGCCACGGCTTAAGAAAATCTATACGGAAACGATAACGCCTGAGCTTACGAAAGAGTTCGGCTATACTACGGTTATGCAGGTGCCGAAGCTGGTTAAAATCGTACTCAGTATGGGGGTTGGCGAAGCATTGACAAATAAAAAATTGCTTGATGCTGCAGTAACCGATCTCGGTACTATTACCGGCCAAAAAGCGGTAAAAACAAAGGCAAAGAAAAGTATCGCTAACTTTAAACTTCGTGAAGGACATGAAATCGGGGCAATGGTAACATTGCGCGGCGCCAAAATGTATGAATTTTTGGATCGCTTTATTAATATTGCGCTGCCTCGTGTTAAAGATTTCCGCGGTGTCAATCCGAATGGGTTTGACGGGAGAGGAAATTATTCCTTAGGTGTTACGGAACAGATTATCTTCCCTGAAATCGACTTTGATAAAATCGAAAAGATTGCAGGTTTGAATATCAACGTCGTAACGACGGCAAAAACCGATAAAGAAGCGCGGGCGCTTCTTTTGAAGTTCGGCATGCCCTTTAGAAAGTAAGAGAGGTTTTCATGGCAACAACAGCAATGATAAATAAGGCAAACAGCACGCCGAAGTATTCCAGCCGCCAATATAATCGCTGCAGAGTATGCGGTCGTCCGCGCGGATATATGAGAAAATTTCAGATGTGCCGTATTTGTTTTCGCAAATTAGCAAGTGAAGGCCAGATACCTGGCGTTACAAAATCAAGTTGGTAGGAGGTAAAAAATGAGCGTTTCAGATCCCGTCGCAGATATGCTTACAAAGATTCGGAATGCAGCGGCAGCCGGTCATGAGAAAGTCGATGTGCCTTCTTCAAAGTTAAAACTTGAAATTGTGAAGATTTTGAAAACCGAAGGTTTTATTAAGAACTTTAAAAGACTTAACGAAGCCGGCGCAAGTACGATCCGGATGTTCTTAAAATACGATGATAATGAATTACCCGTTATCCATGGTATTGAAAAAGTGTCTACACCCGGACGCCGCGTATATTCAGGATATAAGATGCTTCCCCGCGTATATAACGGGTACGGTACTCTTATTCTTTCAACTTCGGTGGGCGTTATCACCGGCAAGCACGCAAGCGAAAAGCAGGTCGGCGGCGAGCTTATCTGCAAAGTTTGGTAGGAGGCGAGTGTGTCAAGAATTGGAAAACTTCCGGTGGCTGTTCCTGCCGGAGTAAAAAATCAATATTGCCGATGGTGCGTTGACCGTTGAAGGCCCCCCCAAGGGGAAACTTTCCCGTAGCTATAATTCGCTGGTACAGGTAAAGTTTGAAAACTCTCAGGTTTCCGTAACGCGGGTAAACGATACCAAAGAAGCCCGCTCATTTCACGGGTTGTATCGGAATTTAATTCACAATATGGTCGTGGGCGTCAGTCAGGGCTTTTCTAAGACCTTGGTTGTTAACGGTGTCGGTTACCGTGCAGAAGTGCAGGGCAAACTGTTGGTAATGGCTTTGGGTTATTCAAACGATTTTATCGCGTTGATTCCCGAAGGCATTGAAGTAAAGGTTGAACCGCAGGGGAATAAAATTATTATCTCCGGTATTGATAAGGAAAAAGTCGGCGAATTTGCAGCGCAGATCCGTAAACTCAGATTACCTGAACCCTACAAGGGAAAGGGTATCCGTTATGAAACCGAAGTCATTAAGCGTAAAGTCGGTAAGACCGGTGTTAAATAAGGATAGGTACTATGTTTAAAAAGCGAATCGAGAAAGATAGAAAGAGATTTAAGCGTAAGGTTCATATCCGTAAACGGATTTATGGAACAGCTGAACGTCCGCGTATGACTGTGTTCCGCAGTAATAAGAATATTTCGGTACAGGTTATCGATGATGACGCACGTGTAACTGTTGCATCGGTATCCACGCTCGAAAAAGATTTTAAGCCTTTAAAGGCAAATATCGAATCCGGAGCAAAAATCGGGGAAGAACTCGGTCGGCGCCTCAAGGAAAAGAATATTACGACGGTTGTTTTTGATCGGAACGGTTATCTGTATCACGGTGTGGTACAGGCGGTTGCAGACGGTGCCCGGAAAGCGGGAATAAATTTCTAGGAGCGGATATGGATCGTCAGAAAGATTTTAACAGAGACAGTTCGCATCGCGAGAAGGAACTGGTAGAAAAGCTGGTTAAGTTAAACCGGACTGCAAAGGTTGTAAAGGGTGGCCGCCGTTTCTCTTTTTCCGCATTAACGGTTGTCGGTGATCAGAACGGACACGTGGGATATGGCTTTGGCAAGGCGAATGATGTAAGCCAGGCCATTAAGAAGAGCATTGAAAAGGCGAAAGCCAATATGATTTATATCCCACTGAAAAACGGCACTATTCCGCATGAAGTGCAGGCTAAGTTCAAGGGGTCTTCGGTATTGCTTCGCCCTGCTCGTTCCGGTACGGGAATTATTGCAGGCGGTACTATTCGTGCAATTATGGAAGCAGCCGGAGCAGCGAATGTTCTTTCAAAATCCTTGGGGTCAAACTCCGCAGTAAATGTTGTGCGGGCGACTTTCGAGGCTGCATCGGAATTGATGGATGCTAAAACGATTGCTAAGAACCGCGGAAAGTCTATTACGGATGTCTGGGGGTAAACTATGGCAAAGAAAATTCGGATTACGTTAGTTAAAAGTACCATTGGACAAAAAAAGCCGGTTCGTGCAACCGTCCGTTCCTTGGGGCTTGGAAAATTGCATTCCGTAGTTGAGCACTCCGCTTCTCCCGCCATCTTGGGTATGGTACGGGCGGTTTCTCACTTAGTTGAAACAGAGGAGCTTGATTAATGTCTGATTTTATATTGAATGCGCCGAAAGGGGCAAATAAAAAGAAGCGCATTGTAGGCCGCGGTTCTTCATCCGGTCGGGGAACGACATCGGGTAAGGGAAACAAAGGCCAGAATGCACGCTCCGGCGGTAAAACCTATATCGGTTTTGAAGGCGGACAAATGCCGTTGTATCGTCGTGTTGCAAAAAAAGGCTTTTCCAACTATCCCTTTAAGGAAACGTATTCGGTCGTCAATTTATTTATGATCGACGAAAAATATTCCGATGGGGAAACCGTTAATAAAGAAACGCTGAAAGCAAAGGGGCTGGTAAAAAAACAGACTACTTTGGTAAAAGTGCTCGCTTCCGGAGAGCTTACGAAAAAGTTGACGGTTGATGTAGATAAAGTTTCCGCACAGGCGCAGGCAAAGATTGAAAAAGCCGGCGGGACGGTCGTTAAACAAAACGGCTAAACAGGCGGGCTTCATACATGGCTAACAATGCACTTGTAAATGTATTTCGGATAAAAGAATTACGCGATCGTATTCTGTTTACGATTGGAATTTTGATCGTATTTCGCTTGGGATCGGTACTGACTATTCCCGGTATTGATCCCCACGCCTTATCGGCATATTTCCAATCGCAGGTACGGGGAAATGCTTTTGTCGATTATATGGACTTCTTTGTCGGCGGAGCATTCTCCAACTTTTCCGTATTCATGCTTGGCGTTATGCCGTATATCTCAACTCAAATTTTGATGCAGCTTGCGTTATTCGTATTTCCGAGTTTGAAAAAGATTGCGGAAGATGACGGCGGCCGGAAAAAGATACAGGTATGGACGCGTATTCTTACCGTGTTTGTCGCATTGATTCAATCGTATGCGGTAACCTTTTATGCGTATATGATACCCGGCGCTATCGTGCTTCAGAGTCGGTTTATGTACATCTTTGTTACGATGCTTACCGTAACGACGGGTACCATGATAACGGTCTGGCTGGGTGAGCAGATTACGGCTCGCGGTATTGGAAACGGTATTTCGATGATTATCTTTGCGGGTATTATTGTCCGGTTACCCCATGCCGTTTCGCAGATGATTCGGCTGGTGCGGCTCGGTGAATTGAACCTCGTTTTTGTCGTTATCGCGTTGATTATGTTTGTCGGTATTATCGTACTGGTTGTTTATGAGCAGCAAGGGCAACGGAAGATACCGGTGCACTATGCGAAGCGGGTTGTCGGACGGAAAATGTATGGCGGTCAAAACACCTATATTCCGTTTAAGATCAATCCGTCGGGTGTTATCCCGATCATCTTTGCCTCATCGTTTTTGACGTTCCCGATTTCGATTGCGACAACGATAGGGCCGAATGTTCGATGGCTGAACAGCCTTGCGCATTTCTTACGCCCGAACGGCTGGTGGTATAATATTTTCTATTTGATCCTTATTGTGTTTTTTGCATATTTTTATACACAGATTTCGTTAAACCCCACAGAAATTGCAAAGCAGATAAGGGAAAACGGAGGTTCTATTCCCGGGATTAGAACCGATAAAACCGAGGAATACTTGCAGCGGATTTTAAACCGGCTGATTTTACCCGGTTCGTTGTATTTGGCGCTGATTGCTGTCTTGCCGACTGTAATACAGACCATTTTCGGCTTCCCTCAATCGATTTCGATGCTGATGGGCGGAACCTCGCTTCTCATCTTGGTTGGCGTTGATCTTGATACGATGAGTCAAATCGAAGCGCAGCTTAAAATGCACCATCACGAGGGGTTGGTAAAACGAGGAAAGCTCAGATCACGGAATCTGTAGTATTTCGGGAAAGGTGATTCTTTTGTTAAGGAGAAAAACAATATGAAAGTAAGAACCAGCGTAAAGCCTATTTGCGATAAATGTAAGGTTATTAAACGCAACGGAATTGTGCGGATTATCTGCACAAATCCCAAACACAAGCAGCGCCAAGGCTAATGGAGGAAACTGAAGAATGGCTCGTATTTCTGGGGTCGACCTCCCCAATAAACATGTTAATATCGCGTTGACGTATATCTATGGAATATCTCACTCATCTGCAAAAGCAATTTGTGAAAAGTCAAAAATTGATCCGATGCGGATGATCAACGATTTAAATCAGGATGAACTTGCCGCTATCCGTGCCGTTATCGATCAGGACTACAAGGTTGAAGGTCGGCTTCGCACCGAAGTTGCCTTAAACATCAAACGCTTGATGGATATCGGCTGCTATCGCGGTCTTCGGCATCGAAAGGGTTTGCCCGTCCGCGGACAACGTACAAGAACCAATTCCCGTACTCGCAAAGGTAAGAAGAAGACCGTTGCCGGTAAGAAGAAGTAATTTTGGAGGATAAGCTGTGGCTACAACTGCAAAAAAACGAAAAGAAAAGAAAAGCGTATATGAAGGAAATGTCTATATTCAGGCTACCTTTAATAATACCATTATTACCATAACCGATTTGAAGGGCAATGCGTTGTCTTGGGCATCCTCCGGCGGATTGGGCTTTAACGGTGCGAAAAAATCAACCCCCTTTGCTGCACAGACAGTCGCGGAAACGGCTGTACAGCGCGTCCAGCAGTATGGATTACGGGAAGTTCACGTATTTGTGAAGGGACCCGGTGTCGGCCGCGAATCCGCAATCAGAACGCTTGGCGTTATGGGGTTAAAGGTTCGCTCTATCAATGACGTCACGCCTATTCCGCATAACGGTTGTCGTCCCCGCAAGACCCGCCGTATCTAATAAAAAGGAGTTTAAATGGCTCGTAAAAATCTTTTGAAAGGATTCAAAAAACCAAAAGGTCTGGAGTTTGCGGCCGATGTCTCAAACGACAGCTATGGTAAGTTTACGGCGTCTCCCTTTGAAACAGGCTTCGGTACAACGATCGGCAATTGTTTGCGGCGTGTTTTGTTGTCTTCGATACAAGGGTATGCTATTTCCGCTGTAAAAATTACCTCTTACGGTGATGATGATGTCCCGCATGGTATCTCAAGCGAGTTTGAAGCAATTCCAAATGTAACCGAAGACACGATGGAAGTTTTGAATAACCTGAAACAAATGCGGCTGCGGCTCCCAAATGAGATTGAACAAGATGTCTTTTTGTTTGATTTTAAAGGTCCCTGTTCCGTTAGTGCGGCCGATTTTGCAAAACCCGGTCAACTTGAAATTTTATCCGGCGATCTCCATATTATGGAGCTGATGGAAAATGCTCATGTTGAATTGGAGATTCAAGTTGATTTCGGCCGCGGTTATGTACCGGCAGAGACGAACGAAAAATATGTCGAAGTGGTTGGAACAATCTCGTTGGATACCATTTTTAGTCCGGTTCGAAAAGTCAGCTATGAAATTCAGCCGTGCAGAGTAGGGCAGCGCAACGATTATGACAAGCTTGTACTTGAGATCTGGACGGACGGTACTATCCGGCCTGAAGACGCTTTAGCGGAAGCTGCAAAAATTGCGAAAGAACATTTTACCGTTTTTGTCAATTTCAACGAAAATGAATTGCTCAGTGATGATGAATCCGATGAAAGCGATGAAATGATAAAGCAGTTGCTTGACACTCCGATCACCGAGCTTGATCTTTCCGTGCGGGCTTCCAATTGTTTGAAAAACGCAAACGTTTCAACAATCCGCGATTTGACCATGATGACCGAGGATGAGATTTCGAAAACTCGAAATGTCGGAAAGAAGAGTTTGCAGGAAATACAAGAAAAGTTGGCGGAACGTAATTTGAGTTTGGGTATGACTGATTACAGTCATTTAAAGAATTCGATCAAGTTATCGAGACAGAAGGAAGAAACAGATGAAGCATAAAAACGGCTTTAATCCGCTTTCACGTACCAGTGCACATCGCCGCGCATTGCATCGTAACATGGTTACATCACTGTTTAAGTACGAGCGGATTACTACGACAAAACAAAAGGCGATGGAGATTCGGAGAACCGCAGAAAAGCTTATTACCCGTGCTAAGGTCGATTCAGTACATAATCGGCGGCAGGCTGCAACCTATATTTGGGATGAGGCAATCTTGAATAAATTGTTTACCGACATCGGACCGCGCATGAAGGATCGGAACGGCGGATATACCCGCGTACTTAAATTAGGGTTGCGTGAGGGTGATGCCGCACAGGTTGCAATTTTAGAGCTGGTTGACTATACGCTCGATAAGAGCACGAAGAAGTCGGCAGATGCAAAGAAAGACGGTGCAGACAAGGGCGCTGCAAAGTCAAAGGCAGCGGAGGGCTAAACTATGTCGAAAGCACATCGCGGGAAAGGAATTAAAAGCGTTCCCAATCATGGGCGGGGAACCTGCCCCGTAACCGGCCAAACCGGTGTTAAACTCCTGTATGAACAGGAAATTGACGGAAAGAAAGTCAATATCTCAAAAGTCGGCCGTGCAATGCTGAAAAACAAAAAGGCCGCCGAAGCTAAGGCGTAAATAACACTACGCTCTGAACAAAAACGCTCCTTAAAATTCAGCAGCCGAATAAAATATTAATTTTAGAGGATGCTGAATTCGTGCGCGAAAACGCTCGCTTTGCCGAGCGTTTTTTTATGCCCTATTGTTTTTTGCCGATACGAAAGAAAATGTCTTTAAGAATAAATAATCAACGGAGAATACAGGTTAAGTTTCTAAACAATGAAGCTTACGAAGTACAGATTGTGGATTATCACTAAACGGAGGTGCGCTATGGATGAAAGATTTGAATTACCAACAGTTGGTGAAATTTTAGTAGAAGAGTTTCTCGAACCTTTAAATATTACTTCTTATAGACTTTCAAAAGATTTAGGGGTTTCTTCCAGTTCAATTTTGGATTTAGTTCATGGGAAAAGAAAAATAACCGTTGAAATGGCTCTAAGGTTTTCTAAATACTTTGGAACAACTTCTAAGTTTTGGCTCAATATGCAGAATGAATTGGATTTAAGAGAAGCGGAGTTAAAACTTGTACATGATTTGGAGAAAATTCCACATTGTAAGCAGATAGCATAATACCCGTTTTCAACCTGATGACTGGGCGAGTCCGGTTGCAGGTTATATGAATACCCTATCGTTTTTGCCGATACGAAAAAAAAGACTATTATGATGATTGATTTGTGTAAAATTGCCGCTGCCAACCCTTATGGTTCTATTTGTAAGTTAGCCGGTAAGGCATGGATACCGGTAAAAGGTTTTGAATCGCATTTGGATGATGAGCTGGCTTTGCAGGCTCACGGTTTGCCCGAGCGTATGTGGCGCTTTTCTTCCGTTTCCGAGGGTTGTAGTGATTTTAAGTTGAACGATAGTACTGTTCAATCAAGTAAGCTTGTGTATTGCGAAGGAATAGAGCGGGAGGTCTTTTGGAAACAGCTGTGCTGGGAAGAACCGTTTGTAGTGCGGTTCCGCAGTATTGGAGAAGCTGCGGATCTGTTGCGAGGTATTCAGCGGAATTGGGCGCACTATCCGCTTAACTGTTTTAGGCGGGCGGAATTGATTGGGTCAAAGCTGCCGTATATCAGTAAAAAAGAAAAACCGTTTCCTTATACCGTGCCGCTTGCCGGTATGGGTGTGTGGTCGCTGTTAGATGATCATACACTGCTTGCATCTGCGAAAACCTCGTCGCCGTTTCCGCTCGGCGTTATCCGTTTTACCGAAGACCATCAAAATCCGCCCAGCCGCGCCTACCTTAAATTATGGGAAGCCTTAACGTTGTTAGACTTTTACTATCGGCGTGCTGCAGAGCGAAGGGGAACGGCTGTTCCATCGGTAATACCGGTAGACTGGGCATTACCTCAGCGCGGCTCCCATTGTGTGGATGCGGGGGCCTGTCCCGGCGGCTGGACATGGGTACTGAATAATCTGGGGACAGAGATAACCGCTATCGACCGGAGTCCGCTGGCGGATTTTTTTGATGCGTGAACCGCGGATTACCTTTATGCAGCATGATGCGTTTACATTAACTCCCGAAAGTCTCGGTAAACAGGATTGGGTATGTTCCGATGTTATCTGTTATCCGCCTCGCTTACTGGAATGGATTGAACGGTGGCGGTCAAGCGGCCTTTGTTCAGAATTTATCTGTACAATCAAAATGCAGGGGGCGCCGGACTTCGATACGATTCGCCGTTTTGCGGAAATCCCTCATTCAAAAATCGTTCATCTTATTGCAAACAAACACGAACTGACGTGGCTATGTGCACCGTTCATTGATGAGTGACCGTTACATAATGGGTAATGGTTGTTGGTCTGGGGACATCGGTGATATCTTCGCAAGTTTAGCGGAAGGCCTTTCTCATTTATATACCGCTGTGTAAAAGCGCTTCCCTAAAGTATGTAATCGTGAGTGCTCCGATGTTCGCTTGCCGCCGCTGCTTAATTAACCTACAGGCTGTCTTTATGATGATGCGTTCCATAGTAATGCGGCGTGTGTCCTGCCCCATCGCATCGAATTCAGCGGTTTTTGTGTCCCCGGCAGCGCGGCGGATTATTTCCGTACCGGCAAAGCCGTAGGCATCGGCAAGTATTTCAGCAAGCCGCCGCCGGATATACCGTTCGTTGTAGAGCGGGTCGCTTAATGGAACTGTTTTACACCGTTCCAACGCCTTTGCGGTAAAAAGCTGCGGGAGTGCTTCTATTGCGGCGGCTATCCGCTCGATAAAACCGTCGCTCGCAGAGGATGTTTGTAATATGGGAATATCGGATCGTATATCGATACCGGTTTTTTATTTTGTCCGAAGCGCCGCGAATAAAAGCGGCATACATCCATGCACAATAAAGATGTGCGATAATATTACCGAGGTCGTATCCGATTGGACCATAAAAGGCAAATTCGGGGTCGATAATTTTCATACATGGCTCGCTCGTTGCATTCCTATCGGGAGTGGTATTCGTACCGATAGGTATGCCGGCGCTGCTGCCGATAAAAAATCGAACCGGTGTGTAAATCACCGTGGATAAGCGCCTCTGCCTTATTCATAAAGATTTCCCGCAGCGAAGCAACCTCGGCTTTAAGCGCTTCGTCGTTGTAAAGTGTTTTTTGAATAAAGTTCTCGTTACCGGGGGTAATACGGTTGCGGTTTTTTCCGTTGCAGTACGGCTCGGAAAAAACAAGCGTTTCGGAAATTGCGCATAGTTCGGGATTGATAAAAGCACTTACCCGCTCCTTCTTTTCTTCCGGAGACAAAAACAAATCGCTTGTTGCGAAAACCGCATTCGCCAAAAAGGATGCAGCATTTTCCGCGAAATTTGCCGGAAGCGGACGTCCTGCCATCAGTTCCTTCCGTAAATTACCGCAATAGGAAATATCTTCCATGCAGATAATGCTCATTGTATCGTCGTAGGCATAAATACGGGGTATGAACTGCGGGGTAAGGGCTGCATAAATGCGGAGCGCGTCCGCTTCTCTCCTACTGCGGGTAATATCGAGCGGACGCCCCGATGAGCGGAGCAGCCGGTCTGCCTGCTTTACAATAATGCTTTTTCCACTGATAAGGGAACGCACACGGAATACATAGTTGATATTGCCGTCCCCGATTTCTTCCGCGTCGAGCGGTTCATCGGCGGAAAATAGCTTGAGCTGTTCAACGAGGTAGGCCTTTACGGTTTCGGTATCAAGTAAATAATGTGCTTTCATATAGTGTATCCGTATTGGGCATATCTAAAAATTCGGTTAAATTTTTAGAGGTTCCTTGTTGAGTATGTTCAGTTAGTTATGTCCTGAACAATCGGTAGAACAGTACGATCAGCAGAAAGAGAAGATAGCGAAACACGTAAAATATTTTAAAAGGATTGCGCAGCAGCTGCGGCAAAAACTCACGCCCTTTTCGAAATGCAGCGTCGGAAATGCGCTTTTTACGTTTTGCAAAAATGTCGATGATATCATTATTGTGGATAAAGATGCTTGCAGGTAATTTGGCTTTATTCCGATAAATCCATCGGACACCGCCGGGAATACCG
This sequence comes from Treponema vincentii, assembly GCF_010365865.1. Lineage (NCBI taxonomy): Bacteria > Pseudomonadati > Spirochaetota > Spirochaetia > Treponematales > Treponemataceae > Treponema > Treponema vincentii. The sequence continues at coordinate 2,614,676 of NZ_CP048020.1, read as the reverse complement.
TTTCCGGCGATCAATAGTGCAGGGTGAGCTTTTACAATTGACAAGATAATATCCGGTTCCATACTCTTGCGGTAAAAACCGTTAAAGCGACCGACAATACCTATGCCAGGAAAGGTTACGTGTACATTGCGTTCGGCATCCAACAGATTCTGCGCCCGTCCTCCCAGGATGTAGAGCGTTTTATAGTGAGAATCGATGATGTTCAAGATTCTGATAATCATATCAAAGGAATCGCGTCTGATCGGTACGGGAAGTTTGAGGAACTGCGCCGCTTTTAATAAACTTCTTGAAAGCGGAAGACAGAGCGCTGCTTGTTCAAGCATTGCGCGGTATTCCGCATCGCGGCGCGCTCTGAGCAAATCCCAAATTGTAATAAACACGATATGCTGAGGTTCTCCTTTATCCACCATATCCATTATGGTTTGTTCAATATCTTCGTCGGGAAGAATGTCGATGGGGATTGCTAAGAGTTTTATACGGGTAATTGCCATTGGTCAGCCTCGTTTATAATAATTTGTGCCGCTGCAATTGCATACAGTGCGGCAGTTTCTGCACGTAATACGTTCGTTTTAAAATGAATGGTTTGGAATTCCGCGTTGCGAAGTACTGCTGCTTCCGCGGGGCTTATGCCTCCCTCCGCTCCGATTGCGAGCACAATATGGGAAGGTTTTTCTGCAAGCAGTTGGTGAAATCCGACGGACGCGCCGGCGGCTTCGCTGCACTGAGCAAACACGGTAGTAGCAGTCGGTACAAGTGTTTTTAGGGTATTGAGCGCTTCGGCAAGCGGAGCCGGTTCCATAACGATGGTATCGATCGGAGAGCCCGATTGCTGCCGCGATTCTTTGATAATGCGCCTGAACCGTTCCAGCTGTGCAGGGTTTTGTTTTTTTGCAACGGAAAACTCTCCAATAACCGGTAAAACAGCGCGCACGCCTGCCTCCGTGGCCTGCCTGATAATGGTGTCGGTTTTAGAGCCTTTGAGCACCCATTGCAGCAAAATAAGGTCGGCAGCAGGTGCGGCATACGCAGGCAAACTGTTTGCGGCTTCGTTGGTTGCACCCGCAGCAGCCGTCCCGCACACACTGAGAGGCGTTGTCCGCCGCTTTAACCGCAGCGTTTTCTTTACAGTATTTATCGAATCGATGACCATATCGGCGGCACCGCTTTGCGGCAGCTGCGCATGCAGGACATCACCCTCCCGCATACGCCGTACTTTTATCAAGTATATAAAGGCCTTGCCGCTCAAGGTGAGCATGCCGTTACCATCCGGCTCTTGCTCGATAATAAATTGCTTCATTACTTCGTAATACCGATTTATGAAGCCTTCTTCAACTTAGCTGCGGCTTTTTCTTGAGCTGCTTCTTCCTGCATTTGACGCACGGTTTTACTGTTTCGCAACAACTGCGGCAGGGTTCCGCTTTTAAGAATTTTGACAGCTTCCTGCAGCGGTGCGTCATAGTCAATATCAGCTGCCGGAGCAGTATGCGTTCTATTGTATTCCTGCCGAATCAAGATGCGGAGCAACTCTTTGTTCAATGAATATTCTTTTGCGAGCGATTCCGCATATCGGGTAATTTGTGCCGCGGTTAAATCCTTGTTCTTCTTGACAAAATTGGAAAGTTTTTCATCTTTGAACAGTTTTTCCAGCTGTTTTTCGTCATCTGCCGATAACGGCGGAAATAGCTGTGCCTCTTTGTCCGGTTTGATGCCGGTTTTGTCGATATTTGCGTCACTCGGTGTATAATAGCGTGAAGTCGTCATCTTAAAGGAATCTTTTTGTGTCAAATCAAAGATCTGCTGTACGGAACCTTTTCCGTAGCTGGTTTCCCCGATGAGGTATGCCCGTTTATAATCTTTTAATGCCCCCGCCAATATCTCCGAGGCACTTGCCGAACCTTTATTGATAAGCACAACAAGCGGCACATCCGCAAACACCGCATCGATCGCAGCGTTTTTGTTAAACTCAAGGTTATTCTGCGGGATACGCGATTTTGTAGAAACAATCAATCCTTCTTTAATAAAAAGGCTCGCCGTATCGACTGCTGCAGTGATAAGTCCCCCCGGATTATTTCGGAGATCGAGTACTAATTTGGTTGCTCCTTCCGCTTGTAGGCTTTCCATTGCTTCCCGTATGCGCCGGCTGCTGTTGGGGTTAAATTCTATCAGGCGGATATAGCCGATATCCTTATCGAGCTTCATGTATTTAATGGTCGGCACTTCAATCCGAGCCCGTACCAGCTTAACCGGAAACTCCATATTCTTTCCGCGCCGGACGGTTACGGTAACGGATGTACCGATTTTGCCGCGGAGCTTTGCCACTACATCCGCCTGTGTCATCTCGATAGTGGATTCTCCTTCGATTTCGGTAACGAGGTCATCTGCCTGAATACCGGCTTTCCATGCAGGGGTTCCTTCGAGGGCAGATGCAACTTCAATATAGGATGGACGTTCAGCTGTTGAAGCAGTAGGCTTGGTAAAGGTAATACCTATTCCGCCGAAGTAGCCGGTTGTGGTATCCTGTAATCCTACGCCGGTTAAGCTGCCGTTGTCGATATACATGGTATACGGGTCTTTGAGTGCATTGAGCATTCCTTCCGCGGCGCCCTGAAAGAGTACCTCCGGATTTACCTCATCGACATAATAGCGTTGGAGCGCCTCATTTAAGTATTGCAGGTATTGCATATACGGTATCGTACTTTGCGTCCGATCCTGTTGAGATTGAGCAAAGATAGACGGCGCATACGATACGGTAGAAATGAGAATAACGGAAAATAAGCAGGTAATAATCCAAATTTTTCGAGGTTTCATAGAAAATATTTTCTATTATATTGGAAAATTGTCAAGCCTTTTATTGGCCGGTTTTTATGTATTGATGATAAAATACTCATGTCCGGTATTTTTGATAAAACGCTGCAGGTCGCCGGAATCGATAAAAACCGTTGCTGTATTTTCATTCGGATGAAAGGTTAAAATGCGATATTCGTCGAGCATTGCTTTATCGAAGTATACGGTTACGTCATGCGCGGTGTTGTTTAATAAACCGAACGGTGACACCACTCCAGCTGCAAGGCCGAGTTTTTCCGCTAACAATTCTGCTGACGCAAACTTAAATTCTTTTTCTTCAAGCATTTCCGCACATTTTTTCATATCAAGCCGTTTTGCCTCATCCATAATGAGTAGAATACACCGTTTTTTATTTCTGTTCCGCAAAAAGAGCGTTTTGGTGCGGCACCCTTCTTTACCTTCGATGTATTTATCGGCTTCTTCTGTAGTTAAAGCCGGCGGGTGTTCGACAACTTCGTAACTGATACCCATATCTTGCAATGCTTTGTAAACATTTTCAGCTGGTGTCATAAAAATCTCCTTCTGTGCTGATAAGGTTCTTTAAATACTATAGCATAAATGACATAAAGCACAACACATCGATGTTTTCGGAATATATAAGGCAACCTCACTTATTCTGCGGGGCTGATAAAGAATACCTGATGCGTTTACCCTGTGATCGCGCTCAGGGCAACCGCATCAAAAATATTTTTAGCGGTTGTCTTCCTTCTGTGCGAAATTTTGTTAAAAATTTCGCATATTTTTCCGGCAAATGGGTAAACGCATCAGGCAGAGTAGATAAAAATCGCAGAAAAATTGAAACTGTGAGACCATTTGAACCGCAAAGAGGTTCAACTCTGGTCGAATAGTATCAATTTTTCCGCGGGGATATTAAAAAAACGGCCTGATGCGTTTACCCTGTGATCGCGTTGTCGAGGTCTTGCATAAAAAGCAGCATCCGTGTAGGCTTGATAGTGTGCCGTTTTTATGCAACGTTGTTTTTATATTACGTTGTCGTGAAAAAAACGAGCAGTCTAAGGAGTGTTTTATGAAGAAACTGATTGCATCGGTGATTGGTGCCCTGCTGATTCTCAGTACGCTTTCTGCACAGGAAGAAGGGGCAGAGGAAAAGTCAAAGGTAAAATATTCGACAAATATCAATCTGGCTATTACCTATCCTTGGGCAGGTAAGTTGAGTGTAACGGAAGTTATTAAAGTTCCGGTTTTGAACTTTGATAATCCGTTTATGCGTGGTAATAATATTAAATTTAAACTAGGGGCGGAACTTACGCCGGTTACCGTCGAAGGAAAGTTTGATGTGGTCTGGACTCCGCTCGCCTTTTTGGAAATATACGGAGGGGCAAGTGTTGGATCCGGATGGACACTTGCAGGGTGGCACGGCCTTGCGTTAAATCAGAATGTTTTCGGCACAACGCAGAAAGTTCCTATTAACTTTAAGAAGGCATTTTATACCGCTAATTTAGGCGCCGCTTTGCAATTTGATTTGGGGGCAATTATTCCGAATGATTGGACTCATATAATCGCGAGGGTTGATCAGTACTTTTTATACAAGGGCGTAACAGGGGTCGGATCGCTTGATTCGTGGGTGTTTCAGAATGATGACGGCGAAAACAGAAACGGTTTTACGTACTGTGGCTCGTATGTCCTAGGCTATCAAATGCCCCTACCGATGAACATGATTGCATTGAGAGTGGAAACGGAGAAAACCTTTTTTAAAGTTCCCTCTGACGCTGATAAACGTAATTGGGGCGAAGATCGTTATAATGTTGTGTTTGGACCAATCATCAGCTTTAAACCGATCGATCAGCTGACGATCATGTTGATTGCACAATGGAAGACCGCTCATAACTATACAGTCGGTGATTTAAAAACATTTTATCAAAAACGTACAATCGATAAAAGTAAGCTGGACAAGATAGTCTTTAAGCGTGTGGGGATTATCTTCGATGTGAATCTCCCCAACAACTAATGGGCATCTCTAAAAACTTGGTTAGATTTTTAGTGATACCCTGACAAATGCTCTACACCGTCGGAGTTCTGCGCAAGAATGTTTCGATTGTGCGTATGGCTTCGACGGCACGAGCTTGCGTTTTCGGGGAAGGATCGCGTAGCTTGTCCTTTAACAACACCAATGAACGTTCAACCATTTCCGGTTCGTATTTCCCGATGATGCGGAATATGTCCGGGGCATGCTCACGTACACCCTCCTTGTCGGGATCGTCCAGCATACGTTCAAATAAGCCGATGTATGGTTTAAAGACGGACGCTTTGGCGTTGGCAATACTTTGACACGCATCCAGCATTGCTGCCCGTACTTTGGGTACTGAATCGCAATGTAATTGAATAATTTTATCCAGCCGATTTTTTACCGCATTGATATCCGCCCTGCCTATGCGGCCGAGCGCTAAAACAGCTTGTTCCCGAATTTCCCAGTTACTGTCTTTTAATGCAGCAAAGGCACCGTCTATGAGGTGCATAATTTTTTCCGGTCTGTTATTTCCGATGTGACCGATAGTGGTATATGCCTGCGCAATTACTTTCTCGTTGTTGCTTTTAACGCTTTGGGTAACGAATGCAATATCATCACCGGTTAACGTTGCGGGATTTGTTTGTGCCGTATAGGTAATACCTTGTAAGCGTTCAATAATTTTATTCATCTTTTCTTCCTCTGGATATTGATACGTGTGCGATAAAGATTTATATGTGTATCATATTTACGTACAAGATACTATAGGGCACTTCTAAATAAAGAAAGGTCAAGGGCTTGGAAGTCTTCCAGCACTTTTTCCGAATAATTCGGCGGATTAGTGCGTTTTACCCGTTCCATGGCTTGCTCCCACAGCTGCAAGGAACGGGTATCCAGCTCCGTCCCTTTCGTTAACACCATACTGCGGTACGGCTGCTTGTGCAGTTGGATGTTCCCGTACATTGCATGGTTTTGCAGCTTCCAGTTTCGATGGATATAGTCGCGTACCTGTGTGTACAGTTCGTCCCTCGAAGCGCAGAATATCAGTTCAATAGCTGCGGTATCGTCATTCGAGGTATCTATCCCAGCGCTGCTATTCCATTCTTTACGTTGATGTTCGATATATTCGGCGGTTTTAGGGTTGTTGGTAATAATCAGTTGCTTCACTGTTTTTTTCCTTTTTAATTTTCGTTTAAGAGCGCTGCCGTTTCCATAATGCGGTCAAGCTCCTCCTGACTGTCGCATACGAGAGATGCTGCATAGTACAGTGCAATGGCTGTTTCGGTTGTGAGCATTCCCATCGGTACGGCGCCTTCTTTCCATAAGTCCCGTGCGCTGGCATAGTTGGAGAAATCGATAGCTTCTTCCTGTTGAGAAGTACAGTAAAACCTGCATTGCCGTTTTTTGCCGCGTTTCAGAAACTCTTTTAAAGAATATGAGCTGTCTTTCATATTGGCCGTACCGTTTTCGTACAGCTCTAAAAAGAACGTGCGTATATCTTTTTGTAATGAAATAAGACGCTCGCTCCGAATACCGGGATAGGTTTTTATCAAAAACATATTGTCGGCAGCTTCGCTCAAGAGGCTTTCAAAAACGAGACTGTCGCTTTCCTCATAATCCGAAAGTAGCCCTTCTCCCCGAAAGAGCGGCGTTTGCATATTCCAGTTTACAAAGCCAATATCGCCGGAATCGACGAACTTGAGATTGAGCGGTGAAAGCACCTTACCGTTAAAAGAAACATAGACGCCGTTTTCTTTTTCCCATGCGAGCTTAATTGCCGCGTTAAAGTTGCGCCGCGCTTCTTCAGATTCCGAAGGAGCGGTACCGGATGCAGTCAATACGATGGAGACCGGCGTATCAGCAAAAAGCCAGTATATCAGCGGCGCGGTATAAACGAGAGTATCGGTTCCGTGCGTTATCACAATACCGTTGGCCGTCCCCGAAGCGATTTTTTCGCAGATTGCGTGGATAAGCCGCGCCCAATCCGCAGGCTCCAGCTCTTCGCTGAAAAGCCCGTCGGAAATACTCGGCTCAATGCGGATATGCCGTTTGGCAATATCGGTATCCAATAGCTCGGACAGAATTTTGGTACTTCCCGCTTTCACCTGTCCGTTTTGTATGGTAGCCGAAATTGCGCCGCCCATCGAAAGTACATAGATAATGCGGATATTCAATTCTTCTTTAATGAGTTGCTTTACCAACTGCTGGTCGGCAAATCCTTTTGTCCGCTTCATCACCTGCCCGCACAAGATTTCGAGGTATTTCATCGAACCGGTTTTGAGCAGTTCCGCCTCTTTCGGATGTTTGGCAATCAGTTCTTGAACGAGTGTCCGCAGTGTTGTTTCGTCGGATATTTTTATCCATTCATCTTGAGCAAGCAGGGCTGCGGGGTCAGCGCCGTCGATGATAATCTTTTGCAGCAGGGTGCGGGCAATCGGATGGTTAATCGTTCCCTCCTGCGCAAGCCGCAAAATACGGGCAACGTATTCAGGCTGCAAAACAAAGGCGTCGATTGTTTTACCGGCGCGCTTTAGCAGTGGAAGAATATCTTCCAGTATCCCATTTGCGGCGATTTTCGGCTCAATTCCGAATTGCAGCACCGCTTCAAAAAAATCCGCAAGCCGCGCCTCGGTACACAGCGCCCGTACAATCGGGATGGACAGACCGAAGGATTGAATATAGCGCAGCTTTCGCGATTGTTGATTTTCCGGAGCAGTTTGCAATACTTCTTGCAACAGCGTATCAGGCGCGGTGTAAAAGTGCAGCTCTTTTGCCGGTCTCGTTTTAACGTAATCGATAAAATCCCGCGTTTTATACGGTTCGGTACGCTCCATGCGGGCATTCCACAACCGGCTTTCCGAAATCGGCTCCTTCCCCTGTTTGAGCATATCTTCCTGTCGCCGTAAATCTTCGTTTACCGCCTTCCGTACAAAGTTAAAAGAGTTAAGGTTCCGCAGTTTTACATAGTGCTGCGGCGGATTGGGAAATTCGGTAGAAGCAACGTAGGCATTGCAGCGGATTTTATGACTGCTGTCGGAATCGGTGAGGAGTCCGATGTACCGCAGCCGGTTGTTCAGTTCGGTTAAAAACATCTCCGCTTCTTCGCCCAGTTCAAGATTGTTACCGGTGCGTATCCTGATGCTCGGCATTCCCGCAGAGCTGTAATCCATAAAAGCCTTGCCGTCGGCGTGCATAAGGCGGCCCGCATCTTCTTCGATGCGTATTTCCAAAATATCAATTTGCTTTTTGTGTTTGTGAAATTCGATATCGAGCACGCCTTTTTCGGCAATTTTTACCGAAGCGCCGCAGAGCTGATATTCGGGCGGAAGGGCGGGCATACCCGAAGGGTATTCATATTGAGCTTTTGGGATAAGCGTACAGCCGAGGCTTTGAGCGAGCCGGTACGCATCGCGGGCAATATGTTCTGTTAAAAGCAGCGGATATCCCGGTGTGCGTGTACAAATAGGACAACTTCCGGCTGCGGAGCCTGCTTTGCAGGAACAAAACGCTTTCTCATCCGATAACATTAAAACACGGATTTCAAGAAAAACAAACGATTGGTACAAGCGTTCCTCCTGCAACACAGAAATGATATCAGCGCATCTCTAAAAAAATCAATAGGTTTTAGAGATTCTTATCAGAATATACAAAAAACAGAAAAAATTATACAACTATGCGTAAAAATATGATATACTATATACGCGAAAGATTCGCTGAATTATTTTATCGGCGGATTGTTGAGGAGCAAAGGTGAACAAACGCGATTTTCCAAAAGTTCATTTTTATGATCAGGATTTTGTTGATATTTATGATAGAACGTGGTCGTTTATTCAGGATTTTTTATTCAATATAAAGACCGAAAAAGGAACAACTGAAAGTTTCTTTCTGTATCCCGATAACAACGGATGGTTTTTAAATCAGTATGAAACCATCTTTTCATCGTTCTTTTTTGTCTATTCAAACCGAAACTATAGTGCGAATCAGGGATTGGATTTTTTCTATGCACATCAGGAAGAATCGGGGGCGATTCGATCTCAGTATAATGTAGAAACCGGTGAGCCGGTGTTTTCGAGCGATAATCCCGAAGGTGTCGGTATGCCGCTTTTTGCATGGGCGGAATATAATATGTTCCACAAGACGGCGAATAAAAAACGGGTGAAGGATGTCATGCCGGTACTAACTCGCTATATGAAGTGGCTGGATACTTCGTTCAAACAACCGAACGGATTGTATACCGTCCCGCTCGCAGCCGTAGAAATGTACAATACACCGCGCAAGAAAGCTGCCTATCTGGTAGACTTTAATGCGGCGGTCGCGGTTAACGCGCTGTATATGTCGGTGCTGGGGGATATCCTTAACGACAAGGAATTGAGTTTTCAGTATAAACGGGTTTATTTTACGCTGAAAACCCGTATCAACGCCCTTATGTGGAATGCCGAAACGGGTTTTTATCACGATATCGATGCGGATGAACAAAAATTGCCGCAAAAGACAATCGCCGGTTTTTGGCCGCTGCTTGCCGAAATCCCCAATGAGGACAAGGCCGAACAGCTTTCCGCACACTTGCTCAATCCCGAAACCTTCGGTTCCGACCATCCTATTCCCAGCTTGTCGCTTGATGACTCTGCGTATAATGAACGCGGTATGGGGGCGTTGGGGAGTGTGTTCCCGCATTTGAACTTTATCGTCATTAAGGGCTTGGAAAAATATGAGCGGTGGGAACTTGCGCGGGAATGTGCTATCCGGCATATCTATTACGTACTTGACGGACTTGCTCCCGACGGCAACAGCAAAAAAGGCGCGTTGTGGGAAGCGTATTTGCCGCAAAAAGAAGGCCCCGCGCAATGGCCTGACCATGAAAATTTCCCGCGCAAGCAATATCTTTTTTCGGCAGCGCTCTCGACCATCACATTGATGATTGAAAATGTGATCGGGCTTTCTATCAGTTTCCCGCGAAAAACCGTCGATTGGATTATTCCGAATCTTGAGGTAATGGGAATCGAAAACTTGAGCCTGAAACGAAACCTCGTTACCATCCTATCGTCAAAAACGCAGCGGGGCTGGGAAATCCACATGGAAAGCGAAAAGCTCTATTACTTTACTATCAATATCCTCGGACAAAAAAAGAAAACGCTGCCGATACCCTCCGGTAAGTGTTCGATGCTCATCGATAAACTGTAAGCGGAGCTGCCTGCAAAGTTTCGCGAGACCTTCACTATGATGGACTATCTTAATAGGGAACTTTCATGGATCGATTTTAACGAGCGGGTATTAGCGGAAGCGTGCTCTTCCTCGGTACCGCTTTTAGAGCGGCTCAAATTCATCGGTATTGTATCTTCAAATTTTGATGAGTTTTTTATGGTGCGGGTTGCCGGCTTGCAAGAATTTTATAAAAGCGGGCATCCACCTGCCGATGCTGACGATTGGCCGGTAGAAACGCTGTTAGAAGCCATCGTGCAAAAAACGCGCGTCTTGTTTGACATTCAAGAAGCGGTATTAAATACCGAAATTCTGCCTCAGCTAAAAGCGCATGGGTTTGCCTATTGCAAACCGGAAGAATGTTCCGAAGCGGAGCGGCGTTTTTTGGAAGATTATTTTTACCGGCACCTCTACCCGATTATTACCCCGCAAGTTTCCGAAAATGAGCAGGCGCTTGCAGACAGTGTTGCCAATGTGCGGCTGCACGTCGGGTTTTTGCTTTCGGGTGATGCAGGCGGACAAGACCGGCTCGCGATTGTGCCGGTGCCATCGGCTCCGCGCTTTGTCTTTTTGCAATCGGACCCTGCAAAAAAGGTTCGGTTCGTACTGATCGACGAGCTGATTCGGTATTTCGGCGGAGCGTTTTTCCCCGGCTGCCGGATTACCGGAACGGGAATCTTTAAGATTAACCGCTCCGCCAGTATGACGGTTGACGATTCCTCCGATGACGGTTTTATCGAGGCATTGGAAGAGGTTCTTATCAGACGCCGATACTCGTTTGTCGTGCGGATGACGAGTACGCATGAATCCCCCGCATTGGTGCGGCGGATGAGCGAGTTGTTTCAACTGGGCGAAAAAGATATTTATTTGAGCGAGGCTCCCATTGGACTTTCCTCTTTTGCAAAAATCACGGAAATAGACGGGTTTAAACGGCTGAGAAATGGAAAATGGAAGCATTTTGCACATCCTGCCTTTTCCTCTGACGGTACGCTGTGGGATAGTATCAAAGCACACGATATTCTACTGCACGTGCCGTATCAGTCATATAAACCGGTTATCAGGCTTTTGTCTGACGCTGCGGAAGACCCTGCCGTAACGTCCATCCGTATGACCTTGTATCGTACCAGTAAAAGCTCGCCCGTTGTGCGCGCGTTGGTGGAGGCTGCAAAGCGGGGAAAACAGGTTACGGTATTTGTGGAATTAAAAGCGCGCTTTGATGAGGAGCGGAATCTCGGTTGGGTAAAACGGCTGCAAAAGCATGGCGTGCGGGTGGTGTATGATCTGCCGCATTTGAAGGTTCACGCAAAACTTTTGCTGATTATGCGGCGCGAGGGGCAGGGTGAGCAGGGGTATCTGCACTTGTCTACCGGCAACTACAACGACACCACCGCACGGCTCTATGCGGATATATCGTTGTTTACCGTCAATCCGCGTATGATTGCCGACGCGCACATTATTTTTTCGCGTCTGTGCGGTAAATATACACAAGAGACACCCCGCTATATCATTACCGCGCCTGACGCACTCAAGCGTACTCTGCTGGGCTATATCGAGCGGGAAATCGACTTTGCACGACAGCATAAGCCCGCCCGCATTATCGCAAAGATGAACAGCCTTTCTCACCCTGAACTGATTGCCGCGATTTACAAGGCGTCTCAGGCAGGTGTCCGGATCGATTTAAACGTGCGGGGTATCTGTATGCTCATTCCCGGGCAGCGGGGTATCAGCGAAAACGTCCGCGTCGTCAGTATTATCGACCGCTATTTGGAGCATAGCCGGATATTCTATTTTGAAAACGGCGGTAATCCTGAATGGTATCTTTCCAGTGCGGATTGGATGCCCCGCAATCTTGAGCGGCGGGTAGAGCTGTTGTTTCCTGTTTTGGATAAGCAGAATCAGAAGCTTCTGGATTATTTTTTTAGCGTGTACTTTGCGGATAACGTAAAGGCCTTTGAAATGCAACCGGACGGCAGCTGGCACCGCAAAACTTTGCCGCAAGGACAGCAGCCGGTTCGGGCTCAAGAAGCCTTGCATCGGTTTTTTGAACAGCAAGCTGGTGATTGAACAGCTTTAGAGAGCTTTTTGGAACGCAGTGAACTGATAGAGATCATTTTAAATTAAAAGAAATCATAGAAATTTTGGGAATCGGGAAACGAGATCGTATGGAAGTATATAAAAATGTAGACGACAGAAAAAATGGATAAAATTTTTCCTAGTTCCTATAGATAGGATGTGATTTTGCTTTAGCTTGTTTAGTGAGGATAGACCTAATCTGCCTGTTGTTGCTGCATTCCAGTGAGTATTCATAGTAGAAAGGTGTAGCTGCTGCGATGGGTGTCAGTTTAGATTGAAAGCGTGAAATTTCCATGATATTATGAGGAAGGGGCTAAAAGGTGTTAGGTTGGCGCCTACGGCGCGGAGGATAAAAAATGAATAGGACGCTCTGTTTAAAAATACTTTACGGTGTAATACTTATATCACTTGCTACCATTGTTTATTGGAGTATATCAAATACTAACAAGGATTATCGCCTTGTTACTTCGCTTTTTATTGGTTTACTTTTGCTTATACCTGGAAGAATAAGTCAATACTTTTATCAAGATTTCTACACCGGTAGAAAGTATATGAATAAAAATGATTTAGATAAAGCATTATATCACTTTTTACAATTTGAGCGTTGTATTGAGGAAAAACCATGGAAAAAAACGATTCTCTGGATGACATGGTCTGTTTATACGATAGATATTTTAGCCATGGTTAAACACAATATTAGTTGTATTTATATAAATAAAAAACAATATGAAGAAGCAGAAAAATATATTAAAGAGGCTTTAAATATTGATAATAAATATCCGCTTCCATATTTAAACCGTTCTATTATTAACATGGCTAATGGTAAAAAAGAAGAATGCATAAATAATATTGAAAAGAGTATAAAACTGGGAATGAATAATAGTAAAGTAGATAAGATTATAAAAAATATGCAGTCTGTGTATGCTAATATTCAATCTATTGAGTAAGTTCTAATTATAATTAAGCTGTTTGGAAACGAGAACAAACCTAACACCCGCTTCAACCTGCCATTGCCTTTACGGCAATGCAGGTTAAGCAGCAGTTAGGTTGACCTACCTAAAGGCAGGCGGGAACAGAACCAATCTATAACATTTATTTTAACGATAACGAAGAAATAAGTTTAGAGGAAGTAAAATGAATAAAAAAGTAGTATTTTTTAATTTGATGAACTTACTAATAACCTTTATTCTTGCTATGATATTCGGAGGTGCTACACAAAATATCAGAGGTAATGAATTACTATTAGGCTCTGTTACAATGGTTGCAGTACAATTATCTCCATTGATAACAACTTTAATTTTTAGAAAAAAATATAATGAAAGAAAATTTTATGCTTATAAATTAAATAGATACTCAGTAATAGCTATTATATTTCCAATAACACTGATTTTACTATCTTCATTTATACTTGATTTAATGGGAATACCGTATGTTAAATCAGAATACACGGGGTATTTATTACTAATTGGTATTATAGCTACTATTGTCGGATCTATTAGTGAGGAAATTGGTTGGAGAGGAACTTTATTACAGATTTTTGAAAATAAATATACTTCGTTTACCAGTTCACTATTTGTTGGAATACTTTGGGGGGCATGGCATTTCTTCAAAATAATGAACGTCGGATTCGTAGGATACCTATTATTTATCCCTACGGTTATTATGCTTAGTATTTTTATCACATATTTTTATAAGAAATCAAAAAACAATATTTTAAATGCAATTTTTTATCATACTTTTTTTAATTTATCAAATATGATTCTTTTATTTAAAAGAGAATCAATACAATTATATTTAACTATATTAGGCGCATCTGCATTGTTACTCATATTATTGTTTATGTATGATAGAGAGTATTTTAAATTAAAAAAAGCATAGAAATCGAGAGGATCGGGAACAGGGATAATATGGGAGTTTCTTATCTTGTAGCAGTTTAGATTGCAGACGAGTCATTTTTATGGTATTATAAGGAAAGGTCGAAAAGGTGTTATGGCGACAAGCCAGTGGCGTGCTTGGTTAGGAAGGGAAAGTATGAAAAATGAATTAAATAAGTTTATCTCGAAAATTTCTACAACAACGTTAAATGTTTCAATGGCAATTCTAATTTTAATGCCACAAGGTTGGGCAATAATTACAGCAATATTATTACTAGAAGTTTCACTTTTTTAATTTTTACTAAAGCGACAGTATAAATTTGGTGAACTTTTTTGGAGATTAGCAATCTCAAATCTCGTAAGTGGAGTTCTAGGATTTGTATTATCATTAAGTTTAAATGGTGGCTGGCTTGGTGCCTTTTGGTTTCCTTGGGTAAGTTCACATGAAATTGAATTTATGAGTCCATATTTTATAATATATTTTTTAATAATTTTTATTATTACTTTAATAATAGAAATTCCAATTAATATATTTTTATTCAGAAAACTTGGAATAAAATGGGGGAAAACTTTACTAACTTCCTTACTAGTAAATGCAATTACAAACATTGGTTGTGCTTTTATAATTTATTTATTCAGTTTCAATATTATAAAATTTTAAAAAGGAATATAATTTCATCCAGTCAAGCTCGATGAAAAAAAGTATGTTTTAGTAAGCAACTCAAGCTTGCTTACTAAAATGAAATTGAACTTTAGGGCAGAACAAGGTAGCGGTAGTACGCGGCTTTACGACGCTTGGAAAAAGTATACATAGAAGAAATCAGATATCAAGGTGTTGGCGGACATTTGTTTGCAATCGCTGCAAAAAAATCAATCGACTTTGGTTTTGATGGAATGATGTATGGATTTACAGCGAATAAAATTTTACTTGATCATTATGTCGAAAAATTTAATGCTGAATTTATCGGTATTCTTCATCCATTTCAATTTGCAATAGATGAAGAAAATGCAAAAAATATAATGGAGGTTTATACCTATGACTGGACTGATGAAAAATTATAAAGAAACTTTAAAAGATACCCCGCAACCTATATTGTTGTCTCAAATGGAAAATAGTATAGATTTGAAAGCATTATTTTCTTATGCAAAAGCAAATAATATGAAAGTTTCTGAATTATCAGAAACTGATAAGAAAAAATTTGTTAGGGCTAGATGCTTGTTATAGTTTAAGTTTAATATAAATTAAATAGAATTTAAATAGTAATAACACCTAATACTGTTTTCAAAGCCGACAAACCGGACAAGCCTTGTTGCAGGTTAAGCGTTAGTTATGTATCCAACGTCAAGCGTTGGGAAAGGATTAAAAATGTTATTAACTTATGGAAATATAAAAAAATCAAAAATTTTAAAATATATTTATTTAGCCGATTACAATGATGATGAATATCGCAAAGCATTTCTTGAATATAATAAGAGTATAGTAAAAGATTTTGAAAAATCTGATTTCATAAAAATATATAAATATTTGCATGATGCAAAAATCCATCTGAAACAAATTAATGGAAACGTTGTAATAAAAGTTAATACTTATTCAGAAGAAAAGAAGTCGATTTATTTTGATATTATTTTTGAAAAAGCTAAGATTTTATCTTGGAACACTGTAAAAGAAAACGGTCATATTTCAAGATTAAATAAAAAATATAAACCTCAAGAGTATGGGTACGAAGAATTTTACGAAGATAATGGAAAAAAATATGTGTCTTTGATTTTATTTGGAAATAAAATTAGAAAAGGTTTGTATTATCCAATGGCAACTCTTAATTATGAAAATATTAGGATTAATAGATCCGGTTGCGCTTTAAAACAATGTTATGGCGACACTACACTAGGATGCGAGGTTTTATGAAAAGATATGAATGGTTTTAAGGCTATTATCGAATTACAAGATATTCTCTTCCCGAAATTTTATACGGCAATAGATTCTGAAAATAATGAATATATATTTTTAAAAACTCAAGATTCAAAGATAGATTCATTAGATAAAGTATCTGATAAAACACAATTAGAGGCATATGAAAATCATATTCATATTTGTGGTAAAGTTAAAAAACGTGTTCAACATACAGCCATAACTTCTGCAAAATTAATTACGAAAAATCTCATTGAAAATTTAAAAACAAGTTTTCCAAATAAAAGTTTCTATGTCTATTTGGACTGTGATTTTAACGATCATATTATATTAAGATTTCATCAATTATGGGAGAATGAAGCACCGTATTATGATGTAAAAGACTTTCCAAATATGGAAGTCTATAAAATTGGAATAAAATAATTAATTGAAGTTTAGGGGTAGGTCGAGGAAGCGGTTATATTTATTTTTGTAAATAAAAAACTTATTCCTGTAAAAATATTAAAAATCGGGTCAAGCTCGATTTTAATTAAAGGATATGAAATGAATAAAAATAAAATTGGAAAACTGATTTTAATTGGAATTAGGTATTACAATAGCAATAATGAATTGTTGGAACAATATCAGACAAGTGGAATCATAGAATCTATTACTGACAAAGAAATTAAAATAAAAAGAGAAAATTACAAAGAATTATTTACAATTCCAAATGATGATAGAGCTATTATAGAAGCAAAGCCCGGTGACTATAGAGAAAGACAAAGTGGCAAAGTAATTAAAAATCCAGATTATATATCACAATGGACAGTTACTGGAAACGGCAGTAAAGAGAATATTGATAATTATAAAGAAAAAGGATTTGAATTAAAGTAATACACATAACAAAGGTTAGTAGCCGACATGCGGAAAAGCCGCGTGCGGTACAACCATTTATTAGGGCGATAGGCTACTGGACTGCTTTTCTAGAAGGAAAAATGAAAAAAACAGTTTCACTATTATTTATATGTATATATCTATTTAATTGCTATGCAATAAATTTTGCAATAAATTCTAAAAGTTATCCACATTGGGCTTTTCAACAGTATAATTTTTGTCATGAAGAAAATACCGATTTTAAAAATCATAACAATATTGTGCTTTTGACTCATACCGTACAAACATGGCCATTTGGTATTTTGTATGATGTTTTCAGTTTTTTAATAGATAAGAATATATCATGGAAAAAAATACTGATTTATAGCTTTTCCTATCAGTCAGAGAATGGAGAAGTTTTTATCATTAAAAATAAAATAATAAACAATCATGGATATATATTCAATGAAATTAAAAAATATTGGTTGGTTAAAGAAATAAAAAATGAAAAAAACTTCATAGGAAAAATTGTATATAGTTTTGATGATGGCGAGCTTATTACAGAATATACTGAAATAATAGTTTGGTAATAAAGGATATAATTTCAGGCTTGGACGAAGAAGCGGTTTTCTGCTGTTTAGGAACAGTACAATATATAGAAGCATACGCTTCAAAAAATATAACAGAATTTTTCTTAAAGAAAAAAGGATTTAAGAAATCTAATTCTGTCTAAGAAATATTTTTGCCATAACACCCACTTCAACGCTGACAACAAGGACAACCGCAAATGCAGGTTAAGCGGTAGTTGAATGAATGCTGCGCGCCCGTTAGATTGACTTGCCTAAAGGCAGGCGGGTGTGGAACCGACCTATAACATTTATTCGTGCGAGGGTTTCATACCCCGACGCTTCTTGAGTCGGGGTATGATGATTTTAGGGTGCTACTGCGGTTTATCCATATATTTTATGCGTTTTTGCAATCGTTTCATCATAGTGAACTTTTTTTCTCTTTTATATATTTTAATACACTGCTCAAATTGAGATTTCGCTTTTTGTCGATATTCAGGATGAGCCATAAATTCTTGAAAATCCGGAATATTCAGCGTCATACCGGGGCGTATCTTATCGGGATGCTTTATTATCCCTTCATTCATCACCATGATAATGGGAAAATAGTAGGCTCTATCAAGACTTCCAAAGTGCTTCAAGGCAATTCGTGAAAGAATATCGCCTTTAACAACGGTGTACTTTTTGACACTTACCGTTTTCGGTTCTGCCTCCGGAACAGGTTCCTTTGGTTTAGGCTGGTCCGGTTCGGAAGCAGGAATAGGCGCCGGTTCTTTCGCAGGCGCCTCCTCTATCCTTTGAGGCTCTTCTTTCGGCGAAGGCGGCGATGTTGGACACGATGTAAACAAAGAAAATATCGCTATTGATAATAGCAAAAAGAAAAATGCTTTTTTCATATGTATAACTCCTTTTCCGTTATTATACATGAGAATAAAAAATTTTATCAATAACAGCATATTTTTTACTATGAAACAAAGCGTTTTAAGCAGCAACTTTGTTATTCGTGCGGGTTTAATACCCCGATGCTTCTTGAGTCGGGCTTGTTGATGCCCTGTAACAAAAGAAGACATTTCCATTGTATCTTAATAGACGATTTTTGCTTGGCTTATCCTTTTTTCTGCCTGGAGTGATACAATAAAAGTGCAGTACCAACCTCGGCTTCAAAACCTCTATAGACAGGATGTGATTTTGCGCAACCGATTGACGTTTTGAATATAACTGAATACATTTGAAGCAGAGGTATAAAATGACGAGGACAATTACTGTTCGTATAGATGACAGTACATATGACATTTTCAAACTAGCCGCTGATGGGCAGAAAAGAACAATCCCAAATTATCTGGAATATGCAACGCGCAATTACACCATGAATGAGACAGTTGTCGATGATATCGAAAGGTAATTACAAAGGCCTATATCGGTTTAGAATAGGGGATTACCGTCTATTCTATAAAATATCAGAAGATACAGTCATTGTATTTATAGTCGACCTTGGAACACGAAAAGGTGCTTATAAATAATATAGCCTAATACCGCTTTCAAAGCCGACAAATGGGACTATGCCCGTTTGCAGTTTAAAACAATGTTGTGGCGACAGGTCGCTGGTCTGCTGTGGAGGAAAAATGAAAAGTTTAAGTAGAATTATATTCTTTTCTATTCTATTATTTTTGTTTATCTCATGTAAAAAGAATGAAAATAAAGATTTTACTGCTGCAGCAATAGATATAGAAAATTCTCAAAGAGAAGAACTGCTAACCGTTGAGGAAGTAAAAGAAAGATTAGATTTAAAAAATCCTGAAGTGAAAGAGTATTTTAAACCATTTTATGAATCTTTAAAAATATTAGATGTGGAAAATCCTACTGTTGAAGATCAGATAAAATTATTTTATGAAACAATAAAAGTATTGGATAAGGAATACTATTTTAATATATTTGATTTTGATTATAAACCAAGCGATGAATTAACAGAAATATTTCATAAAATATTTTTAGAAGATGGAATTTGGCAAAATATCATTTCAAATTTATATACAAAAGCATCACAGCAACCGGACAGATTTCTTAATACAAGTAAAAGCATAAAGATAAAAGATATCTCAGTAGTTTCAATCACTGATAAGGAATGTACTTGTGTCGTAAAAGCAGAAGCTTCGCATTGGTTTTATGCAGACCATGGTATGGCGCTTACAAAAAAGAAATATTTCAAATATTATGATGATATTTGTATAAATGAAGAAGAGCTGGAAAAATTCGGCCAAAAAGCTTTACAGGAATATAAGAAGATTGGAGAAGGAAAATTCGCGGGAAATACTATAAAGACAGAAGAAAATCATATATTCCATTTAATAAAAAAAGAAGGAGTGTATAAAATAAAAGATTTTGTTTTTAATATTACCTCATTTACAGACGGCTAAGATATTATATATAAGAAGAATATTTTAGGGTGGAAGTATATTTATGAAAAAAGAAAAGATAGATATAATGCTTGTCAGGCAAGAATAGAAAGATAAATAATTCAATGCGTCTACCATCCGCTTAACCTGACATTGCCTTTACGAGAATGCAGGTTAAGCGAATGTTATATGGATGCCCGCACTAGGGTACTTAGGAATAATAGAATAAATGAATTTTATCAAAGTTTTTTCCAACGGATTATACAATAGCAAAGAAGCCTATAGTTATTTTTCTGAAGATGAAATTATCAACATACCGTTTGATTTGTATAATTTAATCGATATAGACCAAAAAACTGAAAATGAATTTATTTTTCCAAATATCATAGAATTTCTAACTGATTTATACGTAACTCTGAATATTAAGGATAAACATTTTAAATATATGGATTCAAAATTGGAGGAAATAAATTTTTGGAAAAAATTTTCAGAATATTTATACTCTGATTTTCTATATAAAAAAGAAGGTGCAATTTTAGCACTTGCAAAAAAACGAAGCACAAGTAATTGCAAGTATTTGGAGGACGCTTTTATTAGTGAATATTACAAAAAAAATCCTATATTAACTGCCAGATGTCTAACAGAATTGTTCTATTTAAAAAGTAAAAAAGCAAAGGGATTCAAGAAATTACTTGTTGAAGATTTTGATTTAATAGATTTCATCTCTATACTTCTGCTTGATGATGAAGAACTTACTAATAAAGTATTGGGCTTAAATAAAAAATACTTAAAAAAAATAAGAACTGACAGTATTCAAAATTTTACTATGAATTTTGAAATATTTATAACAAATGTTCAAGGTGCAAACAAAATTAAAGATTTCACAAGAGATGAATATATTAAAAGTATTAATTACTTTGAAAAAATATATGGTTCCTATAAAATAGATGATTTTTATTCTTTTTATAAAAAAGCTTTACAGGAGATGGAAATATCACATAACACAGGACTATAGTCGAGGCGCGTTTTGTCTGCATATGCAGTCCAGCCAGTTGTTAGATGGATAAAAAGAGGGTAAAATATTGGAAAAAGATGCATTAATGCAAAAGGTGAAAGAATATACCTATTATCTTACAGATGAGTATTTGGAAGAAGTATGCAAAGACTTGTTGCAAATTAAAGATGCAAATCTTTTCTTCGAAAAATGTTATGAAAATAATGCTGTTTATACATCGGAGAGTCCTTGTTCATTTATTTGTGATTCAGTAACTCATTCGCATAAATATCGAGAATTAATATTAAAAAAATATGAAAATGATTGTATTTATAAATTTTGTGAAAAAATGCTATTTGATTCTTCATATATCAGACGAAGAGAAGCCTTAATTATAATCTGTGATACCTTAAATATTCATAGAATAAAATGTAAAAAAATACTGGAAGATTATTTTATTTTTGTAATAGAAAATGATCCACTACTTTTATATGATTATATAATGGAATTTACATGGTTGTATGCTTATGAAATTAGAATTAAGAGAAATCTCTATTCAAAAATCTTGAAACTAAATAACGAATATGCTAATCTTATATTATTAGAAACTTTAGATGATTTATCCATACCTCTTTTTAGTAGCAATGGATTATTAAAATATAAAATTTTATCAAAACTGGCAAGAAATCAAAATAGATGTGTAAATTTATTCGCTAAAAAAATGAAAAAAAATATGATTATTAGAAATTATAAGAAAAAAATTGATACAAAAAAATATATTCTAGGAAATGGTAGGTTAGAATTTAGTAATATAATGTTTATGAATAAAACTGAAAATTATAATAAAGATGATTTTATAAATTTTTATTTGAATTATGTAAAGAAAAACTTCTAACACCCGCTTCAACGCTGACATGATCTTGGCAATGTAGGTTGACCATATTCATATGGCAAGAGAAAATGAGGCAATTCCCCTCACTAACAATAGGCCTTTAGTAATAATATGTAAAAAATTATCTATGGAAGTTTGTAACTAAGCATGACATCGAACATCCGCATATATGCCCCCAATTTCTATACGAGTATTTGTATCACGGAGTATTCGTATATTCGTGATTTCTATGTTGCAGAAATTGCTTATCGGCATGGTTATCGAAATGTGGAAATTTTTCCGGTTGACAGATTACATCTTTCGGTGTGATACTATTAAGTAGAGTATAATTCGGTACCCTTAAAAGTTAACTTTTTTAAAGGTTGTCAACATGTTTCCGGCAGAATAAGCCGGTAAGGTTGGAGGCTGATTTATGAACGCACAACCGTCCTTCTCCGATTCTTTAAACTCCTTTATCGCCGATTGGAAAAATAGGCCGGGTAACCTTATTATGATTTTACATAAGGTTCAAGAAGAATTCGGCTATATTTCAAAAGAGGCTGCGCAAGAAGTTTCGATCAGAACCGGTATTCCTCTCGCCAATGTATACGGCACCATGTCTTTTTATCACTTTTTTAAAACGGAAAAACCCGGAAAACACAAAATTTGTATTTGCTTAGGAACAGCGTGTTACCTAAAGGGGAGTCAAGATATTCTCGATGAATCTCGCAGCCTGCTCGGATTAACGGAAGAACAGGTTACCGGCGCCGACGGAGAATTTTCTGTTGAGCCGGTACGATGCATCGGATGTTGCGGATTAGCACCTGTCCTTTCCGTCAATGGTATCGTTCATGGAAAATTGAAACGCGAAGATATGACAAAAATCATTGCAGATTGCCGCACACAAGAGCAAAAAATGCCGGATTAATGAAATATGGGGCTAAAACAAAAAGGAGTATCGGGGTATGCAAAAATTAACACGCGAGATGCTGCATAAACTGAGAGATTCGTTAGTAAACGAAATAAAAATCAGACAGACAGCCGATAAAATTGCTTATGTGATCGTCGGTATGGGGGAGTGCGGTCTTCAAAAGGGGGCAAAAGATGTCTTTACCGCAATCAGTAAGAAAGTAAATGCACTCGGATTACGCGGCTCCGTCGCAGTAATTCAAGCGGATATGGAGAGCTTCTGGGATAGAGCACCCGTCGTTGAAGTCATCATGGAGGGGCCAAAACCGGTAAAATACGGACGGGTTACCCCCGAAACCGCACAAAAAATTATAGAAAGCCATATTATAAACAAAAAGACGGTAACCGAATATATGTTGGATGCTGCGGAAGCTAGGGAGAATCACGTATGAACTATACCCATTATATCTTGGTGTGCGGCGGTTCTGCGTGCGAATCCAGCCATTCCGTTCGGATTTATGAAAACCTGGTAGAAGAAGTAAAAAAAGCAGGCGTTGACGATCAGGTAAGAATCATTAAGACCGGATGTTTCGGTTTTTGTGAAAAGAGGCCCTATCGTAAAGGTGCTTCCGGAAGACGCTTTCTATGTCGAAGTAAAGCCCGAAGACGCCGCGGATATTATCAATGAGCATATTATAAAAGGCATTCAGGTGAACCGCCTCCTTTATGCAAAAGAGAAAAAGAATGCGGAAGATGTGGATGAAATTCCTTTCTATAAAAAGCAGCTGCGTATTGCTTTGCGCAATTGCGGATTAATCGACCCTGAAAATATTGAGGACTATATCGCTCATGACGGTTACTTTGCGCTTGAAAAAGCGCTTTTTGAAATGACGAGAGAAGAAATCGTCGCTGAAATTACCGCTTCCGGTTTACGCGGACGGGGCGGAGCCGGCTTTCCGACAGGATTAAAATGGGATGCCGGCTTTAAAGCAAAAGGCAATGTAAAGTACGTTGTATGCAATGCCGATGAAGGGGATCCCGGCGCCTATATGGATAGATCGACAATCGAAGGAGATCCTCACAGCATTATTGAGGCGATGGCTATTTGCGGCAGGACAATCGGTGCGAATAAGGGTTTCGTTTATATTCGCGCGGAATATCCCCTCGCAATATCCCGGCTGGAGAAGGCAATTAAGCAGGCAAAGGAATACGGCCTTTTGGGTGAACATATCCTTGGTTCTGATTTCAGCTTTGATATAGAAATCAGACTGGGTGCAGGTGCTTTTGTCTGCGGGGAAGAAACAGCGCTGCTCCGCTCAATCGAGGGGAAGCGTGGGATGCCGACGCCTAAACCTCCATTTCCGGCACAGGCGGGACTTTGGGGCAAACCGACCATTATCAATAATGTAGAAACGTTTGCGAATATCCCCATCATTTTGATGAAAGGAGCGGCATGGTTCAAAAGCATCGGTACGGCGGATTCTGCCGGTACCAAGGTGTTTGCGCTCACCGGGAAGGTGGAAAACTCAGGGTTGGTTGAGGTTCCCATGGGAACGACGCTGCGGGAAATTATTTTTGATATAGGCGGTGGTATTAAAAACGGTAAAAAATTTAAGGCGGTGCAAACCGGCGGCCCCTCAGGGGGAATTATTACGCCTGAGGCACTTGATACTCCTATCGACTTTAAAAACCTGCAAGCGCTCGGTTCTATGATGGGCTCAGGCGGTATGATTGTTATGGACGAAGATGACTGCGTAGTAAATGTTGCAAAGTTTTATATGGAATTTTGTGTCGATGAATCCTGCGGAAAATGCGCGCCGTGCCGGATAGGTACTCGTCAAATTTATGCGTTGCTCGATAAGATATCAAAGGGAAAAGGTGAAATGAGCGACCTGAATAAACTCGAAGAAATCGGCTTTGCCATGAAAAAAGCTTCTTTATGTGCACTTGGTCAATCTGCTCCCAATCCTACGCTTTCAACGGTAAAGAAATTTCGCGACGAGTATATCGCCCATATTGTCAATAAAAAATGCCTTACCGGTAAGTGCAAAGACTTGGTTAGTTTCTATATTACTGAAAAATGTATCGGCTGTGGCGCTTGCGCACGCAAATGCCCTGCAAACTGCATTTCAGGCGAGCGGAGAAACCGCCATTCAATCGATCAGGTAAAGTGCTTAAAATGCGGAGAATGCTTCCGTAGCTGCCGGTTTGATGCAATCGAGAAAAAATAAGGGGGAATCTGCATGTTGGACATAAAGATAAACGGAAAACGAGTGCAAGTGCCCGAAGGCGCAACGATAATGGAGGCTGCCCGTGCGGCAAATGTAAAGATTCCTTCGCTTTGCTATAACAAAGACTTACCGGCATGGGGTTCGTGCGGACTTTGTATTGTCCATCTTGAGAACAGCGCCAGAATGATGCGAGCTTGCTGCACAAAGGCTGCCAACGGTATGAACATTATTACCCATGACCCCGAAATTGTACAGGCGCGGCGTTCCGTATTGGAATTGATTTTATCTAATCATCCTAAGGATTGTCTTACGTGCAGCCGGAATAATAAATGCGAACTTCAAAGTTTAGCTGCCGAATTCGGATTGCGGGAGATGCACTTTGAACACTACATCAATGAAAAACCGAAAGATGATTCTAACGGCGCTATTGTATTTGATCGAAATAAGTGTATTTCGTGCGGACGCTGTGTCGAAGTCTGTCAGCACATGCAGGCGGTACATGCGATAGAATATCAAGGACGGGGAGGAAAGACGATTATCGCTCCGGCAGCAATGGCTCTATTGAGGGATTCTCCATGCGTACATTGCGGCCAATGCGCAGCTCATTGTCCGGTCGGCGCGATTTACGAGACTCCGCCAAAAATGGATATGTGGGCAAAGCTCTCCGATCCCGATACGATCAGTGTCGTTCAAATAGCTCCTTCGGTGCGGGTCGCATTGGGAGAGGAATTCGGCTTAAAACCGGGGGATCTCACCACCGGAAAAATATATACGGCGTTACGCCGCATCGGGTTTGAGTATGTATTTGACAGTAATTTTTCCGCTGATTTAACGATTGCCGAGGAGGCACAGGAGTTCGTGACGAATTTTACCGATAGAACTTACACATTCCCGCAGTTCACATCTTGTTGCCCTGCATGGGTTGAATTCGCCGAAAAATATCATCATGATTTGATACCGCATCTTTCTTCTACTAAAAGTCCGATGCAGATTATGGGGGCGATGATAAAGACCTATTGGGCTGAAAAGATGAGCATCGATCCTAAAAAGATATTTTCGGTAGCGGTTATGCCGTGTACGGCAAAAAAATACGAATGCGAACGCAATGGTACCATGTCCGCTTCCGGTTACCAGGATGTAGATGCGGTTATTACAACGCGGGAATTTGCAAACTATATCCGTCAGGCCGGGATTGAATTTAATGCATTGGAAGAGCAGAAGGCAGATTCTCCGCTTGGCCCGTATTCCGGAGCAGGAACGATATTCGGTGCAACAGGCGGCGTTATGGAAGCGGCTTTGCGCACCGCCTATTTTTATATAACGGGAAAAGAACTCACCGCGCTTGATTTTTATCAAGTAAGAGGTCTTACCGGTATTAAAGAAGCTAAAATAGATATTGAAGGGACTGAAGTTCGCGTTGCCGTTGTCAATCAGCTCGGGAATTTACCTGAATTTTTGGAGAAGATAAGACAGTCAATTAAAGCAGGCGAAGACCCGCTCTATCATTTTGTCGAAGTGATGGCATGCCGCGGCGGTTGTGTCGGTGGCGGCGGGCAGCCCTACGGTTGTACCGACGAGGTGCGGAAGCTAAGGGCTGCAGGTCTTTACACCGATGATGAAAGAGCTGTGATACGAACATCGCATAATAATCCATACATCAAGCAAGTCTATAGCGAATACTTGGGAAAGCCGAATTCTGAAAAGGCGCACCGTTTGCTGCATACGCATTACCAAAGCAGGGAACCGTATCATTTTAACGGGCCGTAGGGACGAAATATATTAAACGGGTTGAACCTGTTATCTGTACGGAGAGTTATCCGCACAGAGGGTTATCTTATATGCTATGTCGTAACAGATGGTATTAAAGCCAATAGTTTAGAATCGATGAAGGACTTAAGAAATAAATGATAAAACTTACTTTTTCTAAAAAAATGAAAGTTGTGGCTGTGGCAAGCGGTATTTTTTTATCAGCAGCTTTTTTATTTGGATTTTTAATTTTTCTGCTTACCGAAGTACATCCCGCTGTGACTTGGGGGCTGATGCTCCCGCTGTTTATATTATCTGGTACGCTTTCTGTTTTTAGTGTTTTGGAAGCATTCTTTGCATACTGTTCTTTTGATGATGAAAATGGGATCGAATTTTATTCGGGTTTTGCAAAAGTGAAGAAGATTCCTGTTTCTTCGCTTCAATCATTCCTTATAACTCAAAAAGGAATTTCAATTTCATACAAAACTTTAATCGGCGGTATAGAAAAAATAAAATCATTTACAGCCTCTATATATTTTCAGAATTTACAGTTACTATATGAATGGCTTGATTCTCATGCGCATAATTTATATGTCGAGCAGGTTGCGCAATCTATTAAAGAATTTACGGAATTCCATGATGAACTTTCAGATGATGAAAAAAATAAGCTTCTTCAAAAAACGTATATGATTGCACGGATTTTAAAATGGGGCGGCGTGCTTATTTCTATTCTTTTTATTGCTTGTATTTTTTTAGGTAGAAGTTTCATGCATATTGGTTTTATTGTGTGCGCAGCGTATCCGATTCTTTTGTTCCTGATTATACGTCTCTCAAATGGAGGAATTCGCTTTAATGCAAACAATACAGATTTATATCCAAGCCTTCTTACTCCTTTTTGGTTTTGTTCTGTGACGCTTTGTATTTTAGCTGTTATTTATATAAACCAAATATATAGTTTTTCAAAACAAGTTTCCGTTTCGGTATTTGTAATGCTTGTTATGTTCTTTTTATATTATATTTGCATAAGTGAATCAGAAAAGAAAATAGAAGAAAAGCGTTCTACCAGAATGCTTACAGTTGCCAGTGTTTTATTTCTTATGTTTTTATATGGATTTGGTTTTTCGGTTTCTGCAAACATCATACTTGATAAATCAAAGCCTACGGTTTTCGAAGTTACTGTCATAAATCAACGCATATTGAAAGGAAAACGGACGAATTATTATCTTGAAGTTTCACCATGGATTGACGGAAAAACAAAACAAAAAGAAATTTCGGTTGGAAGCACATTGTATTCTGAAGTAGAGCTTGGCAATATGGTTAAAATAAAATTGTACAAGGGTTTCCTCGGTGTTCCATGGTTCAAGGTGGTGAATATAAAATAAGAAAGGATTTGGACTGTTTGTTTTTATAGATATAAATAAGAAAAGTAAAATAATATAAAGCATAATTACTTGTAGCAGTTTTGATAGTGTTGATATTTAGAGATTTATACAGTATATTGTAGTAATAGGTATTAAAAATGACTACAATATCAGCAAAGATTATAAATGATGATAAAATAAGTTTTGAGCGGATATGTGATTCTATGGGAATCAATATTTCTTCGGCTATAAATTCTTTTGTAAAAGCTACAATTCGAGAAAATGGGCTACCCTTTGCTCTGAAAGCATCCGAAGATTCGTATATTTATTCGGAGAAAATGTGTAATGCGGATTAATCGAATGTTAGACGGCGCTCTTACGATACAAAGGAAGAAAATATATGAAGAAATTGTTATCAACAATTATTTTTGTGATTTTTAGTATCCCTGTTTTTCCATTATATATTTTCGAGGAATTCTATTCTCTTGTTAGTCAAGCTGATTTAATAATAGTGGGAGAAATTATCTCTAGCAAAATTATAGGAAATAAAACGCAATATACTATAAATATTAAAGAAACAATAAAAGGTTACGCTGCAGAAAATTCAATAGTAACATATCAAAAGAATGGAATTAAAACGGGGTGCGAATATATTTTCTTACTAAAAAAGCAAGAGGATATTTATGTAGATTATTTTGAGGGGATGACTAAATTTGAGATTGAGTATATTGAATATAAGGATGGGTTTAATTACTGTATTAGTCTCCCAAAAGATATTATTGGTGTAAATGACTTTACCATTCAAGGTAAACAGGATTTATCGGACAGTGGAAAGAGATGGAATGCTTTTTACTATCCAGTAGAGTATGTAATAAAATATATACGAGGTGAAAACACTTCGTGCTCAAGCACTACTGTTATTGACACTAACTATATATGCCATCATCATCGCCATTTATTCGCGCGGGGGTGTTAAAAAGCAGTCCAATACGGTTGTCCCGAATAGAGAAGGAGAAGACGTTGAAAAAATTTGAAGAACGGTTAACTCGTCTTGAAGAAATCAGCGAAAAAATCAAGAGTGCCGATCTTCCGTTGGAAGAAGCTCTTGCGGCTTTTGAAGAAGGAATCAAGCTTGCTAAAACCTTGGAAAAAGACATTGATAAAATAGAAAGTAAGGTGCAGATATTGATGAATCAGCCGGTGCAATCGCAGGATAAACCTGAGCTGGAGCTCTTTTCAGCTGATGACATATAGCGATGGATACCTCGTCTCAATCACCTGAAATATCTCAAGTTTCTTTTCATACTGATACGGCTGTCGATTCCGCCGCCGTATACAAGCCGGTAAAAGCGCTTGATGCGGAAACAGCACGGAAAATTGCAGCAGGGGAGGTCATCGACCGACCCGCCGCTGTTATCCGCGAGCTTTTAGACAATGCAATCGACGCAGGCGCTTCAAAGGTGCAAGTGGAAATTTCAGGTGGCGGTATCGACCGCATTCGGGTTACGGATAACGGCTGCGGAATGAGCCGCGAAGACCTCGCAATCTGCACGGATACCCATACGACGAGCAAGATATCCACCGCGGAAGATTTGCTCTCCCTGCACAGCCTCGGTTTCCGCGGCGAAGCGCTTTCTTCTATTAAGGCGGTCAGTGATCTTGAAATTACCTCAACGAGGAGCGGACCCGCCGCATGGAAACTGCAGCTAGGGAAGATACTTCCGGCGCGTCTAAATGCCGGCACGGTAGTGCAGGTAGAAAACCTTTTTGAAAACTTCCCTGCCCGCAAGCAGTTTTTAAAGCGGGCGGCTGCCGAGACTGCGTTGTGTAGAACAATCTTTCTCGACAAAGCTCTGCCGCATTACCGTACCGAAATGCGCTTTATCACGGATGGCGAGCTTCGCTTTCTGCTTCCTCCTGCACAGTCGCTGCGGGAACGCTGCCTCGCTGCATTTTCGTTTAAAGAACCCGAAGCGCTCTTTTTTGAAATTGAAGGAAGCGGTGAGCATTTTTCGTTCCGTATTGTGCTCGGCAGCCCGGATGTTGTCCGAAGCGATAAACGCGCTATCATGGTATTTGTCAACGGTAGAAGAATTACCGAGTTCGGGCTTATACAGGCAATCGAGTACGGCAGCGAAGGCTATTTCCCCAACGGCGGACACCCCGTTGCGTTTTTATTTTTAACGGTAGAGCCTTCCCGTGTGGACTTTAACATTCACCCCGCAAAAAAAGAAGCGCGCTTTCAAGATTACGGCGCCATCCACCACGCCGTTAGCAGTGCCGTCGGCTCCTTTTACCGGCAGCATACCGTTGCAAGTCTCTTAAAAGAAAAGTATGACCCCAGCCTTACCCGCCCGTTGGATTTTCAGCACGGTTCCCCGGCAGGAGCATACCCACAGCCGCCGCACTCCGACACGACAGCCGGCCTGTATGGATACGGTAAAAGCGCTAACCCAGCCGCCGGTACAGCAGCCGATGACTATGACCGATATGGAAGGGAGTACGGAAACGATACCGGTGTACTACCTGACGGATACAACCACGAGGTATCCGGCACTCAAGCGGAGTACGGTTCTGCACAAAGCGGATACGGTAGCGCATTCCGCCAAATAGCGGCGACAGCAGCGGTTCCTTATTCAGTAGGGGAACACATTATTCCGCCGCCTGCGGCTTCGGGTACGGCAGCGTGTCTACAGCCGCCGCCGGATCTTCCTCCGGCTGATTTTAAGCTGCTCGGACAGGTCGCCGGTACCTTTATCGCAGTAGAAAAAAACGAGGCGCTGTATTTAATTGACCAACATGCCGCCCACGAGCGGATTATCTTTGAGCAGCTGCGGCATAATATCGGCGGCGTACAGGAGCTGTTAATCCCCTACCGCATTATCACTTCATCGGAAGAAGACGATGCGTTTATCAAAAAACATCAGGAGCTGCTGTGTAAAGCGGGCTTTTCCCTCTCCGATGAAGGTGCAGGCGTATGGCAGGTAACCGCCGTACCGGCACGGTGGACAGGCACGGAACGCGATCTTATCCGCGACATCACGGGCGTCCGTAAAAATGCCGATGATATCCTCTATCAGATTTTAGCCTCAGCCGCCTGCCGCGCTGCCTGCAAGGATCACGCCATCCTCGACCCCGTAACCCAACAGCGCATTGCGGCGCAAGCCTTTGAACTTCCCGAACCCATCTGTCCGCACGGTCGCCCAATCTGGATTGTGCTTACCCGCGAAGAACTCTTTAAACGGGTTAAGCGAACGTAGAGTAGAGATCCTCGCCGGCATTGACCTTTCTTGTGTTTTTCGCTAAAAAATTTTACAGGCTGATTAAATTTCAGGAAAATATCTCAACGAAGATTGTTAGGGACTCCCAATCCTTTTTTCATACTATTACTTTAAGGAAGCATTATGAGCGAAGCAATTTTTTTAGGCCGCGGTGAAACTACGGTTGAACTTTTACCGATGAGGGCGAATAGACACGGACTTATTACAGGGGCTACCGGTACCGGAAAGACCGTTACGCTCAAAGTAATTGCTGAAGCATTCAGCGATTTAGGTGTATCGGTGTTTTTACCGGATGTGAAAGGCGACCTGTGCGGTTTTGCCGAAAAAGGCGAATCGAGCGTTAAACTGCAAGAACGGCTCAGTCTCTTACATATTTCAAACTTTGAATTCAAAAGTTATCCCGTGCGGATGTGGAGTATCTTGCAAGAAACGGGGCATCCCGTACGCACTACGATTTCCGAAATGGGGCCGCTGTTGCTTTCGCGCCTTTTAGACCTTAACGAAGTGCAAACCGGCGTATTGAATATCGCGTTCCGTGTCGCGGATGAGGACGGGCTATTGCTGTTGGATTTAAAGGATCTTAAAGCGATGCTCCATTATATCAGTGAAAATAAGCAGGATTTAAAATTAAAATACGGTAATATCTCCGACACATCGATAGGAGCAATTCAGCGGAATCTTTTAACGCTCGAAAATGAAGGAGCGGATAATTTTTTCGGAGAACCGGCTTTAGATATCAATGATTTTTTTAAGCAAACATCGGACGGGCGAGGCTATATCAATATATTAAATGCCGTCAAACTGTACCAAAAGCCCATGCTGTATTCAACCTTTTTACTATGGTTCTTATCCGAGCTTTACGAAAATCTTCCGGAAATCGGTGATGCTGAAAAACCGAAAATTGTTTTTTTCTTTGATGAAGCTCACTTGTTGTTTGATAACGGCTCAAAGATTTTACTTCAAAAGATTGAACAAATCATGCGTTTAATCCGATCGAAGGGCGTTGCGGTCTTTTTTGTTACTCAAAATTCCGTCGATATTCCCGAAGCGATCCTCGGTCAGCTGGGAAATAAGATTCAGCATGCGTTGAG
Organism: Treponema vincentii; assembly: GCF_010365865.1. Taxonomy (NCBI): domain Bacteria; kingdom Pseudomonadati; phylum Spirochaetota; class Spirochaetia; order Treponematales; family Treponemataceae; genus Treponema; species Treponema vincentii. The sequence continues at coordinate 2,582,516 of NZ_CP048020.1, read as the reverse complement.
GGCGTTTACTCCTAAGGACGCAAAAGCCATACGCCTTGCAGCCGAGACCTTCCGCGTCAATCCTGCATTCGACACCGCTCAAGTTATTACGCAGCTTAAAACCGGCGAAGCGCTTGTTTCCGTTTTACAGCAGGACGGCAGCCCTTCCATAACGCAGCGGACAATGATTGTTCCTCCTCACAGTAAAATGGGCGTAATCGACAGTGTTAAAATCACAGCACTGGTAGAAGAGTCTCCTCTTTTATATAAATACAAGGATCCGGTAGACCGTGAATCCGCCTACGAGATTCTTACCAAACAGTTTAGCGAACAAGCTGAAGCTGCAACGCGCCAAGCCGAAGAAAAACAGCTTGCAAAAGAAAACGCGGCAAAGGCAAAAGAAGAAGCTGCGCTTATACGAGCCGAAAACGCCAAAGCAAGGGCGGAAGCGGCAAAGTTAAGGCTGGAAGAGGCTGCAAAACGGAAAAATCAAAGTACCACTGATAGATTGGGAAGAATTTTGGTTGACAGTATCACCCGTTCGGTTGGACGGGAAATTACCCGCGGTGTTTTCGGCTCCATTAAAAAAATGCTCCGCGGTTGAGCAGTTATACAAGGACGGGCAAATGTATCAGGCTGTTAAGAAACCGTCTGAGGTGTTTGCCTCGGTAGTTCATCTTCTTTAAAAAGCCATATCAGTGCATCATCGATTGCTTTTGTGAGAACAAGTATATGTATATTTTGTTTTTCTTTCTGAGCGTATTTTTTCCACTGTTGCAATGAACGTTTTTTTAATTTTCGTTTTTCTTCTTCGATTCTTTTATCTGCTTCGTCTTTGTGCACATCAATGTAATGATATAATCCGCATGCCATAAAATAAACACCAAGCAATCGAACAAACGGTTCTTGTTCCGTTTCCAACATACGCGCGAATTTTTCTGCCGCCTCGTGGTAACGCTTCAACATTTGTGCTGAGAATGCGTCATAAAATGATATCCACGGAGAAGTTTTATGGGGGCTTCCGACAATATGAGTCATAAACTCGGCAAGCCCTTGATAATCATTTGAAAGCAGCTTAGCCGCCGCGAAATGAGGAGCAAAAGTTCTGATATATTCAGGTTTATAGTCCTCTAGTACGCGTTCGAGCCGCCTTAATATCTCAAAATCTCCCAATAAAATACTGATTTCACACAGTAGCTGCACTTTTTTGGCGGTAAGATGGTGCTTTTCAAAAATTTCCGTTTCCAAATAAAGGGAAAGCGCGGGCTAATCTTCAGCTTCAAGGGTTGTTATGAGTTTCCAGTTGTTGATAAAGAACATATTCATTCCCAGAAAGAGAATCGTAAAAAACAGGACGAATATCCAATAGTTTTTAAAAAAGCTGCCGATAAATTCAGTACCGGCAGTAAAGAATGAAAAAGAAAGCACTGTAAAGAAGATAGTTAACAGGATAGCATTAAAGATAATAATAAGCACTTTTAATTTCATTCAAAATCTCCTATAATCTATAAATAGATGGTGCGAATTTTTTAATCGCACTTTCAGTGTACTACAGGAGCGTATTTAAGTGAATACATTGAAACTTTTAGAGCTAAAAACTCCCGTATATTTTACGGAGGATGTGTACATTGATAAAAAGGTTTTATTATTTACAAGGGAAAGCTGCTTTACGGAGGAATTAAAAAGACTCCTTTCCGAATGGCAGTTTACGATTCTGTATACAAAAGGGATTGTAACCGAGACAGATCCTCAAAAAAAGGAAGATAAGAGCGGTGAAAAGCTCGGTGCAAATGGTAATGTTCAAGCTGTACCCGAGCAAAAACTTTCGGGAGAATTGGTAGAAAAGACTTATCAAAGATTCTATACTTTTACTGACGAGGTGTATGGCGCATACCGTAACAAGCAAGCTCTCAATACCGAAAAGGTAATTGCTAAGATGAAGGAATTTTGCACTTTTGTACAAGAAAACCGGCAGTCAGTACTTATTTTGCAATCTATTATGCCGTATGATGTAGACAATTTCCTTGTTACCCATTCGCTCCGTTCGGCGGTTTTTGCCATTGTAATCGGTATGGAACTCAAAATGCAAAGGCACCAGCTGGTTGATTTGGCAACCGCAGCCTTGATGCATGAGATAGGTCTTATTCATATTTCCGAAGATATTTATTCCAGAGCGGGTGAATTATCAGATGAAGAAAAAAAGTACTTATATGTGCATCCTGTGCTGTCTTGTAAAATATTAAAAAAAGCAAAGTTTCCATTACCGATTTGCTTAGGAACGCTCGATCATCATGAGCGTGAAAACGGTACGGGATACCCTCAAAAGCTGACCGGTGAAAAGATTTCTCTTTATGGAAAGATTCTGGCGGTTGTCTGTTCTTATGAAGCAATGACCGGCGAACGCAAATATAAAAAGGCCGAAGACCCTTCAACAGGCTTATTAAATGTTTTACGGCGGGAGTCCTCACAATATGATGAGGAGGTTTTGAAAGCGTTTTTGAATGCGCTGTCGTTTTTCCCGATCGGTAGTTTTGTCTATCTCTCAAATAATACTGTTGCGCAGGTGATCGACAATAATTCGGAGGATCCCCGTTTCCCCATCGTACGTATTATCGATAAATCTGCAAAAGGAGCTTTTTCGGAAGCAATTCGAACCTCAATGGAGGGTATCCGTATCATGCGCCCCGCCCGCAAAGAAGAATGGATTGCTGCTCTTGGCAAGGGTAAAAAGGAAAAATAACTACCTCAAGTGTACAACAGTTTTGCCGGTGCCGCCGTGTTCGGGGCGGGCAAAGAAAAACTCCGCAACGTACGGAGTTGAGGCAAGTTTTTCTTGTACCATTGTTTGCAGTATCCCGTTACCCTTCCCGTGTACAATCGAAAATTCCTGCATATTATGCATCAGGGCGAGATCAAGCTGGTTCTGTAGGCACTTTTCCGCTTCGTCAAGGCGCATGCCCAAAAGGCGCAGCTCAAGCTCAGGGCGGCTTTCTTTGTGCAGCTCCGCCTCTATGATAACCTGCGGTGTGCGTAACGGTGCGGCTGCTGGTGTGTTAAGCGGTTCAAGTTTATCGGCGGGGAATGTCATCTTAACGGTATCGACCGCCACCAGCCAATTCTTTTTTTCTTTCCGGATAATGATGCCGCGCCGATGTAGGTGGGGGATAAACACTTCTATGCCTTCGGCAAGTGTTTCCCTTGCAGAAGCGTCGCATGCGAGAACGCCGTTTGCCAAAACGCCGGTTGCAGGCATACCGTTTGCCGGTTTTCCGTGTGCTTGTGCCTGCTCACGATTTCGAAGCGCCTGCTGTAGGGTGGAAAGTTCCTCCTGTTCATTGCGGATATCCGTTTGCTCTTCTGCAAGTGTTGCCCCGAAATCGGCAAAGAACTGCTTGAGCTTAGTCGTTTTTTCGTGCGTCAGTTCCCCTTCTTGGATTTCCCGCACAAGGTTTTCTATTTCGTTACGTTTTTGCTCAAATAGATCATTCAACCGTTTATAGCCCTGCAAGCGGAGAACTTGCTCTTTTTGGCGAAGCTTGAGCGTGTTTAAATCGAAGCGGCGCTGCTTTTCTCGCAACGCCTTTTCTGTCTCGTCTTTTTCCCGCTCAAAGACGGCGAGCTGCTCATGCTTTTCCATCAGCCCCTTGATGAGGGCGGCGGCATCGGCGGAACTGTCTGCCATATACGCACGTGCGGCGCGGATAACGTCGGGGCTTAATCCGTTTTTTTCTGCAATATCGACGGCGCGGCTTTCACCGGGGATGCCCATCAGTATCCGGTATGAAGGGCGCAGTGTCGCCTCGTCAAAGGATACGGAGGCATTCACGCAGCCGCTTTTCCGGTACGCATAGTTTTTCAGTACACCGTGATGGCTCGTTACAAAGACCCGCGAGCGGCGGGCAAACAGCTCATCCAAAATCGCCATGGCGAGTGCGCCGCCCTCTTGAGGGTCGGTACCGCTGCCGAGTTCGTCGAGGAGGATAAGGCTTTCTTCATCCGCCGCCGCCAAAAGCTCCCCGACGGTGCGCATATAGGCGGAAAAGGTGGAAAGCGAGCGGTCGAGCGACTGCTCATCTCCGATAGCGCAGCCGACGTAGCGGAACACCGGCAGCCGTGTTTCTTCCCCTGCGAGTACCGGCCAGCCGGTTTGATTCAATAGAACAAAGAGGGCGGCGGTCTTTAAACTGACGGTTTTGCCGCCGGTGTTTGGCCCGGTGATAATCAGTATCCGCTCTTCCGGTGCCAGTTTCAGGTCGATGGGAACCGCCGCCGCGCCGAGTAGCGGGTGCCGCGCCGTCTGTAAATAAAAGTACTGAGAATTCCCCGTGTCGGGTACAAACACACCGTTTTCCGTATATGCCCAGCGGGCGGCGGCCGCGGCGCAATCCAGTTCCAGCACAAGATCGTATGCCCGTTCAAGCGCTTCCGCTTCCTCCGCGAGCTTTGCACTGATGCTCACCAACAGGCGGTGCAGCTCCTGTTCATACTCTGCCTGCGCCCGCATCAATTCGTTATTACGCAGTACAATGCTTTCAGGTTCAAGGTAAAAGCTTTGCCCCGACTGGGAGTATTCGTGGATAATGCCCTTAATCCGCCCCTTAAAGTTGGAACGCACGGCAATAACCTGCCTGCCGTTCCGCAGCACGGGCGTAGGCGTTTGCAGCATTCCCTTGGTAGACTCGTCGGTGCAGTAGCTCCGCATTGTTTTTTCGATATCGGCTTCGATACGTTGCATCTTTTTTCGGATTGCCGTCAACGAGGGGATATCGCGCAGTGCTCCGTTTTTATCGATAAACGAAAACACCGCCTGCTCGGTTTGCGGAAGCGGCGGTATCGATTCGATGAGCGTACATGCGGCACTGTCCGTCCGCTTTTGCTTTATAGCCCACGCCTTCAACTCACCGACTTGCAGCGCTAAAAGCCCCGCCGCGTAGAGTTCCTCTACGGTAAGGCAAACGCCTGCGGTATGCAGCTGTTTTAATACGGAAGCGAGCGGTGGGAGATTTTTAATAGGCAGCGGTTCGTCAGCTTGCAAAAACGAGAGAATATCCCGACCGAGCTCTTTCGTTGCGGCAATCTCCGCCGCATCTTGCAGCGGCCGTTTTTGTAGGCAGCGTACTCGTGCCTCTTCAGATTTACAATATCCTGCGATAATCTCCGCGATGCGGAAAAATTCTAAAACTTCGAATGTATGCGGTGTCATTACGCTCCTTACCCACTTCTGTTATAAGCGATAAATAGTCTATCAGTTTTTACTATTTATCGAAAGAGGTTTGTAATATGCATGTAATACGTTGATCCTGATCTAAATCTACCGATAACCTTTATATTTTTTAATTTTTCTTCTTAAGTGTTTTGCTATAACTCCGATATATGTAATAAGCACAGTGAAAAGGTTGTGCGCCTTGCATTGTGTTACGTTCTTCTGTGTCGGATAGCAGAGGATCTGGAAAATAATTATTGACATATCGGCAGGGATGCCGTGACGGACGCCGTAAGGTAAAAAACTCGTCAAAAATCGCCGAAGGAGTAGCAATATGATCATTAATCACAACATGAGCGCTATGTTTGCACAGAGAACTCTTGGTCAAACCAACGTGTATACTCAGAAAAACATAGAAAAACTTTCATCCGGTTTACGCATCAATCGTGCAGGGGATGATGCTTCCGGCTTAGCAGTTTCCGAAAAAATGCGAAGCCAAATCCGCGGCTTAAATAGAGCAAGTGCCAACGCTCAAGACGGCATTTCCTTTATTCAAGTTGCCGAAGCGTTCTTGCAGGAAACAACTGATGTTATGCAGCGTATCCGTGAATTAAGCGTTCAGTCTTCAAACGGTATTTACAGCGCTGAAGACCGCTTGTACATCCAGGTTGAAGTATCTCAGCTTGTTGCTGAAGTTGACCGGATCGCAAGTCACGCACAGTTCAACGGTATGAATATGCTTACCGGTCGTTTCGCTCGTGAAACAGGAGAAAACACCGTTACCGCCTCTATGTGGTTCCATATCGGCGCCAACATGGATCAGCGCGTACGTGCGTATGTCGGTACTATGACCGCTAAAGCACTTGGTGTTCGCGACATTGGTGACGAATCGATCCTTACAATCGATACGCCTGAAACAGCAAACCGTGCAATCGGTACCATTGATGAAGCCATCAAGAAGATCAACAAGCAGCGGGCTGATCTTGGTGCATACCAGAACAGACTCGAAATGAGCGTTGTCGGTATCAATGTTGCAGCGGAAAACCTCCAAGCCTCGGAGTCACGCATACGTGATGTTGACATGGCTAAGGAGATGGTAGAATTCACCAGAAACCAGATCCTGACGCAGTCCGGTACGGCAATGCTTGCACAAGCAAACCAGCAGACTCAAAGTGTGATGTCGCTGTTGCGCTAAGCATTAAAGAGTGACGGAAAGGGTTGCCTCCTACTAGGAAGCAACCCTTTTTTTTGCTATAATCAATCTAAAAGTTATATATTATGCGGCAACTTACCGAACTTGATGTTTATATTTTAAAGCAAGAATTTCCCGGACTCAGTCTGAGCGAAGATCCTGACATTGAACGTTATTTTGAATTCCGTTCTTTGAATAGGCAAGCAGAGGCATTGCGGCTCTATAATACAAAATTAATACATCGATATCCTGATAATAAGATGCGGGTGCAGTTGATGACTTATTACCGAAAGCGTGATTATCGATTTCATATTTTGTTTACCGATTCGCTTATTCAGCTTGCGGATAGGACTATTATTCAGGTAAAAAGGGTTATTGTCTTTTTTGCGAATACCATTGCCCCGCTTAAGCGTGCGAAGGTTTATACGATTATTAAAGTATGCGAAAATGTCATTAATGCCATTTCTCCGAATCGATTTGCCGCCATTAGTTTTACCGAAAAATACACGCGGTATGCCGAAAGGCTCAAGTATCATGCTGCCGATATGCGGCAGGCTGCCGATATCATTCGTATGTATATTACCGATACAATTTCTTCGGTAAGAGAATACCGTGAAGAATGTAGTCGGAAAGATGCTCAGGAAAAAGCGCGGAGAGCGATTCAAAGGGCGCAGACTTCCGTTATCGATTTCTCAAAGATTGTTTTTACTAAAAAACAAATTGCATCGATAACTATTTCTACGTCTATAACCCGTGTTGAAGATAAGGTACTCGCCTATATTATGAAATATTGGAATCGCTATGCTGATGGTGCTTTTGAAAATATATTGCTCTTGTATAGCAGAAAGTACGGTACCAATCATTATGCAATTTTTCATGCGATAAAAGTAGGCAGAGTGCGTAATTGGAAAGATGAAGAGCTGCTTCATGCAGTGCTCGCGAATGTAGCACAAGGGTACTATTACAGCATCTCCGGGGATCTATACCTACAACGTGCTTGGAAGAAGTTGAAGCTCTGTGTGGAACCAGCTGATCAGTCTCCGCCTTCGCAGGCTAAAGGATTGCCGGTACCGGCTGTAAAAAAAGCAAAAGCGGCAAAACGGTCAAAAAAACAGACTGAAAAAGTATCGGTTCAAGAAACGAACAAAGCGGAAAAGGAAACTGCTTCCATACGTAAGAAAAAAGAGACGAAAAAAAATGCTCAGGCTAATTCGGCTTCCGTGTCCGGAGCTGCGATGCCGTCTGCAAAAAAAGTATTGCAAAAAAACACAGTAGCAGCATCCGAATCAAGAAAGAGTACGAAATCGGTTGTATCAATTAAATCTGCATCGATCGGTTCTGAAACAAGTAAAGCCGCATCGGGTCGACCGGTTGCAGACCGGCAGGAAGTACTTAAACTAGCCGCTGGTAAGTCTGTATCAGTCCAGCCGACTGTAGAAGAAGCATCGGCTCCCGTTCAAATATACCCTATCAATGAATCTAAAGGTTTACCGGCATCCATCGCCGAAACGGTAAAAAAAGTAACGGGCAAAAGCTACGGCATCTATCGCGATCTCTTCTTTAAAGAAGTCCGCTCGGCAATCCGTACGATTCTCCAACATTCGGCAGTACAAAAATTATCGTTCTTTGGCAACGAACAAAACAACGCCGAAAATATCATCTATCAATTTTTAGAAACTAATTACGATAATCCCTATCAGCAATGGCAGGGCAGCAAAGAACAAGCCGATGTGTTCGCACAGGGCTTCCGTATTGACAGCCTCGAACCGATTATCCGCCTTTGGGCACAAAACACTCTCTGACGCACAGGACAATCGCATCAGATGCTTTGGCAATATCCCCGAAAAATCAGGAGGCCGTTCAACTCTGGTCGAATAGTCTCAATTTTTCCGCGGGGGTGTTAAAAAAACGGCCTGATGCGTTTACCCTGACGTTTACCCGGCGGAAGTTTGACATTTGAGGGGCTTACCGATATACTTTTTTTATGCTCAGTAATTTTCATACCCACACTTATCTGTGCAAACACGCTGAGGGCACTCCGCTTGATTATGTACGGCAGGCAGCATCCGACGGTTGTTCTGCGCTTGGGTTTTCCGACCATTGTCCTTATCCCCATGACGACATGTGGCTCTATTGCCGGATGGCAGCAGCGGATATACCACTGTATAAGCGCCTTGTTGAAGACGCAAAAAAGGAAGCTGATTTTCCCGTGTATTTCGGTTTTGAATGTGAATGGTCGCCGCAGCACCGCAGCTGGTTTAAGGATGAGTTAATCGGCCGCTACGGAGCCGACTATTTGGTGTTCGGTTCACACTGGTTTCCGCTGCACGGCGGACTTGAATATATTGCGACCGTTACCGAAAGACGCCTGCTGCATACCTATATCGATTTTACGATTGAAGGGATGAAGTCGGGGCTCTATGCATTTTTGGCTCATCCCGATTTGTTTTTGAGTAGCATCCGGTCTATTGATGCGGACTGCCTTACCTGCATTGATGCGCTCATCGATGCTGCAAATGATTTGGGAATGCCGCTTGAAATCAATGGCTACGGGTTGATTAAATCGAAGGTGCGGCGGGATTACGGTGCGGACTATCAATATCCCGTAGCAGCGTTTTGGAAACGAGCGGCGCAAAAAAATGCCCGTATTATCTGCAATGCTGATGCGCACCAAATAGAACAGGTTTTAGCAGGAGTGCAGAACGGTATCGAGTATGCGGAAGACCTCGGCATACCGATAATCGATGCGGCGGAAGCGCTGGGCTTTGCGCATAAGTAGGATAAGTTCACCGGTATGTTGAAAGAGGTCATTTTTTTGAGGATACGCTATGCGTAAGGATGCGCCGCATACTACCGAACGGAAAGCAGCTCGTGCCCTTGTGGAAGGACGGGTGCAGGGCGTCGGGTTCCGTTATTGGACGGTACAGGTTGCACGGGAATTCGGCATTACCGGCTGGGTACGGAACTGTCCCGACTATTCGGTGGAGATATTTGCAGAAGGAGACGGCGCCACGCTCTATGACTTTTTCAATGTGGTACAGCACAGTCATCCCCGTGCGTATATTTCCAATTTTACAATTACGGCTGCGCAGTATCAGGGGTTGGAGTCTTTCGACGTCCGCTTTTGAAAATATGCATACCGTCTACGGCGTTACTGCACAAAAATAAATGCTGAATAAAAACTGAGTTTTTCATGTGTTTAGAGGAAAGGTCGTCTATGGGGATATAAAAATCTTAAAACTATAATTTTTGAAAAATTATTTTCAAGGCGATGTCGAAGATAAATGGGAGGGAGCCTTCGGCAATAATGTTGATGTTGTCGGATGCAAAGGTGTTACTGCTACTGGGACAGAAAGCTTTAATGGCCGGGGTATGTGTGGTAAGCAAATATATACTCTAAGGAAGATATATGAGAAAAACGTTGAGGGGTGAGTAAATGAAAAAGAAGTGTTTATTTATTTTTTGTGTTTTTGCTTTTATGTTTTGCGTTGGTTTGTTGTATTTGTCTATAAGTGTTATAAATGATAGGTCGCCTAAAATTGATAAGCAATTAAAGTTTATTGGGAAATTAAAAATGTATTTAATAGTGAATAATAACTTATCCAACGATATTATTTTTTATGATGGAGATGCACAAAGATTTTCTGATCTATTAAATGAAATAAAGAATGGAAAGGAGATCGCAATAGAAAATGTACCTAAGTGCGTGATATTTGAAGGAGTTTATCATATTGAATTAATTACAATGGATGGCAAAAAGTATTCTTATGAAATGGAGACAGAGAATGTTATTTACGATATGACGAATAATGTATTTATAAAAGTCAGTATGATAGATAGATTAAGAGCATTAACATTACAATATTTATTACAACAGCATTATTCTTTGAAATAACAATTAATGAAATATTACTTCAAGAATTGGATGTATTGGCAGAAAAGAAAAGATAAAAGATAAATGCTGGTGGAATATGCCGATGAAATATTGGCACGCATACCCTGAAGATATGCTTATAAGCGGTAAGATCAGCGCCTTTGATTGGACATGGTGGTTATGATATAGGGAACTTCTGAAAACTGAAAAGGCGAAAGAATAGGATGAATAGGCGGACTGCTCGGATTTGTTTTTATATTACTTTAGTGACATGTTTTATTGTAATTATATTGTATATAATTGGATATAGAGGAACCTAAATTTTATATTATCTCCTCGGTGCTATTGCTGGTGCAGGAATGTTTCCAACTTGCTATTTAGATTTCAAAAATGACTGTAACAATGATAAAGTATCACCTTCTAATATTAAAGGGTTAGTCGCAACGGTCTTTGTTTTTCTGATTTGCTTTTTTATGCTAATTAAGACATTGATTGGATAAATCCCCTTTCAGTGAGAACAGCTGATTTTTTTTAATTTAGTGATTCATCAATTCAAAGTCAAGGAGGACGTCGATGGCCTTAAAACGAAAGCTTATTTTCAGTGTAGTCTTTATTTTTGTTGCGCATATCGCGTGTGGGCAAGTTTTACAAGTTGCCGATAAAAAAGGAGATTGGACCGTTAGTATCTATAAATATGACAAGGCGTATACTACCATTGAAGCGGTTAATCTGAGAAATAGAAAGAATATAAAAATTGAAGGAATTACGAGGCTTGATCCTCGTATGTATTGGCTTAATGAAGATATACTAAGGATTGACTTTGGTAGTGCTGTTGCACCGGATATATCATCATATTTCTTTTCTACCAAGTATGAAAAATTTTCAAATCATATTTTTCTTGTAACAAATTTTGTAGATTTGAATAACGAATTGGTTCTCTGTGCAGATACTACTATTTCGATAGTAGATATATTTAATGCTGGAAAAAGTACTATACTCATACTACCGCATGATATTTTTCGTGCTGGGTGTTATTGGTTTTGTATAGGAAAAAAAACTAAATTTGATAATAAGACTTTATTTTTAGAGTATTTGGTTGAAGGGAACAATATGGATACATATAAAATAAAAGAATATGAAATTCCTAAGTAAAATATTGAATAATGGCAAAAATAATACGTATCCAGCAATTTTAACTAAAACAATTAGGGGCTGTTGGAATGATAAAAAATAAAATTTTAATAACTCTTATGATTTTTTCTTTCCTACTATTATGCTGTGTATCTATTTATCTGGTTCGATTTCCCTTTCGTCAGTACCAATATTCAGTATTTCATTCACCGAATTTATTAAAGTAGCCTTGAATAAAAATGATCGGTGTCCCTTTATCGCCGCTGCCGGAGGTAAGGTCGCATAGCGAACCGATTAAGTCGGTTAATTGGCGAGGGGTCGTTCCTTGGGCTTCTTTTTGATCAATCTGTGACGAAAGGGCATTTTTTTTATGCTCGCTGATGTAAGTAACCATTGCTTGGTACTGTTCTTTATCGGACAAATCCTTAAAGTTGTTGTCCGCAAGGTATTTCAATTTTACCTCATGCGGCGTTCCGGATAGTCCTGCGGTAAAGCCGGGGGACACAACAGGATCGGCAAGCTCCCAAATCTTTCCGACAGGGTCTTTAAATGCTCCGTCGCCGTATACCATCACTTCAACCGTTTTGCCGGTTTTTTCTTTAAGCATGCACTGAATCTTTTCTACCAATGCTTGGCAATTGTTCGGAAAGAGCTTGATGGAATCTTCCGTCGCCTTGTTTGATCCGAGCAATCCGTACTTGTTGTTATATCCGCTACCGTTAACAGGGTGGGACAGTACATCGTCAAGCCCGTACACGCGGCTCGCACCGTGTTCCGCTAAGCGCCGTTTCGTATTTTCCCGCGTGTGGATATCGCAGGCGAGTACATATTTTGTTTCGGAAAGAACAGCGCACGGATCATTTGCCAGTAGGATAGAAGATTGTGCATTGTATTTTTTAATGATTGAGTTATAAAAAGAGATATAATCGATACCCGTAAACGGGTGTTTATATGCCCCGAAGCGCTGCGTAAACTCCTCAGCTGTAAAAGTATCCTGCCACGGATTTATCGCTTCCGCTTTACCCGTATCAGGATCCATCAGTCGGTTGCCTACCTCGTCGGAAGGGTAGCTCAGCACAACCGTCAGTCTGTTTCCCGCCTTTGCGATACCCTCCAAGCAGATAGCAAAACGATTTCTACTCAATATAGGGAAAACTAATCCGATGTGCTCGGTTCCGAATTTTGCCCGTATGTCGGTGGCAATTTGGTCGATGGAAGCATAATTCCCCTGCGAGCGTGCCACCACGGACTCCGTTATGGCAAGGATATCCCGGTCATGAATGGAAAAGCCTTCCGTTTCCGCCGCCGACAAGAGCGTATCAACCGCTATTGCGGCAATATCATCTCCGGCATGTACAATGGGTGCTATCAATCCCCGCGAAACCGTTCCGATCTTCTGAGGCATAATCTCTCCTTAGGATACCCCTGCGCGCACTCGGCTATTGAGGGTATTCTTCCATTTTATTTTAACCGGGCGGCAGCTGTTTCGGCTTTTGCCCTGCTTGGGTATAACTCTACACAGGAGCGTTGCAGCCAGCCATCCGTAAGGTGTACCCACAGTTCGCTCTCCGAATCTCTTGATACGAATTGCGTTCCTGTTACTTCGTAAATCTCCTTTCGCCGCGCATGGTTGACAATAATACCGTTTACTCCCGGGCTATCTTTTAACGAGATATACGTCTCGGTAATTACGGCAAACCGGTCGGCATCGTTTAAGGCGGAATCGGACGGCAGCGTAATTGAATCCAAACTTGCATGCCGTGTACAAGAAACCAAGCAGAACAAGAGACAAGCGATGGTGCATAATGTTGTAGTACTGCCGCCCCGTATCATATTTTTCACAATTATAACCGATAAAACTTTCGGAGTTCGGGAATGAACAGCGCATCAGACGGGACAATCGAAATATCCTGCAGCTCATCAATCGAAAACCATTTTAATTCAGAATGCACGGAAGAAGCACATGGTCGATCCTTTGGAATAATTACTTCGTAAGCAAAAAGATCGAAATTACGGTGTTCGTTTTGGAAATGCTTATGTGCAATGAATTGCCCGACGGATATGCGGACGGCGAGTTCCTCTTCATACTCGCGGATTAAAGCCTGCTGATGCGTTTCGCCTTCTTCGCACTTTCCTCCCGGAAACTCCCAATGCTCTCCGACATCGCCGCCTGGTGTTCGCAAGCCAAGCAGGAACTTGTTATCCTTGCGGACAATACCTACTACCGATTGGCGCATAGGCTATAAGAACAGTACCTGTGAAAAAAGCAGGTGAGTAACACCGGCAAACAGGCAGAAGAAGCCTATCGGCTGTTCAAAGGCAAGAATACGGGTAAAGAACGGCGGCAGCGTCAAATGATTTTCAGAGGCTTTAACCCAGCGGTCAAAAAATACGATACAACCGAGTATACCTGAAAGTGCGGGGATAATATCGCCGACTATCGGAGCACTTCCTCCGGCGGGGCCAACAACGGGGCTAAGCAGTTTAAATACGGCTGAAATTCCTGAAAAGATCAGGAGTACCAGCAAGAAAGTCGGATCATTTAAAAGAGGATATTTGATGTTGAATTCCTCTTTGTTTTTTGCGGAAAGGAGTAAAATCCCCCCCATCATTAAATTTGTGGTGACGGAAAGAAAGTAGAATGGTAACATATATGTGCCCCCGTAACGCATAATAAGCATTGTTAATAGAATAACGCATTTATAAAAAAAAAGCAATTCATGTCGCACATTCTTCTGGCACTCCTGCTTCAGGGCTTGACCTAAAATGGAATTTCCTTCATAATTATTTCGTTGTCTTTGGGGGTGTAGCTCAGTTGGCTAGAGCGCTTGCATGGCATGCAAGAGGTCAGGGGTTCAATTCCCCTCACCTCCAGATAAAACCAACAACCACGACGCGAGCGTCGGGGCATTAAACCCTCCACACAAATAAAAAGAAGGTAGGAATAGAACCGCGTATGGATATATCAAATCTTGATCCTGATCTCGCAGCCTTATTGGAAGATATTCCTGTAGCTCCCTCTGCCCCTTCGCTTGATCTTTTTGATGATATTGGCGATGATATTCTCCTATCCGCTTCACCGGAAGCTTCCGGTAGTTCTGAACCGAGTCCTGCCCGTGTTGATCTTACTGTTAAAGCTTTCCCTAAAATCGAACATTTTTATAATAAAACGCCGCATACCTATTTTGATTCAGCGGATTTTTATAAAAGAGTGCTAAAAAATTGTGGTGAGGCTTCTCAGCGTTTGCATAATACGCTCACAAAATATCTTACCACCCGCGATCAGAAAGACCGTACCGTATACCGGCAGCAGCTTGTCACAAATTATTGGCAGTTTATTTCCGTACTTGTATTAAAATTACCAACAGATGAATTCGGAATTGAAAAAAAGTATGCGTTGCGGTACGGGCTCATTTTGCCGACGCTTTTAACTGCTGAACAAAAAGATACGTTTGCAAAGATTATCGATGAAAATTCCTACAATGAACCTGTTTATTACCTTGATGAGTGGTTCCATGATATTGCTGTCGGATTGATTAATCCTTCTTCCACTGACGAGGTACGGACAAAACAAAAAAATATTTCGACTCATTTCCAGCAACTGCTTAATAAGGCTCAGGGCAAATTGCAAAGTGCGGAAAATTTGCTCCGTGCAAAATCGGATGAGCGCTCTAATGCGGAAGAATTAGTAAAAAATCAAATTCATGAGCTATTTGTACATGATAGTCTTGCCGGTTTTGCAGGAATAAAAGCGCCTTTTACTGAAATACAGAAGCGTAATGTAAGCGATCTGGGTGACAGCTTGAGGCGGATTCTTGCACTGGATAAAGAACTGACAAATTTTTTGAATGAGTACCATCGTGTAGATGAAGATGTCCGTTTGTTAAAAGAAAAAATCGAGGTGAGCGGCGACGGCGAGTTGAACGTCTCCGATGTAAATACGGAGCTTGAAACCGTTCGACAAATGGTTAAGATGACCTGCGGGCGACAAGGGAATCACTTTCCTATTTTATCGCGCGAATTTTTCCGGTGTACACCGAACGAAATCGGTATTAGAGAAAACGTATTGGATATTATGCGCTGGATTGAAAGTATTGATTGCGAAGCGTACTGCCGGCAGTACCGTTCTCAACTGAATAGGATACCTCCGTTTGTCGTACTTATTCCCTCTTATGGTGATATCGGTTTTTGTTGGGAACCCTTCGATCGGTATAATCGCGTAACCAGCCGCGGGCGTATTGCAATTCCAATGTATACAAAAAATTTGAAAAATGCACTTTTAACAGCTACCGCTGACCTTCGATGGCAAGTTGCAAAGGAAAAGGCTTCGTACTATTGGATGGAAGAGGGATTAACCGGCAATTACTATCAATGGTTCCAGGCTCAAAAACTGAAAGGTGATGTAAAAGAGTACTTTATCGAAGATTATTTAATCTGGATGACTAAGGAAAGTGAAGGAATACAAAAGCTCGATAAAGAAGTACGCAACGTATTCTGGCGATATATGCCGTTCAGCAAGGCTGTCAAGGAAGAACTGAAAAACCGTGCACCTATTTATCAAGAGCTGTGCCAGAAAGATTTAAACCGCCAGATGTCCGACGGTTATTAATCCCTATTTTAACTGCTTATTTTTTGTTATTTAATCCGTACTTATTCATTATTTTCTTCATTATCTTACCGTAAAAGAAAAACGACAAGATAATACCGGCAATAACAGAAAAGGGCAGCGCTGCTAAAATATGTTCATTCACGAATTTTGCCAGCAAAATAATAATTGTGGCACATACTGCGCTACATCCGGCGATAAGCACGAGTGTTATCAATGTCCCGATAATCAGAAAAAGAATAATATTCCGCATTTATTCCCCGTCTTTTGGTGCTTCCGGAGTTTTGCTTTTCCCTTTCCACTCTTGTATGAGAAGGGCAACAAATAAGCCTGCTCCACATATTACAATAGCGGAATCTGCGATGTTAAATGTTGGCCAGCGTTCCAAACCGAAAAGACCGAAAAATTTAACATCGATAAAATCTACAACGCCTTCCGCTCTAAAAAAACGATCGAGTAAATTGCTTATCCCGCCGCCGATAATACCGCTTAAAAACCAGCGCTGCACCCGTGAGAACTCCGATTTAAAATAGACTACGCAGATACCGGCAATAAAGCAGGCAGGGATACAGGCCATTACAATAAGGCGTGTAATAGAGGAAAGTCTACTTCCTAGGCTGAAGGCTGCCCCAGTATTGTAAACACAGACAATTCGTATGAGGTCTCCAAAAAAAGAAGCCCCCACAGACCACGGATCAATCGATTTAATAATCAGCCATTTGGTTAGTTGATCAAACGCAATAACCGCAAAGGTTAATATAAGCGGTAAGAAGTAATCTCGCTTGTTTTTTATATTCATCCCTACAGTATAGCCAAATTTTTTCGAAAGGTCTACAAACTTTATCAGAAATAAAAAAAAGCCGATACATAGGATGGAAACGAGGTTGTTATGATTTGTATTTATTTTGAAATTCCCTATGAACGGCAGCTATTGAGAATTGCTCCATTTGAAATACAAAAATTATTGAATACCATCGCGGAATCGGCTGAAGCAAACGGAGCCTCCTCATTTAAGATTTCGTGTGCTTCAATCTACTGTTTTAGCAGTGACGAAGTTGCCCCGATGTTTTCCGCTAATTTATTTTTGCAAAATTTAGCCGATTTATTGCGCGTTTATAAAAGGCGGGTTGTAGATTATCGCGTTATTATCGATTGCTGTGGAGAAACGGATTCCGAGGATGTTATCGCAGATTATTTTGCCGCTTATAGAAGCACCCTTGTGCCAAGCCGTAGCTTTTTTGCCTCCGCGCAAGCAGAACAGCTTTTGAAAGCCTATATCCGGTTCGAATATGTACCTAAGGTAAAACTTTACTACAGTGCCGATTTTATCGTACCGAAAACGGCTCATACCGAAACGGCGAAAACTCCGTGCTGCCTCTACGTTTCGAGTACCGGCACATGGATACACGCGCTGTATCATTTTATGCTTGTACATCCTCTTACTGAGTACGCGGTAACAGCAGCACTCTCGAAAGACGAACAAGTTCAATACGAAAAAGTTCAACATGTGCAGTATTATTTCCGTCGGAACCGTTTTTGTGCTGATTATCCTGATTATTTTATCGACGCGTTTTTATTATATACACGTCTTTATTTTCAGGCCTTTGTAAAAAGTTATCATACTACCGAATTAACGGTTATATATACCGAAAAAAATGCGGAGGCAGCAAATCATCTGATAAGTGTACTCCCCATTACCGCCCATACCGAACTGATGTCGGAAAAATCGATGATGTTTGACGGCTTATCGACTGATTTTTTACAACTTGCTTATCTTACAATATATGCACCTTTATTTATCTTTGACGATGAAATGTCGGAGTTTTTCCTTTCACTGCATAAAAGCGCCCCGTTTATTACAAGTTTGTATGAGTGGATGTATGCAGTTGGTATTACCGAGGTTAAAAACGATTTGTACTCGGTAAGCCCCTTGACTACCGATCGATTGGAGCAGCGGCTTGGAATAGAAAAAAACAAGGCAAAACGGTATATAGCCAATTTCCTATGGGGTAAATATAAGAGAGGGAGGTTATGTCCCGATGAAAACCTGAAAGCTATTTTTGGTATGCTTCAATTTGTTCCGGAAGATCAATTTATGCTGCATCATTTCTTCCACAAGTACTCGGATAAGGAAATTCCTCAGATTGATATCAGCCCCTTTAAGTCTGCGGTCTTTTTTCCCGCTCTCGAAAGTTACCAAAAAGCATTAAAAATCAGGGAACAAAAAAATATTAACGAAGCGGTTTATGCAGTAAAGAAAGCGGTCAGTTCCGCCCAAGCGCATACGTTTCCCGCAGGAGAGTATCGCGCTCTTTCATGTGTTGCTTTTTTGCATTTATCTCAAAATAAAATAGAAGATGCTGTTACATACTTTCAATACGCGCTTGATATTGCCGAAGCACTGAACGATAGCAATTTTATATGCGAGGCATTGTTTAACCTCGGTATCAGTTGCTTTTTACAGAATAGTTTACATACTGCTGAAAATTTTTTCGATCGACTCTTACAGGATGCAGAGAACTATTTTGAACAGCCTAAAAAAATACCGTGCTTGTTCATGCAGGGGAGGGTAGCATTGCAATTAGGTGATTACGGCAAGGCGGAACTGTTATTTCAAGAGGCGGAAAAAGCAGCTTCGAAGCACTTCCAAGAATGGGTACCTCTTTGCAGGATTTGGTATGCAAGAGCATTATCCCAAAAGGGGCAAACAAGTAAGGCACAGCCGATACTCATTACAAACCTCGATAAGTCTCCCGATGCCCGCTTATTTTTGATTGAATCATTTTTGTTTGCACCTATTCTTCGCGATGAACGTGCCGAGATACAGGTTATCCCCGATGCATTTGCCGTACCATTTGAACCGTACCAGAGTGGTTTTGTGCTTGCAGAGGAATTAGTCTGGGGACAGCTGTACGGTAAACCGGCAATGCAGATATGCTATACCGCTTTTGATAGCTATTATCGATTTAGGCTTACAGCGGACTTATTGGAAGACTCTGCTCCGACATATCTGCAACAACTCGAAGACACTGCACGGGATGCACTTAAAAATCATGATATGTACGCTTCGATATATTCGTATCTTTGTTATGATGCGATTCGCCGCAGGGAGGGAAATACCTCCGATACCGCGAACGGATATTTAAGCCGATCGTTTAAGGCGTTGCAGAACTGTATGGATACGATGACGGAGAATACGGTGCGCGATAAGTTTATTTTCCGTAATGTGTGGAATGCGAAACTTTATGCTGCGGCGCAAAAAAACAAACTGATTTAAGGTTGCCGCTTTTTTGAATTAAAATATGTTATGGAGCTTTTGTCTGTGAAGCCTGTGCTTCCTCTTCGGCTTTGCAGGTGGGACAAAGGCCGGTAAGTTCTATACTGTGTGATGTCATGGTAAAGCCCGTTTCGGATAAGATCTGATTTTCCAAATCGTGCAGTGGACAGACGGCAATGTCAGCCGAAGCCTTGCATTTACTGCATACGATTCGGTGGTGATGCTCTGTTCCCTGTTGAGAGGCAATCTGAAAATAGGCTTTTCCGTTGGGATGCATACTTTTTGTTACAAAACCGGATTCGGCAAGTGTATGCATTGTTCGATATACCGTCGATAAGTCGATTTGCAGATCTGCCCCGCAGGCTTCATGCAGCTCTTCGACGGAGAAAGCCTTATCCTTATCTTGAGATAAAATACTGATGATTAAGTTCCGTGCTTTTGTTTTGCGCAACTTTTTTGTAACGAGCGGGTTTTCCATACTTTTTGTGTCCTACGCACTATCTATTCGATAGATCGATTATATCGGAGAATGTTCTTTTTTGAAAGGGCAAAAACTCAGTGTTTTTGGAATTCCGCATAAGGAAGAGTGTGTATATTTTAGAACAATAAAGAAGCTTTAAAAAATAATCCGATATGTTTATTTTTCTGTCTGTCTATTGGCGGATGGTCTGTTTTTTTGTATATTTATTCGTGCGTATAAGGGGATCGTGTATGAAGCTTTATAGTAGAAGACAACTTATTCTTTCCGCAGTCGTTGCAGGCTGTTTTATTGCACTTGCCGCTTATGGGATGGGCTTCTATTTGGGGCACGGAACAAAAACGCCGCAGGGGGATGCCGCAGCCGAGCTTGAAGCATTGGCGGAAAGTAATACCGCCCTCACACAACAGAGCGGCGGGCAAATTGACGGTGTAGAAAATGCCGGTGACGGGAGCGTGTCTGTCTTAGAAGCAGCGGGGCAAACAAGCCCTTACCTGACAGCTACCGCGGAACCGGCGGGCCGTTACACCGCAGAAGAGAAGCAAAATATTTCAGTGTACGAAAATACCAACGATGCGGTTGTTAACATCACCACGGAAACGGTCGGGGTAAACTGGTTCCTTGAACCGATTCCGCAGGAAGGCGGTTCCGGTTCGGGCTCGATAATCGACAGTCGCGGCTACATCCTTACCAACACGCACGTTATCGAGGATGCAACAAAGATATTCGTATCCCTTTCGGACGGCAGCCAGTACAATGCCAAGGTGATCGGCGTAGACCGTGAAAACGATCTTGCTGTGCTCAAATTCGACCCGCCTGCAAACACGCAGCTTACAACGATAAAATTCGGCGATTCTGACGGGCTCAAGGTAGGGCAGCGGGTACTCGCAATCGGGAACCCCTTCGGCTTAACACGGACGCTGACGGTCGGTATTGTGTCCGCCCTCGGCCGCCCGATTCAAACCGATAAAAACGTCATCATCAAAAATATGATTCAAACCGACACGGCAATCAATCCCGGTAATTCGGGCGGGCCGCTCCTCGATTCGGACGGCAAGATGATTGGCATCAATACGATGATTTATTCCACGTCGGGCAGCTCTGCGGGAGTCGGCTTTGCGGTACCCATCAACACAGCCAAGCGGGTTGTATCCGAGATTATCAAGTACGGAAAAGTTCGGCGCGCGTCCATCGATGCGGAGCTGGTACAGCTGAATGCTTCGATTGCAAACTATGCGGGGCTGTCGATACAGCGCGGGCTATTGGTTTCCCGTGTTAAAAAAGATAGCAATGCCGAAAAGGCGGGACTTCGCGGTGGAGCGAATGCCGTCCGTTACGGTATCGGGAAGCGCGCTGCGGTTATCTATCTCGGTGGCGACATCATCACTGAAATTGCCGGGCAGGCTGTCAGCAACCTCAGCGAATACTATGCTGTTTTGGAAGATAAAAAACCGAACGAGAGTATTGCCGTAACGGTGCTCCGCGGAAATAAGACCGTAAAATTGACGCTTACCCTTTCCGAACGGAACGATGAATAGGTAACGAAGAAAAATGGCAAAAAAGAAAGCCGGCGGACGGATATTCCGGTGCAGCTCCTGCGGGTACAGCCAGCCGAAATGGCTCGGACGTTGTCCGGGCTGCGGCGAATGGAATACCTTTGAGGAGCAATTCCAAGAAGCGGACTTTACCCCCGGCTTTGCTTCAAGCGCCGCTGCCGTGCGGCAAACGGACGAAGCGCATCCTATCCCGCTTGAACAGGTGGAGGTGCACGATACCGTCCGCATTACAACCGGCATTTCTGAATTCGATCGGGTGCTTGGCGGCGGTGCAGTAAAGCGCTCGGCCGCATTAATCGGCGGCGAACCCGGTATCGGAAAGTCGACATTGCTCTTGCAAGCGGCAGCTGCCACAGCAACCGGAGCGGTAGGGCAGCGGACGCTCTATGTTTCCGGGGAAGAGTCCGCCGGTCAGATACGCGGCCGTGCAGACCGGCTTGACATTCCGCTCAAAAATATCGAATTGCTCTGCACCAATTCGGTGGAAAATATCGAAAAAGTATTGAATAATCTCAATCCGCTTATCGTCATTATCGATTCGGTACAAACGCTCTTTTCCCCGCAGGCGGGAACCATCCCAGGTACGATCAATCAGCTTAAATACTGCGCCAACGAATTGGTGCAGTGGGTAAAGGAGCGGGATGCAGTGCTCTTTCTTACCGCTCATGTAACAAAGGAAGGCGTCATCGCAGGGCCGAAGGTTCTGGAACACATGGTCGATACCGTTATCTCTTTTGAGCGGAACGAAGATGATGTGCGGTTTCTCCGCGCCCTTAAAAACCGCTTCGGTTCGGTGGACGAGCTGGGGATTTTCAGGATGGATGAAAAAGGCTTGGCTGCCGTACAGGATCCCGCCGCGCTGTTTATTATTCAGCGGCAAGGTGAGCTGCCTGCCGGGTCTGCGACCGTGCCGGTGTTTGAAGGCAGTCGCGTATTTATGGTAGAAATTCAGGCGCTTACGGTTCCCGCTAAAGGCACGATGACGCGCGTATTCTCCGATAAGATAGATTCCGCACGGGTCAGCCGCGTCGCCGCCGTATTGGAAAAACGGATAGGCTTGCGGTTCTCCGATCAAGATATCTATATCAATGTCGCCGGCGGCATCCGGCTGCGGGAACCGGCTATCGATTTGGCTTTAGCGCTTGCGCTCTACTCTGCGCGAACGGATATCCCCGCGCGTAAAAACGAAGCATTTATCGGAGAGCTCAGTCTTGCCGGTGAGATCAGACCGGTGCGCCGCTTAAAGCCGCTGATTAAAACCGCGCAGAGCCTCGGCTTTACCCAACTCTATGTCCCGGCAGCCGCCGGCGACGGCGATGAGCCCGAACCTGCAATGCAGGGCATTTCCCGCGTAGAAAACCTCGCCGAAACAATCAAGCATGCGTTCGGTGCGGGGAAGTAAAGGTCTCTTGTGTTCTGCTGTGACTGTGTGGAATCACTGCCATTCGTGGAGAATATGGTAAGACTGCCTGATGTGTTCACCCTGGCGGCGGTTATAGCAACTTATGCTTAAATTTGCTATAACCGTGTTGATTAGAAATGCCCAAGGAGCTATTTATGCTTGCAGTAAAAGGAATTATTCGTGGCAATACGGTCGTTTTGGATGCAGCGGCTGTTCGAGAATATCAAGGTAAAACAGCTCTGGTAACCATTATTGACGATGTTGCTATATCTGAAAAAACTATTGGCGTAAACCTTGACATGTTTGTTAAACCGACCGAAAGAGGAAAAAATGCGGATATTTATCTAAAGGAACTGAGGAATGGCGATCGGGTATAACAAAATCTTTGTTGACACCGCAATTTTTATCTATTATTTGGAAAAACATCCACTTTATTTTGATACTGCAAAAGCATTTTTTGAGAGCTGTATAAAAAGCGGCAAAACAGTACTGACTTCTGTAGTAACAGTACAGGAATATTTGGTTTATCCGTATATGCAAAGCGATCAAGCGCTTATTGAAAATTTTAATAGATTCCTAACTGCATGTGGAATCCATGTTATCGATATTACCCGGCCAATTGCTGAAAAAGCAGCTGAAATCCGTGCAGAATTGCATTCGCTTAAAGGGATGGACGCACTCCAGCTTGCATCTGCTTTAATTTCCGGCTGTGATGCATTTTTTACCAATGATGTTCGTTTATGCCGGTACGATAAACTTTTCTGCCTTACGCTTGATATGTGGAAGCAATCACCTTAAATTTAAAATTACCTCAGCTCAAATACCATCTCTATTTGCGCGTCAAAGAGAATCTTTCCGATTGGAGTACCGCCTGACTCCGAAGTGCCTCCAGCTGTCTGCGCGTACGCAACTCGATTTTGCACAGCGATATTGTATCTGTTTCCATTCCAATCGGAATAAGAGGGAGCTTCCGAAATGCGGATAATTTTACCGAGTGAAGGTTTATGATTGCCGCTTGATGCCGCTTCGCATAGAAGCTGCGCTTTTTCTTCCGCAGCTTTTACAGCATTGCGCCGTGCCTCATCCTTGTATTTTTTAACGTCTTTTGTAGAAAATCGGACATCGTTAATCCGGTCGATACCGTTATTCACTAAATCCGTTAAGAACGGTTCATAATTATCCAAGTTTGTAATCACTGCTGAAATATTCTGAGTAATTTCATAATAGAGGAATTTAGGCGTATCGGCATTGTAAGAGTATTGGGGATGAATGGTAAGGTTTTCCGCTGTAACGTCTTTTTGTTCGATGCCGTACTGGTTGAATAGTGTGTTCGTTTTTTGCATCGCCGTATCGTGACGCTGTTTTGCTGCGGTAAGGTCATTTGCCTGCGAAACAATTGAAAAAGAGATCATTGCTTGATCGGGTGAAACGTACACGGTTGCTTTGCCAACGACGCTGATGCAATGTTCTTGCGCGACGTTCTTTTCAGTACAAGCCGTACTTAGCAGTACAGTGCAAACAGTAATTAATGATAAAATAATTGAACGGATGTATTTGTTCATAGGATCTCCTAACTAAGATAATCGAATCAGGACTGCCTGATATGTGTTGCATTATATCACAATCTTTTCACTATATAAATGAAGAAAGCCGTGCTATAATAAATTATGGTTTCTAAGAAAGCGTTATCGGAACGGGATACCATCAATAGAACGGCAGAGGCGATTGCCCGCGGAAAAAACCGTCTCCTGCTTGTTATGGCAACGGGAACCGGTAAAACGTATACGGCATTTCAGATTATCTATCGCCTTTGGAAATCAAAAATTAAAAAGAGAATTCTGTATTTAGCTGACAGAAACAACCTTATAACGCAAACTAAAAAAGGTGACTTTAAGCATTTCAAGGATAAATGCCATATTATCAAACAGAAGAAAATCGATACATCGTATGAAATCTACCTTGCCTTGTATCAGGGACTAACCAATTATGACGGCTTTTTGGCTCCATACAAAGTGCTTCGCGTTGGAATGAATGTCGATTCGTGCGGAGGGTTTCATACCCCGGCGCTCTGCGCCGTAATAAAGGGGATGAAAGCCGACTGCAACCACCTTATAAGAACAACACCCCCGATGCTCTGCGTCAGGAGTGTTGATTTGGAAGACTACCGTCCTAAACGCGGCAAGACGGATGTAAACGGCGAAATAATAGAAGACCGCCTCTACATATGTAGAAACCGGTATAGAGAATATTGAAGAAATGCAGGTGTTTACGATAGAGCCTTTGAAGAATCTGGGAACACCGGCAGAAATTGTAAAAATATTCGGCGGCAAAGAGAAGTATCTGGCTGCGCTCAAGGAACTTGAGAATGAAATATATGCGGCGTAAGATACTGCACGAATAAGATATAAGGGACAAGATGGATAAAATATCAATTAGGTTTTTTAATGATACGGAAGTTCGCGCTGTTTGGGATGAAGAGAATTCCAAATGGTGGTTTAGTGTGCTTGATATTATCGGGGTCTTAAACGAACAACGCGAATACGAAAAGAACCGTAACTACTGGAAATATTTGAAGGCAAAGCTCAAAAAAGAAAATAATCAACTGGGTAGTGTTACTACCCAGTTCAAACTTACCGCTCCTGACGGGAAAAAACGTTTATCAAACGTCATTGATTATAATCAGGTAATAGAGCTTGCAAAAAATTTTCCGAACAATAAATCCGTGCCGTTTATCCAGTGGTTTACCTATTCTGAAGAAACAATAGATGCAAAAAGTAAAACAAAGGCATACGCACTTTTTGAAAGTTCATTGCTGGATAGTATTGAAGTTGGGACGATACAGGGATTACAGCAGATTCATGCCTATCTTTTTGGAGGGCTCTATGATTTTGCCGGTAAAATCAGAACCGTAAATATTTCAAAAGGCGGTTTTCAGTTTGCGGCAGCAGAGTTCCTTGAACAAAATCTTGCCGGAATAGAGAAAATGCCGGATACAACGTTTGAACAGATCGTAGAAAAATATGTCGAGATGAATATCGCCCATCCTTTCCGTGAAGGTAACGGAAGAACAACAAGGATATGGCTGGATTTAATCCTTAAGCGTACATTAAAAAAGTGCATCGATTGGAGCAAAATCAATAAAAGAGAATATCTGGAAGCTATGGCGGAAAGCGTAATCGAGTCAAGCAAAATAAAGGTTTTGCTGCAGAATGCTCTGACGGACAAAATCAATGACCGTGAAATGTTTATGAAAGGGATTGATTATTCCTATTATTACGAAGAAGCGGAGTAATATGTACCATTTTCCGAATGTTTGGTACATATCTGTGCTATATATCCCAAAAAGGAGTATAATTGGGACATGATGGATTTACTGAAGGAATAGAAGATGGGAAAATGGAAGAAAGTTAGGATTGGGGAGTTCCTGACAGAACGGCAAGGCCGATACAAACCCGATGATAACGCTATCGTAACATATAAACGCCTCGATAAAATAGATTTTTCCGGAACAATTCATATTTCCGAAAAACCTTCTAAAACTGATATGATTATTGTTCAGCCGGGTGATTTGGTTATTTCCGGAACTAACGTGGCAAAAGGGGCTATTGCAGTATATCAGGGAGTGGAACCCGTTACAGCAACAATCCATTATTCTTCATATATATTCGATGATTCAGTTGTTGATTTAGAGTATTTTAAATACTTTGTCAAAAGCCCCGCTTTTATCGAAACACTGAAAAAACAAGCAAAAGGCGGAATAAAGACTGAAATAAAGTCGAAAGTATTTTTACCGTTAGAAATATCACTTCCGGATTTACCAACACAAAAGCAAATTGTAAAAAGAATTTCTGTAAATCTAAAACGAGTAAATGAACTGGCAAAAGAAATAGAAACTCAAAAAGGATACGCGAAACAGCTCCGCCGGAATATTTTACAGGATGCTATAGAAGGCAAACTTACCGCTGATTGACGTAAAGAACATCCGGTGCAGAAAGGCAATCCCGACTACGATGCAGAGGCTTTGTTTGAGCTGATACAGAAGGAAAGGAAAGTTGATAAAAAACGGAAAGCGTTACCGCCAATTCTTGATGCGGAAAAACCTTTTGAACTTCCTACCGGGTGGAAGTGGGTGAGATTGGGGGAGATAAGTGAAAGCTGCCTTGGTAAAATGCTTGATGGAATTAAAAATCAAGGGATGCCAAGAAAATATTTACGAAATTTAAATGTGCGTTGGTTTGATTTTGATTTATCAGATCTACTTGAAATGAAAATACGAGATGAAGAACTTTCAAGATATTCTGTTAAAAAAGGAGACTTATTGATTTGTGAAGGAGGATATCCCGGGCGTTCTGCAATATGGAATGAGTCCTACAGTATTTGTTTTCAAAAAGCTATTCATAGAGTTCATTTTTTTTCAATGGCTGACATGTCTATTATATTTAATTATTATCTTTTTTATTTATGTGAAACTAATCAAATTGAAAGGTATCTAACGGGAGAAGGTATCAAACATCTTACCGGTGTTAAATTAAAGCAAATGATAATTACTTTGGCACCTAGTCAAGAGCAGGCAGAAATAGTTAGCCGAATGAAAAAACTTTTATTAGAAGTAGAGCAATTAGAAAAAGAAATCACACAACGAGAAGAATATACAAATCAACTAATGAGAAGTATCTTGCAAGAGGCTTTTGAGGAGAAGTGCGGTTTGATTTTACATTTTTAATAGGAATATGCTTGACAAATTTTAAGTTTTGTGTAAATCTTTTTTATAAAAGATGTTCTAAAAGGGGAGGGGCTTTATGAAAACAGATTTTTATCAGAATATTTATTCTGCAATTTCTCAATCAATTAAGGAAGATTTAGAATCTTATACAAGCACAAGAAGTTTAGTAACTCAAAATTCAAGAAACTTTCTAAAATGGGATTTAATAAACACAAATATTTACGAGAAG
Source organism: Treponema vincentii (assembly GCF_010365865.1). Classification (NCBI taxonomy): domain Bacteria; kingdom Pseudomonadati; phylum Spirochaetota; class Spirochaetia; order Treponematales; family Treponemataceae; genus Treponema; species Treponema vincentii. The sequence continues at coordinate 2,554,866 of NZ_CP048020.1, read as the reverse complement.
CTGCAAAATAGCAATATTGAAGTAGAAATTGTAAAAATGGGAGGGTGGAAATTTCTACTTCTTTTAGATAAAGAAAATAATACGTTATTTTCTTTAATGACTGCAAAACGATATGAAAGTATTTGTAGTAATGTTTCAAAAAATGCACCGTTATATTTACAGTCTTTAGTCGAATTAAACCAACAATTAGGTTTAAATTCACCATTTTTGTTTGATTGTCATAATCATAGTCCTATATTTGAAAATTTATTAAATGATCTGTGCAAGCCATTTTTTAATCATGTTCCTAATTTTTCAAAAATAGTATATAAATTGATTACATTTAATACAAATCAATTTGATGATGTGATTGGTTTAAATTTGCTAACTTTGGATGTTAACTTAGATGTATTAAACACAGAAGACCTTTTTGATAATATTATGCCAGAATATCAAAATAACATTGAGCAGGTTGCTGAGAAGGAAATTTTAAAACCTATCTTGAAACTCTCCGATAAAAGTAAGCAGAGAATTGGCGAAAGATATAATCTCTCTCTAAAAAGTAAAAATGACAATCTTGAAAATAAAAATGCCTAGGAAAATATATGTTACAATTTAATGGGGATAGAATAAAATTCGCCCGAATATATAATGGACTAACAGTTAATGAACTAGCAACTCAATTAAGTATTTCTCCACAGGCAGAGTCTCAATATGAGATGGAAAAAGTTGCTCCTCAGTTTGATAAATTGTTATTGCTCTCTAAAATACTTAATTTTCCAATAGATTTTTTTCTTCAAAACGATGATATTTTAATTAAATCAGGCTCATCATATTTTCGTTCCCTAATGAAAACCCCTAAAAAATATAGAACTGAACAAAAAGCAAAAATACACTTACTTGCAAAATTGTATTCTATTATGCATGAATATATAGAGTTTCCATGTTTGGACATACCTACTGATATTGAAAGTTATAGTTCTCCAGAGGAAGCCGCAAATTATTTAAGAGAATATTGGGCGATTGGGAGTGAACCTATTCGTAATTTATTACGTTTGTTAGAAGCGAAAGGGATTATTATAACGTCATATGAAACATCCACAACTGATATAGATGCATTTAGTCAGTTTTTTAAAATAAATGGTCAAGAAACTTTTTTTATAGCATATTCAAATAATAAGACTTCTGCTGCCAGAATAAACTTTGATTTAGCGCATGAATTAGGCCATATCATTCTTCATAATTGGAATGAAGATACAGAAGAGATCACAAGAGAAGAATTTAAAAATAGAGAAAAACAAGCCAATGAATTTGCAGCAGCATTTCTTTTACCAAAAATTTCTTTTGCAAGAGAAGTTTATCTTTTTCCAACAGAATTATCCCATTACATAGAGTTAAAGAAAAAATGGAGAGTTTCAATAGCCGCTATGATTCATAGAGCTTGCGCGCTTGGAATAATTACTATGAATCAGTATCAATATATGATTAGAATAATGAATAAAAAAGGATATAGGGAGTTGGAACCTTTAGATAATCTTCTGGAGATCCCTTATCCTTGTCTTTTAAAAGATGCTGTTGAGTTACTAATCGGTAATAATATATTTACAAAAAAAGAATTACTAGAGGAATTTTCAAATTTTGGTTTTTCGATGAATTCTGATGAAATCGAAAAATTATTTGCATTAGAAAAAGGATACTTATCTGAAGAAGAAAGTATAGATTTTTCTCCAGTAACTTTAAAATTACAAAAAAGAAGAATAAAATGAAGATCAAATTGATGATTCAATCTTTATCGCCCTTGGCTCTTCTAACAATAATAAGAAATTATGCTTTTATCTGGACGGATGACCTAGGGAATAAGTATAACATTAAACAAATCCTTAGTAATAATTCTTTTTTATTAATTGTCGATTTAGTTTGTCTTTTATGGATTTTATTATCAATATGGTTTTTTGTAGAGTTTAAAGCATTTTTTTATGCTAATACTCAAGAAGGAGATACTATTACTATTCATAAAGAAAAAACAGATGAAAGTTTGAATTTCTTTATAACTTTGATATTACCTCTTGTTATCGATAATGTAGGTACATGGCAAGGAATGACCGTTTTTTTTATCATACTAATAATGATTTGTATTCTTTTAGCAAAAACCAATCTTTTTTATGCAAATCCAATTTTGACTATTTTAGGTTATCATATTTTTGAATTTACTTTTGACAAAGAGGAAATAACTCAATGTATATGCATATGTGATAAAAAGTCTTCATCTATTTTATTAGAAAAAGGAAAAATTGCACCGGTTTACAGACAAATCACAACCAATATTTATTTCATTAAGGAAAGGTAAAAATGACGCAAGAAGAAGTTAAAAAATGGATTCATTCTATTTTGATTGATGTTAATTTTGGTATTGATTTGTTTACTGTACTTAAAAATAATGAAAATTTTGAAACCAGAAAGATGTTAATTAATCCCAAACTGTACGAACTTATAAAGCAAAAAATATTATCTTTTTCACAAAAAGATATTCTTTCTGAAGATTTTGAGTTAGATATAGCAAAAAATATTGCAACATCTAGAAATATTTTTTATGAAATTATCCAAAGTAATTCATATAGGCCGTTCTCTTTTATTAATATAAATTTAGAAAAAGTTAAAAATTATACAGAAAAAGAAAAATTACGATTAACAGGGTTTCTTATAAGAATTCATAGAAATAATAATCTATTTTGGATTTATCAACATAAATATCCTACAACCTTAATCAAACGAGATAGCTCGTTATTTGCAATCCTAAATGGGAATGTTTATGAGCCATTGGAACGTGATATTGTAAAATTTGAAGATAAAGCAGATATTTATATTATTAATAATTCCATTATTACAAAGAAAATCAATATTATGCAGAATATTTTCGGTTTCGAAGAATATATAAGAATCGAGGCATCGAAAACGGTTGATCAAATAAGATCGGTTGATATAGTTTCTGATCTTTCACAGCTAATTAACTTATTAAATAAGCCAAAACTTACTGTCGCAAAAAAATTGATGAAAGCGAAAGATTCTCCTGTAACAAAAATTCCAAAAGAAATACTTTTAACGCGTATTAAAACACATGATTATTATAGTAAAAAAATTTTTATAGACAAGGATAACAAGAAAATAGTAATAAAGTCGCAAGTTCAGGCAAAGGAATTTTTAAAAATGCTGAATGATGATATTCTGTTCTCAAAATTAACAGAAAATGATTATACCTCAATTGATAAAGAAATATTAAAAAATTAAATCCTTATTCTATTGCGAATTTCCCGCAGTAGCGGCACGAATGTCTCTGGTTCCAAGCAGTAGCGACGTTTTTTGCTTTTGCAAAAAACTCGCGTCCAGCGGGTGCCATGGATGTCAAGTTCAGAACCGCCATGGATGGCGGTGGTTCCACTCAGTAGCAAGTTTTTCGTTAGAAAAACTTGTCGTTGAGCAATGTACAAGGATGTACATTGCTCAACAGCGTTAGGGATTGGAGGGGCACACCGTAGGGGTGTTCCGGAGCGCAGCGGAGGAATGATAACCCCGGAAAGCCCGACCGCCGCTTGCGGCGGGAACGCCCAAATGAAAAAGTAACAGGAGTATATATGCCGAATATTGGTGGAATTATAAAATCATTGCAAAATATTATGCGAAAAGACCCGGGAGTTTCGGGGGATGCGCAGCGCATTGAATAGCTGGAGTGGATGGTTACGCTTAAAATTCTTGATGACAAAGAAGCAGAGAATCCGGCAGGAGTTTTTAGAACAGTGTAATGTGCACACGATTGTGCGTTTGCCTAACTCCGTGTTTCAGCCCTATGCAAGTGTTACCACGAATTTGTTGTTCTTTACAAAAGGCGAGCCGACACGGGACATCTGGTACTGGGAGCATAAACTGCCGGAGGGGCAGAAATCCTACTCCAAAACAAAGCCTATTCAGAAGAGTGAGTTTGAGCCGCTGAAAGCATGGTGGAATAGCCGTGTCGAAAATGAACACGTCTGGAAGGTCAGTATTGAAACCTTAAAAACCAACGGCTATAACCTGGATATAAAAAATCCGTATATAAAGGAAGAACAAGTAACCCACACCACGGCGGAATTGCTGGAGCTGCTGCACCAGTCATTTATGAAAAGCGATGCGCTGTTAGTGGAGTTGAAGGAAGGGCTGCGATAGGGGCATTACCAGAATAGGATACGTATGCTCATGGCAACCGTATCAGAAATATTTTAAACGCTCTCCTTGACGTAACGGTTCTTTTTCCGTATACTATTCAGACTTTGTCTGAGGAAGCCTTTTTTGGTAAACTCGGCTCAGGTTGTTTTATTTGCCAACTTAGCTCACCTGGCAGAGCAGCACCCTCGTAACGTGCAGGTACTCGGTTCAAGTCCGAGAGTTGGCTTTTTTATCTTTTTTCTTTTAATTTCTTCACTAATCCTTATATATTGTGAGACATCCTAAAAAAAAATTAGTTTTTTGCGTTTTTTTGCTTGTTTTTGCGGTGAACCGTGCTATACTGGTACAAGGGTATTGCAGTATGAGTCAGACACAGTTTGTCGTTAAGGGTGATTTTGTATCAGCCGTAACAAAAGACCGTCTTGTAGCGCATCCTCATGCGTATGCGTTGTGCGAAAACGGAAAAATAATCGATTTTGTTACCGCATTGCCGGAAGGATCATGGGAGCATACCCCCTGTTTTGATTTTTCCGGTATGCTGATTGTCCCTGCCTGTGTTGACTTACACGTTCATGCGCCGCAGTATGCGTTCCGCGGCATGGGGATGGAGCTTGAGCTCATCGATTGGCTGAATACCTATACCTTTCCCGAAGAAGCGAAATATGCCGATGCGGATTACGCTTTGCAGAGCTATCGGCTTTTTACCGATGACCTTGAAGCGAGTCCGTCCTGCCGCGCGGTAATCTTCGGTACCATTCATAATAGCGGCAACCGCGTGTTGACGGATTTACTAAAAGCTAAAAAGATGCCGTGCCTCGTCGGCAAGGTGAATATGGATCGGAATGCGCCCGACTACTTATGCGAAACGGCAGAATCTTCTTTTGCCGCGACCCAAGCCTTTGTTGATTCATTTAAAAATGATGATACCGTTGCTCCTATTATAACGCCCCGCTTTGTACCTTCGTGTACGCCCGCTTTAATGGATAATCTCGGCAAGTTGGCAGCAACCCGGCACTTGCCTATACAGAGCCACCTTTCGGAAAATAAAAAAGAAATCGCATGGGTGAAGGAACTTCATCCCGAATGCAAAAACTATGCTGAGGTATACGATCGCTACGGTCTTTTAACCGATAAAACCATTCTCGCTCATTGTGTGCACCCTACCGACGAAGAAATAGAATTACTGATTCGGCGCGGCACGTACATTGCGCATTGTCCCGAATCGAATATCAATTTAACCAGCGGCATTGCCCCGATCGCGCGGCTTTTGGATGCGGGCGTTCATATCGGGCTCGGCTCAGATGTGGCTGCCGGTTCTCAACTGTCTCTTTTTAAAGCGATGATGTCGGCGCTTCAAGTTTCAAAAATGCGGCGGTATTTTTATGAAGGAGAGCGTGCGCTTTCCGTATCGGAGGCCTTATACCTTGGAACGAAAGGCGGCGGTTCCTTCTTCGGGGATACCGGCAGCTTTGAAAAAAACTTCTGGTTTGACGCAGTAGTGATCGATGATACACAGTTGAGTGCACGTACCGATTTTTCCGTTGAGCAGCGGCTGGAGCGTGCGCTCTATTTGACGGAACGGCACAACATGGTTGCAAAATTCGTACAAGGCCGTTGCGTATGGGATAAACGGGAGGAGATATAACTATGGATGAAAAAAGGTTTATCGATATTGCGGCAGGGCGGGTAAAAGCCGATCTGGTGTTAAAAAACGCTTTTGTGCTTAATGTATTTACCAAAGAGTTTATTAAACAGGATGTTGCGATAGCGGACGGCTATATCGCCGGAGTCGGACAATACGAAGGCGTTGTAGAAAAAGATTTAACCGGTAAGTTCGTGTGCCCCGGACTTATCGATGCGCACTTGCACATTGAGTCCACGATGGCGTCTCCGCGGAATTTTGCTCGCCAAGCGCTTCGTTGCGGTACAACCGCCGTTATTGCCGACCCGCACGAAATTGCCAACGTCGCGGGCGTTGACGGTATCCTCTATATGCTGGAGGATGCGCGGAAGGCGGTGTTTGCCGGTACGAACCAGCCGCTTGTTTCCATCTATTTTATGATTCCTTCCTGCGTGCCCGCTACCGATTTTGAGCACACCGGCGGCGCGATTACCGTCTATGATATAGAAAAGCTATTGGACGAACCGAATGTACTCGGCCTTGGCGAGATGATGAACTATCCGGCAGTCATCGGCGGGGATGAAGCCGTATTGAAAAAGATATCCGCCGCTCGGGAAAAGAAAAAGATATGCGACGGTCATGCGCCGTGCGTGCGCGGCCGCGATTTACAGGCATACTGCGCCGCCGGTATCCGTACCGATCACGAATGCGCTTCCTACGATGAAGCATTTGAAAAATTGCAGCAGGGAATGTACATCCTGATACGCGAAGGTTCTTCCGCGCAGGATTTGGAGCCAATTGTACGTGGAATGCTGGAGCATAAAACCGATACAAGCCGCTTTGCGTTCTGTACCGACGATAAAAAAATGAGCGACATTTTAGCGAACGGACACATCAATAATAATGTACGCAAAGCGGTGTCGCTCGGCCTATCGCCGGAGGATGCGCTGTGTATGGCGAGTTTCCATGCGGCGCAGTGTTACGGTTTGACCGGAATGGGCGCGATTGCTCCGCGCTACCATGCGGACATTGTCGTATTTGACGATACTTCGGATTTTTCAATCAATTCGGTATATAAAGCCGGTATCGAAGTTTCCACCGTTCCGATGGCGCAAGAAACGGAAACCGCAAAGGCCGGTGAACCGTCTTCGTTCTCAATTCAAAGAATTACCGACAGCGTACATGTTGTTCCCGTTTCCCGAAGCGATTTTAGTTCCGATCACTTTATGCCGTCCGGTTCCGATAATTTCCATGTTATCGGAATGCAGCGGGGAACCCTTTTTACGAAGCATCTGGTATTTCCGCGGCAGGAATGCGCCGAGATGCTCAAAGAAGGGAAGCTCTGCTATTTGGCGGTGCTGGAGCGGCACAAGAATACCGGCAATATCGGTCGCGCTTTGCTGCACGGTTATGGAGTGTCGAATGGAGCTATCGCGTCGAGTATCGGGCATGATTCGCACAATATCATCGTAGCCGGTTCCAATGCGGCCGATATGCACCGTGCCGTTGAAGAAGTAGTCGATATGAAAGGCGGCGTGGCTGTTGTACAGAACGGTGCGGTGCTCAGCAAGTTTGCGCTGCCGATTGCCGGTTTGATGAGCGCTATGGAACCGGTGCAGCTCGCCGACTGTATTCACGACGCAGCCGAAAAAGCGCATACTATCGGCGTATATCCCGAAGTTGAACCGCTGATCGGATTGTCGTTCCTTGCGCTGCCGGTTATCCCCGAATTAAAATTGACGGATTCCGGTTTGTTCGATGTAGTAAAATTTCAATTTATATAGGGAGGTAAAAATGATAGTTGGAAAGGCGGTGCCCCGTGTCGATGCTTACGATAAGGTAACCGGCAGGGCAAAGTATGTTGACGATTATTTTCACAGTGATTTTTTAGTCGCAAAGGTATTGCACAGTACCATCGCGAACGGGCTGGTAAAAAAAATCGATACAAGCGCTGCGGAGAAAATTCCCGGTGTGGTTAAGATTGTTACCTGTTTCGATGTGCCGGACATTTGTTTCCCGACAGCGGGGCACCCGTGGTCTACCGAGGAGGCACATCAGGATATTGCAGACCGCAAGCTGCTCAACAAAAGAGTACGCTTTTACGGGGATGATATTGCTGCCGTTATTGCGGAAGATAATGTGGTCGCCGAACGCGCGTTAAAGGCTATCACCGTTGAATATGAAGAATATCCTCCTATTCTGGATGTGCATCAAGCGATGTCCCCCGAAGCAACCGTTTTACACGAAGCGTTCCCGGGCAACGTGCTGAAGCATACGGTGTTTAGCGTGGGCGAGTATGAGGAAACGCCGGATGATCCCGATACGGTCATGTTTGAAGGCGATTATGCCGTATCTCCGATTTCGCACTGCCATATCGAAAATCCCGGCTCGTATGCCTATATGAAGGGCGGAAAGATTATCGTGGTGTCTTCCACGCAGCTGCCTCACATTTGCCGCCGCGTATGCGGACAGGCGCTCGGTATCGACTGGGGAAAGATACGGGTTATCAAGCCGTATATCGGCGGCGGCTTCGGCAACAAGCAGGATATCCTGTATGAGCCGCTGAATGCCTACCTTTGTACGGTGGTCGGCGGACGGTGCGTACAGCTGTCCGTTTCGCGGGAAGAGACCTTTATGTGTACCCGCACGCGCCATGCAATGGAATTCCACATGAAGACAACAGTGCGGAAGTCGGACGGCAGGTTCATTTCGCGCAAAATGCTCTGCTATTCTACGAAGGGCGGTTACGCTTCGCACGGACACGCCATTACCGCGAATGCCTCCAACGAGTTTAAGCAGCTCTATTCGGCTGAAAAGGGAATCATTTCCGAAGCGTACTCCGTGTTTACCAATCATATTACCGCAGGGGCTATGCGCGCGTATGGGATTCCGCAAGCGGATTTTGCCCTTGAATCTTTTATGGATGATATGGCGCTCAAACTGAATATGGATCCTGTTGATTTGCGGCTCAAGAACTGTATGCGGGAAGGATACGAAGACCCTGTTACAAAGATTAGAGCAAACTCGGATGGGCTCTATCAATGCTTGCAGAAAGGCCGCGAGGTGTTCCACTGGGATGAGTTGCGGAAAAAGTATGCAAATCAAACAGGGCCGGTGCGCCGCGGTGTCGGAGTTGCCTGTTTTAACTACAAAACCGGCGTTTACCCCATCTCGCTCGAAACCGCCTCCGCCCGTATTGTGCTCAATCAGGACGGCAGTATTCAAATTCAGATGGGCGCAACGGAAATAGGGCAGGGCGCCGATACGGTGTTCTGCCAGATGGCTGCCGAAGTGCTTTCGCTGCCGATGGATAAGGTCTATATTTTTTCCGAACAGGATACCGATGTCAGCCCGTACGACAGCGCGGCCTATGCTTCACGGCAAACGTATGTCAGCGGTAAGGCAATTAAAAAGACCGCCGAATCGCTTAAACGAAAGATATTGGACTATGCGGCGTGGATGCTCGATATGAAGGCCGATGAACTTGATCTGCAGCATGAAAAAATTATCGTCCGCAGTACCGGCGAAGAGCGGCTCACCTTGGAAGAGGTCGCAATGGAAAGCTGCTATAGTATGAAGGAATCCAATCACCTCAGCGCGGAAGAAACATCGCATTGTACCGATAACTGCTTCTCGTTCGGCGCAACCTTTGTTGAGATTGAGGTTGATATTCCTGTCGGCAAAATCAAGGTATTGAATATTTTGAACCTGCACGACAGCGGCACGCTTATCAATCCGCAGCTGGCAGCAGCTCAGGTACACGGCGGCATGGGAATGGGAATCGGCGCTGCGACTGCCGAACAGATGCTCTACGATAAGAAAGGCAAGCTGCTGAATGGGAACCTTTTGGACTATAAGCTGCCGACGGCGATGGATCTTCCTGATTTACACGAGCTGTTTATCGAAAATGCCGACCCCACCGGCCCCTTCGGGAATAAATCTTTGGGTGAGCCGCCGATTATTTCGCAGCCGCCGGCAATCCGCAATGCGCTGCTCCATGCCACCGGCGTTGCCATTAACAAGCTGCCGCTTAATCCTCAGCGGCTTTTTGAAGCGTTCAGCGAGAGCGGGCTGCTGAAGGAGGTAATCTAATATGTACGATATGGAAAGTTTTTATCAAGCGACATCAATCGCCGATGCCGTAAGCGCCTTAGTCCGTACCGAAAACCCGGTTATCCTTGCCGGCGGTACCGATGTGCTGATTCAAATGCGGGAAGGTAAACTTGCCGGACGGAATGTCGTGTCTATTTTCGGCATCCCCGAATTGCGCGGCGTGAGCATAGACGAAGAAGGTACTATCCGTATCCGTCCGCTGACGGTCTTTAGCGAATTAACCGGAAGTCCCATCGTGCAAAAGCACTTACCGATGCTCGGCTATGCGGCCGATCAGGTCGGCGGGCCTCAGATACGGAATATGGGAACGGCAGGCGGGAACATCTCCAACGGTGTAACGAGCGCCGACACCGCGCCGAGTCAGCAATGCTATAACTCGGTTGTCGAAATTACCGGCCCGGACGGCGTGCGGCTGGTTCCCGTACAGGAATTTTACGTCTCCGCCGGAAAGGTGGTACTGCAAAAAGGCGAGTTGGTAACCTCATTCCTCATTAAAAAGAAGGACTACGAAGGCTTTACCGGCGATTACATCAAGTATGCGATGCGTAATGCGATGGATATTGCGAACTTGAGCTGCGCCTCCCTTGTAAAAACCAAACGGGAAAACGGCGCCTTAAAAATCGACGAAGTGCGTATGTGTTTCGGTGTTGCCGCTCCGGTACCGCTCCGCTGTAAAAATACCGAGGCTTTTTTGACCGGTAAAGAAATCAACGATGCATTATATGAAGGCTTGCAGGAAGTGCTTCTCACGGATATCAATCCCCGTGACTCGTGGCGCGCGTCAAAAGCGTTCAGAGTTAATACCGCCAAGCAAATAGCGGTGCGATCTTTACGGAAAGCTGTCGAGCGGCAGGAGGTGTGAGCATGTTAAAAATTATTAGTATGAAGGTGAACGGAAAGCAGTGCGAGCTTGCCGTTGATGTTCGGGAATCGCTTGCCGACGCGCTTCGCAATAGGCTTGCGTTGACCAGTGTTAAAAAAGGCTGTGAAGTAGGAGAATGCGGCGCCTGTACCGTGTTGGTGGATGGAGTGTCCGTTGACAGCTGTATTTACCTTGCAGTCTGGGCGGACGGCAAGAGTATTTTGACGGTTGAAGGCTTACAGGGCGAAAACGGAGAACTCAATCCGATACAACAGGCCTTTATCGATGAAGCAGCGGTTCAATGCGGCTTCTGTACACCCGGCCTTATTCTGACGGCGGTAGAAATTGTCGGCAGCGGAAAGCTGTATACACGGGAGGAGCTGCGTAAGCTTATCTCCGGACACCTCTGCCGCTGCACCGGCTACGAAAACATCCTCCGCGCGGTCGAAAAAGCGATGAAGCAAAATCTTGAAAACCTTGAACAAATGAAAAAGGCAGGCGCGTAAGACTCGGACTTGAGTATTGGGCGCCGCTAAAAAACAATGTTGATTGTCAGCCGCTAAGATGGCGCCGCTAAAAATCGTAAGCCTATCCGAGATGATGTTTTTCATAAGTTTTGGAGTACCAATAACTTATGAAAAACATTGTATGAAACGCCTATTTTTTATGCAGCTTTTTTACTGTGTGCTGTACTTGTTTTTGCGGCTGATGATGATATAGAAGACACATCGCAGCCGCTTTTTTTTGTACGATAACTATCGGGACGGCTGTTTTTATATGCATTATACTCTCCGTAGGTTTTGGAGCAAAAGATGAATATCATTCAATCATTTAACGGAACGATGGCTTATATTGAAAGAACTATTGAGACAGGGTGTGATGAAGCGGAGATTGCGCGCATTTCCGGTTATTCCTATCCGCTATTCAGCAGAATTTTTTCGATATTGGTCGGGTATCCTTTAAATGAATATCTCCGTTTTAGAAAACTCAGCAGAGCCGCCGCCGATTTGCGCAATACCGATGCTAAGATTATCGACATAGCATTGGCGTACGGCTATGAATCGCCTGATTCTTTTGCAGCTGCGTTTAAAAAATTCCACGGCGTCAGTCCGAGCGCGGTTCGGAACGGAAAAGAATTTAAATCATTTGCTCCAATTAAATTATCTTTAACCGTCAACGGAGGGCAAACTATGGAAGTCAAAATTGAAAAAAAGAGCGGATTTACGCTTGCAGGCATTCAAGTCGATGCGGATCTAACCAGTGATTTTCCGAAAGTCTGGAACAGCCTTTTTGGAAAAGCTTCGCACGAAGAACTTGCAAAACTCGGAAACGGCAGGAGCTTCGGCATCTGTTCCGAGGTAAAAGACGGCAAAACGTTTACCTATGCAGCGGCGTATGATTGCCGTGACGCACAAAAGGCGACCGAACTCGGCTTGTCGGTGATGCACATCCCTGAAGCAGAATACGCAGTAGTCCAGCTGAAAGGCCCCGTTCCCGACTGCATCCACAAAGGCTGGAAGTATGTTATGGAAACCTTCTTTCCCGAACAAGGGTACTGTCATGCCGGTACTCCCGACTTTGAAGCATATTCGGAAGGAGATATGTACAGCAAGAATTACATGATGGAGCTATGGGTGCCTATTGTAAAGGCATAAGGCTGTGAATTACTCTTCCTCCGCAGTCCTGCATACGAGGTTGCTGCTGCGGGGGGAGGCTGATTATTTTCTATGCTCAATAATCCATCCTTTTATGTCATTTTTAGACATTTTCCCCGAAGCAATGTCTAAACCAAAATCAATCAATTCTTGTTGTGAATAATTTACTTCAATATTATTCAACTTTAAAAAAAGCAACATTAAATGTACGCCGATTCTTTTGTTTCCATCTATAAAAGGGTGATTCTCAATCAAAGAGCAGCACAGCTGCGAAGCCTTGTCTAAAATATCAGGATAAAGATTGTTCCCGCCAAAAGTTTGAAACGGTGTTTTCAATGCTGAATCCAAAAGCTGCGCGTCACGTATACCATCCATACCGCCTGTCTTTTCGATAAGAGACCTGTGGATTTTTACTACTTGTTCATACTCAAAGAAAATCATTTAGCTAATTCCTGATACGCTTGCTTATTCTGATCGATGAGAAAATCGGAAATTGCAAAAAGTTTTTCATCAGAAACGGTATGATATGGCTTGTCATCTTCCAAAACGGTTATTATTACTTTTCTGCCATTATAATATTCAAGCGAAGGATAATCCGTAAGAATGGTATTTCCCTGAATAATCCCAGTTATTGCAAACATTTTGCTGCCTCCGGGTGGTATTATAGCATATATTGATTGTTTTTTGCAGAGCTTTTCATAAACATACCCCCTGGTACTCTGATTCGAAGGATGGGATTATTGGGCATCTCTAAAAACTCGGTTAGATTTTTAGAGATGCCCGACGAGTTTTACTTTAAGTCTTTATATTGTAATGACTTAAAGTAAAACATCGCAAGTAAATCTAAGGAAAACCTCTAAAAAACTGAGGTTTTTAGAGGTTCCCTATTGTCAAATTAATTGATAAATATAACAATATCCGTTTGGGGCATAATAAAGTCCGATTGAGGTAGAGCTCCCTAATACCGCTTAAATTTCCCTTTAGGGATTCCGGCTTACCTATCCCCTCAAAAGTACTGCGCTGAATATCTTTGATAAGCCCGTTTATTTTTTTTTCAGTGTCTTCTTGTCCTGTGCCTGCCAACGTAAATAATCATTCCATGCTCTATCTTCCCATAATAGCCGCATTACTCTGCCTCAATCAACTCATGCCCAGCAAAATGAGCCTTTCCCTCTTTTATATCACGCACAATATTTTCCAGATAGCGGATATTACTTTCAGAATAGAACGGAGCAACGGCGACTTGTTTTTTTTAGGCTTATATTTTATAGTGTAGGTGGGAAATCCCACTATTTGGAGGCATACTATGCAGGCTGCAGCGGTCAGATCATATAATGCAAAAGTAGACTCAAAGAAAAGAATTACGTTGCGTAATACAATTTATGAATATTTTCATATTGAAGAATATGAAGATGGGAAAATTGTGTTGGAACCTCGGGAATTAACAAAACCATTTCAAATTTCTCAGAATTCTCTTTCTATGTTGGATTCCAGTGTGGATAATTTTAAAATAGGCAATGTATCAGCTCCTCTGAGTCTCTCCTCTTATACAGATATTGAATAATGTTCAACATTAGAATGGGTGTTCCTGAAATGAAACAATTTTGGGACAATTTAGAGCAAAAAATCAAAGCTAAAAGCGCAAGTAAAAAAGAGATTGAATTATTTAAAAAACTTGTCAGTTGCTTTAAGAAACTTTCTACTGACCCAAGGTATCCAAGCCTTTGTACACATGATATTGAGGCACTTACAAAACGATACAATCTGAAAGTTTGGGAATCCTATGTGGAAAATAACAAACCAGCGGCTGAAAGAGTTTTTTGGGTTTATGAACCTGGTCGGGAGGATATTACAGTGATAGGCTTGGAACCGCACCCGAACGATGAAAAGGACGCTTACAATAAAATAACGCTTTCCGTAGTAGAGAAATAGTCTTTACTCATTCTTTATACGATTCCTCAACAATACCTGTTTGGGACATAATAAATTCCGATTGGGGTAGAGCGCCCTAATACCGCTTAAATTTCTCTTTAGGGGTTCCGGCTTACCTATCCCCTCAAAAGTACTTCGCTGAATATCTTTGATAAGCCCGTTTATTTTTTCAGTGTTTTCTTGTCCTGTGCCTGCCAATATAAATAATCATCCCATGCTCTATCTTCCCATAATAGCCGCATTACTCTGCCTCAATCAACTCATGCTCGGCAAAATGAGCCTTTCCTTGCATTGCCGCAAAGGTAATGGCAGGTTGAAGCGGGTGTTAGATGTCTTTTATTTATTTTTCTATGATGAATGATCTATAACACAGAAAAATTCTATATGAATCAAAGCGTACACACTTAACCCCAAAATGTGTCTTCTGCCGATTGTTGTTCGGCAAAAGTCCATACTTCTTGTATCTTGCCATTTTCTATTTTGAATAGATCAATACCCGGATCATTGAGCTTATCAGCACCTTTCTCCGCTATGGAAACAACACTTGCAGCAACAAAACACTCGTTGCTCGCAGCCCAATTGGTCATAACTTTAAATGTGCCGCCACTCCTTTTTGCAAATTCACCTAGCCGCTCACCCAATGCTTGTTTCCCCATAATCGTACCTGAAAGCGAACTTTCGCCTCCCATGTGCCATACAACAGTATCGGACATTGTTGCAAAAGCTCCCGCAAAATCCCCCTTTTCCAATGCATCTCGATAAACAGTAAATACCTTCATTACTTCATGTTTCATAAAATTCCTCCAGTAAATATTTAGAAGTTTCTCACTTCTTTAAGTATCATTATAGTCTTTTGTCTTGATTTTGTAAGTACGAACATTTATAATACATAGTATCAAATATAATACTTAAGAAGGATTTTTATAATGTCGATGTATGATAAATGTCCCTTCGCTACTACTCAAAGAGTATTGCAAGGAAAATGGGCGATTATAATTTTATATCATCTGAGTACGGGTACAAAAAGGTTTAATCAACTTGAAAGATTAATGCCTACAACAACTCGAACTGTTTTAACAAGACAACTCCGTCAGCTTGAAAAAGATAAACTAATCGACCGCAAAGTCTTTGCCGAAGTCCCCCCTCATGTTGAATACTCTTTGAGTAAATTGGGAGCCCAGTTTCAAAAAGTATTAGACGAGATTGAGATTTTTGGTCTGAATTATATCGCCGAATTAAATAAAATGCAAAAAGGAAAAAGCGAGTAGAATTTTTCTCCATATATTACTTTTTATATTGAAACCTATTTAGGGAATCATTTTCAATCTATAGAATGCTTGAAATATCAAGATTTTGTACACCTGCACGTTTTTATTGTAAATAAAGAACCTGCTTAGTGATCTGTACATCTAACAATGAGTTAAATCGCACAGACCTTGAGCCCGTGTCGGCTTTGAATTTCTTGTTATGGCATATTATTATGCATAAGCGTAGGCTTTTATCTCTTCTAATTGTGGAGCAAGCTCTAACTTTGCATTTCTTATATCAATATCATCCTGCAAAGCCATAAAATAACCATCTGAAACTCCAAAGAATTTTGCAAGTCGTAAAGATGTATCTACAGTAATTCTTCTGCGATTATGAAGAATATCCTGGATGCGAGATGTAGGAACCTTAATTTCCTGTGCGACTTTATATGCGGAAAGTCCAAGAGGAATCAAGAATTCTTCATTTAAGATTTCACCCATTGTCGGTGTTTCGATATACTCTGCCATAGTTTTCTCCTAGTGGTAATCCACAATTTCTACATTATAAAAGTGTCCGTCTTTTTCTGTAAAACAGACACGCCACTGATCATTTATACGGATAGAGCGCTGTCCTTTTCTGTCTCCTACAAGTTGTTCAAGATGATTATTTGGAGGCACCCGCAAATCTTCAAGACACTTTGCATTATCTATTAACATAAGTTTACGCAAAGCAACTTTCTGAATTGTATTCGGAAGCCGTCTTGAAAACTCCTGTTTATAAACATGCTCTGTTTCTTTATCCGCAAAAGTCTTTATCATAAGTATATTATACACATGGAACGTGTATATGTCAAACAGGCTTTTTTAAGCGGCGTAAAGCTGCCTTAATATTTTATTAAAGGATGGGTTCTCCTTGATTCTCCTATTTTACCAAAACTCGAGATTTGACCTGATAAATATAACAATACCCGTTTGGGGCATAATAAATTCCGATTGGGGTAGAGCACCCTATACTTTTTCGTAGAATACTAACGATTAATATTAGATGATACTATGGGGTATTTGAAACAAACGTGAGAATTATTAAAAAAGCGGGGTATCTTATCCTTGTCTTGGTGTGCGTGTCCTTCCTTTCGTTCTTGTTGGCAAATATTTCGGCAATTGATCCTGCGGAAGCATACGCGCGGAGGGTTGTCCGTTCTGCAAATAAAGAGTTGATTGCGCAATACCGTGAGCTTACCGGATTTGATAAGACGATTCTGCAGCAGTATTTGTCATGGCTGCATAAAGCGGTGCGACTGGATTTCGGCGCATCGTACCTTACTAAAAAATCCGTACGGCAAGAACTCGGCAAGGCGCTGCCCGTAACGCTGCTGATTGCTGCCTGTGCATCGGTATTCAGCATCATTGCTGCCGTTCCGCTCGGCATAGCAGCGGCTTTGTACAAAAAACGGTTGGCGGATAAACTTATCGGCTTCATTTCTTTCTTGAGTTTTTCCGTACCCGGTTATTGCACCGGTCTTTTGGTTTTGCTCGTTTTCGGTATGCGCTTACATCTGCTTCCCGTTATCGGGCACGGGCAGGGTGTCAGCGTGCTGTTTGCCTCTTGTACACTCGCTTTGCCGATGACCGGCACGCTTATCCGCCTTTTACGATCCTTTTTATTGGAAAATGAGGAGAAAGAATATATTCAATACGCGAAAGCCCGCGGGATTACCGACCGGAATATTATGACGCGCCATCTTTTACGCAACGCAGCTCCGATGCTTGTGACTCTGTGGGGACAAAATATCGGCTATCTTATTGCGGGAACAGCGATTGTAGAAACTATCTTTTCAATTCCGGGAATCGGTATGTATGCACTGAACGCCGCAGTTAACCGTGATTTTCCCGTCATCAATGCGTATCTTATTGTAACGGCGTTTACATTTACCGTGTGCAACGGCGCGGCGGAGTTTATCGGCGAAGCGCTTAATCCTTCCTAAAACGTTTGTTGAGGAATCGTGCATGAGGGGAAAAATGAATGCCGCGCTCGGCGCAGGGCTCGGTATGGTGTCGGTATTGGTTATCATCGCTGTTTTTTGCGATGTGTTGGCGCCGAATAATCCTGACAAAATCGATATGAGTGTACGGTTTGCCGAGCGGTCTTTTGCGATGCCGTTGGGAGCGGATGCGTACGGACGGTGCATATTTTCAAGACTGCTGTACGGCACGCGCTATTCCATGGGACTTGCCGCCGCAGTTATCGGGACAGTTGCCGTGCTTGCAACACCTATCGGGATGATTGCGGCGTTTAAGGGCGGCGTTGCGGATCAGCTTTTTGTGTTAAGCTGTGATGTGAGTATGGCGATGCCGCCAACGGTGCTGGTGCTTGCGGTTATCGGCATTATGGGAAACGGCGTAGTCAATCTGCTCGTAAGCGCGGGGTTTGCGTATTGGGGGTGGTACGGCAGAATGTTGCGCAGCTATACGCATAACGAAAGCCGAAAAAGCTATATTGTCTATGCAAAAACCGCAGGCCTTTCCGATTGGAGCATAACGGTAAAGCATATTTTTCCGAATATTATGCCGAGCCTTATCGTACTGTTGACGATAGGAATCGGCGATGCGGTACTGATGCTCTCCGGCTTTTCATTTTTAGGGATCGGATTGCCTGCGGGGACGCCGGAATGGGGCGCGCTGCTGTCGGATGCAAAAAGCAGCTTTATTCGTGCTCCGCGATTCGCCGTTTATCCCGGACTCTGTATCTTCTTTGCCGTATGCGCCTGCAATATAACGGGGGAAGGTTTGCGCCGTTTCTTTTCTCCGTATCAAGGCTCCGTACAGGAACATATATACCAAACGACGAAAAGTGTGTCGAAGGGGGTACTGCCTAACGAAATCGTACAGGAAAGCATCGATGAATGAAGCGAGTATGCTCATGCCGCAATATGTACAGTATACGGGAGACCCGGCGAAGGTGGAACCGATCCTTTCCGTAAGCGGCTTGTGCATCGAATATCCGAATGAAAGAACGAAAATACGCAATATCGGTTTTTCCATTGCGCGGGGAGAAACGTTCGGTTTGATCGGTGAAAGCGGCAGCGGCAAAAGTTCCGTGTGCAAAGCGATACTCGGTTTACTCAAAGGCCGTGCGCAGCAAAGCGGCAGTATCCGGCTGTGTGGTAAAGAACTACTGCGATTATCCCCAAAGGAACAGCAAAAAATCAACGGAAAAGATATCGGGTATGTCATGCAAAATCCGCATGCGGCATTTGATCCGTGTATGAAAATAAAGCGCCATTTTATGGAAACGATTAAGGCTCACCGTCATTGCAGTATACGTGAGGCTTTCCGGCTGGGGTATGAACTGCTCCGTGCCGTAGGGCTTCCCGATGCGGAACGTGTTATGGAAAGCTATCCGGGGCAATTAAGCGGCGGAATGCTGCAGCGGGTTATGGTTGCGATTGCCGTTTTGCTGCGTCCCGTGTTGCTCATTGCCGACGAGCCGACCGGCGCACTGGATGCCGGTAATTGCGGTATTGTTTTACAACTGCTTGCAAAAGCGGTAAGAGAGACCCAAGCCGCATTGCTGTTTGTTTCGCACGATATGAATGCCGTTGCGAATATTGCAGAACGTATTGCCGTGATGAAAGAGGGTGAAATAGTAGAGACAGGAACCGCCGAAACGGTTCTGAAAAATCCCCGGCATCCGTACACAGCCGAATTACTATCATCGTCAAAAGTGTACGTCCATGTACACTTTTGACTGCAAATTTTGGCAAGATCAAAATATCGTTATACTGGCAAGGATGCCAGGGAGTATCCACAGAATCGAGTTTGTGGGAACAAACTCGAAGTTAAACAAATATACACGGATGTATATTTGTTTAACACCGCCCTCCATGGCGGAAGATTTTTCTTTTCATGTGTGCACGTGGATATTTTATAGAGGAGAAGCGATGCTTGAAGTAAAACAGGTAACAAAACGCTATACGGACAACGGCAGGAAAGGCAGTGTGCCGGTGCTGGAGGATTTTTCGTTGACGATCGGGGACGGGGAGACGGTTGCGCTTATCGGCGAAAGCGGCAGCGGAAAAAGTACCTTGGCGCGTCTTATCTGCGGTTTTGAAAAACCGACTGTAGGCAGCATCCGGTGGGACGGCGAGGATGTTTTCCCGCTTGCCCGCAGGAGAACGCTCTACCGGCATATTCAACCCGTGTTTCAGGATAGCCTGAACTGCTTTGACCCAAGGCAAAAAATTAAGAAAAGCCTTTGCGAGCCGCTGCAGCATTTTTGCCGATTTTCTGAAAAGGAGTGTATGGCTCGGCTTGCTCCGCTGCTGGATACCGCCGATATTCCTGCCTATCTTTTGGAAAAGTATCCGCATGAATTGTCGGGCGGTCAGCAAAAAAGGATATGCATTATCCGTGCGCTATCTATTAGACCGAAGCTCGCCGTGCTGGATGAAGCCGTCGCGGGGCTTGATCCTACGGTGATGCTGCATATCCTTCAGCTCTTAAAACGGCTGCAAAAAGAGACGCAGTGCGCATATTTATTTATCACACATGACCTGCGGGCAGCCGCTTTTATAACGGAAAATAAGGGGAAGATCATCAGACTTAGAAGTAACAAAAAACAATGGAGGTTTGTATGAATACAAGAAAAATACGGTGGATTGCAGCGGTGTCGGTTGCGGCGCTGATTGCCATGTCGGGATGCAAAAATACGTCGGAGGTAAAAGGCCGTGATGAGTTGATTGTCGGAGAAGCGGTCGATTTTGCAAGTTATGAGCCGATTGGGATTATGGACGGGCTTGGGTTTTCTCATTATTCGGAGATGGTGTATGAAACGCTTGTCCGGTTTGAGAATGGGGAAGTGAAACCGGCTCTTGCCGAAAGGTGGGAGCATGACGAACATTCGTGGACGTTTCATTTACGGCGCGGGGTTACGTTTACCGATGGGGAGCAGTTTACTGCGGAGGCGGTAAAGGTCAACATTGAAAAGATGCAGGAATTTGTCGGGGACTATCTCGGCTATTATGGGGCGGTTTCGCGGATCAGTGCGGTGGAGGCGGCAGATGAATACACGGTGCGGTTCCGCTATGCAGAGCCTTACCCTGCCGTTTTGCAGGAGTTAAGTGCGTCGGCGTTTGGGATGCTTTCTCCTCGTCTGTTTGAAAACGGGAATAATCCCTACGGCTCCTATACAGCGGATACGGCGGGAACGGGATCCCTACGAGATAAAGGCGGCAAACTGTGTTGCGG
Source organism: Treponema vincentii (assembly GCF_010365865.1). Lineage (NCBI taxonomy): Bacteria > Pseudomonadati > Spirochaetota > Spirochaetia > Treponematales > Treponemataceae > Treponema > Treponema vincentii. The sequence goes on along the minus strand of NZ_CP048020.1, from coordinate 2,534,013 downwards.
GGCAGCGGTATCGGTTTACAAAAAATCCGCAATGGTATGGACAAAACGGCGGACTGGAGTCGTTTACCGTAATGATTATCCCCGATGCGGATAGTCGCGCTCTTGCGCTTAAAGCGGGAGAAATCGATGTACTGTTCGGTTCGTATCAAATTACCTACGATATACTGGAGCAGGTCAGGATGCCGGCGCAGAACGGAATGGCGAATCAGAACGGTGCGAGGGCTGGGTTGACCGTGCGGTTTTCGGATAAAACTTATATTACACGAAATCTGCTGCTCAATGCGTCTTCGCCGCTTACGCGGGATAAGCAGTTGCGTTTGGCGCTTGAGTACGCAATCAATAAAGATGAAATTATCAATACGGTACTGCACGGAAGCGAGGTTAAGGCGGATACGCTGTTTACCCGCGATATGCCGTATTGCGATGTTGCGCTGCCGCCGTATCAATACGATAAAGCGCGTGCGGTGTCTCTGCTTGAGCAGGCCGGTTGGACGGAACTGAATGGCAAGGGAATACGGATGCGCAATGGAACGCCATTACAGCTGCGGGCGATTTATCAGAGTGCAAAGCCCATCGACGGGCAAATACTGACAGCGGTAAAAGGGCAGCTTGCGGATATCGGCATTGATCTTGTCTTGCAGGGGTACGAAACGATGACGTGGTTCGATACCGGTACGTCGGGTGCATTTGAACTGTCCGTCAACGACACTTACGGCTTTCCCCAAGACCCGCATGTCTTTTTGACTGCGATGGCGGACGACGGGTTGGATAAAACCTCTCAGGCAGGCTTGGTGCAAAAAGCGCGCATCGATGCCTGTATTGCCGGTATGATGAGTACCGTAGACGAAGATGCGATACGGGACGATTACCGGTTCATTTTAACAACGCTGCACGATGAGGCGGTGAACATACCGATTTCTTACGCGAGGGAGATGGCAGTATACAATTCGGAAAAGGTGAAGGATATTGCGTTTGCCGACAATCCGTACAGCCTCGATATGACGCGGGTAATAGTGTTTCCCTTATAAATAATAGAGCATCTCTAAAAACTCGGTTAGACTTTTAGAGATGCCCATCGATACCATTACCTATTACCCATCAAAATGATGTGAGGTTGCTTCGGTTAGCTGTGCGGGTCGGAGATGATTTCCGTTAGTACGGCATTCTTTCCCTGCACTCGTACACGGACATATTCGCCGCCGTGTAAATTACGCTCCTGTAAAGAATCCCGTATTAAAAGCAACGAAAGATAGTTTTCCGTGATAACGGTTTGCTGTCCGTTGCGCGGCGCTTCGACAACCCCGCATATCAGTTTTCCATCCCATGCCTGTAAATATGATGCGGATTGCGTTTCCGCCAGTTCGTTCAGCTTTTTCATCCGTTGACCTGCAATCCGTTCAGGTACTTTTGGCTGCATTTTCCACGCCTCTGTTCCCGGGCGGGCGGAGAAGGGAAACGCATGTATTCCCGCAAACTCAAGTTCACGGCACATCCGGTACGTTTCCTCAAAATCAGCTTCCGTTTCACCGGGGAAACCGGCGATGATATCCGCACCGATAAACGGATTGTCCTTTACGCGGCGAAGTTCGGAAACCGCTTGATATATGGTAGCTTTCCTGTAGCCTCGGTGCATCGCTTTAAGGACGGTATCGCTGCCCGATTGTACGGAAAGGTGGAAGTGGGGGCAAATCTGCGGATGTGCCAGCAGCGGAACAAGTGTCTCATCGATCCTATCGGGATAAAGGCTCGAAATGCGGATACGCATCTCAGTGTTTTCCAGTATGAGTTTGAGCATATCGGCAAAGTCCCCGGCTTCGCTCCGGTACTGCGACAGGTTCACGCCCGTCAGTGTTACTTCATGAGCACCGGTTTCTTCTATACAGCGAAGCCGTTCGAGGACTTCGGTGGCGGGCAGCGACACGGATTTTCCCCGTGCAAGCCGTATCCTGCAATAAGCACAGGCATCGTTACAGCCGTCCTGAATTTTCAGCAGTGCGCGTGAGTGAAATAAAAAATGCGGGGAGCTGAGTGCGAATAGCCGGTTCTCCCGTATGCCGTGTATGGATGTATTTTGTACTGATGAGTTTTGTACCGGTTTGTTTTGTGTATGCTGCGGAGCTTTGGTTGTCAGGTCGGTAAGGTAGGCGCGCACTGCGCTTAGAAAAAAGGCTGTGTCAAAGTAAGCGCTGTCGGCTACCAATTTTGCAAGGTATGCCGGTATTTCGGTTAATAAATCTTTCTGTTGTCCGGGAAACGCGAGTATGTGGGGGTGTAGCGCTTCTATTTCCGCGGCTTCCAGTTGCGCATAGCAGCCTGTTACCAGAATAACAGCATGGGGGTGTGTCTTCACCAGTAATCTGATCAGCCGGCGCGCCTTTTGTTCCGCTTTGCCGGTTACCGTGCATGTATTCACAAAGCAGAGAACCGTCTGTTCGGGCGGCAGCGCGGAAGATAATCGAATGGGAGCCGCGGATTCCGGGGCTGTTATCGTTGGAGTGTCGGCAGGCGTTGTACCGGCGTATCCGGCATAATCGGCATGGCCGGTATAGATGGAAAATCCTGCATCGGTACACAGCGCGGCAAAGGACTCAGCCTCCGTTTGATTAAGCCTGCATCCGAGCGTTTCAATTCGTATTGAACATAATTGAACATTCATATTAATGAAGAAAACCTGCACAAAGAGTCAAGCAGAAGGGCGGGCGCTGCGACGGATTAAAAGCGGTGCAGTACGCGTTCATAACCTTTTTGAGCATCGGTTGAATTTTTATTCAGCTGCAATGCAGACGAATACGCCTCCAATGCTGCCCGGTATTCCTTTGCCTGTTCCCGCGAGTACGCAAGCCTCGTCCACCACACGCTATTGAGCGGTTCCAACCTGATAGCGGTAGAAAAGGCTATATCGGCATGACGGTATTTTGCCATACGCAAATACAATTCTCCGATATGATAATACACGCCGCTTACCTTCGTACCGTTAGGCGCATAGGCGATATACTCTTCAAAGAGATGCAGACTCTCTTCGTTCCTTCCAAGGTGATAGAGCGCTTGTGCATGGCTTTCAATAAGCCGCGGATCATATTGCGAAACTTCCCGCCCTTTAACTGTCCAGTCGGCCGCTTCCTGATAGCGTTCGTCGGCAAGCAGCGCCCATGTCAGCACAACATAGCTGTCGATATTGCGGGGCATTCGTTCTATTTCGTTTAAACATACCGATGCGGATTCTTTATAGCGGCCTTCACGATATAATACCAGCGCATCATCACCCTTTTGTGCATAAATACAATAGGGAAAAAAGAGCGTTAAAAAAACTAATGCGATTCCTGCCGGAAATCTTTTGCGAAAAGCAAACACGTTCTTACAACCTCTAGTGCCGATTCATCGTACAAATTCCGCTGAAAAAACAACCGCTATCCAGTATTACTTCGGGAGCTGTTACGTCGCCGGTTAATTTACCTGAGGCAAATACATGTACGGATGTTGTAGCAGTAACATTACCGATGACCTCGCCTTTAATAATAACGCGGTCTGCGTTTATCTTTGCCTTTACTTTTGCATATTCACTGATCATTAAATCGCTTGAAGATTGAATGGTTCCTTGTACGGCACCCTTTATCATAAAGGGCTTTTCAAACTTAATGATCCCGTCAAAGACAATATCCTCAGCTAAAACCGTATCGTAATCTTCTTCATCCAAATCTATCAACGCTATTTTATCCGTTTCTGTCATAGCACATAGAATAACAATGATTAACCGTCGAGGTCAAGAGGCTTTCCGGCAGGGCATTGTGCTTTTGTATCCAGTTCCGACAGCGCATCGATTAAAAAGCGGTTGAGAAAAAGCAGGCCTTCTTCAGTAAGGTAGACCCGATCGGCTCCGATGCGGCACTGCCTGCGTTTTTCCCAGAGGCGGAGGGTATTGCCGATAAAGGCAGTAATATCCGCGCCGAACCGCCGTGCAAATGCCGGCCGGTTAATCCCTTCCGAAAGTCGGAAACCCATCAGCAGAACCTCTTCCAAAAAGATATTCCGGTCGATATGTTCACACGGATATACCGAAGTACGGTCGGCTGCGGTCATCCATTTGCCGATATCTTTGATTCCTTCAAAACGCTCCGCTGCGATAAATTTTCCGCCGCTATCTTCATGTATCAGAGTTCCGCATGCAACAGGGCCGATTCCGACGTATGGTTCCATATTCCAATAAATTTGGTTATGCAGGGAACGGTGCTTATCCCGATACGAAAAATTCGACACCTCATACCGGATGTACCCGTTTTCAGCTAAAAGCTCGGTGTTCTCCCGTAAAAGCTCGGAAATAAAATCTTCACGGGTATCGGGGAGCGGTTCTTCGCTGCAAAGCCCGTAGAGGGAGATGTGCTCGATGCGGTAATCGATGAGTCGCTGCACATCGTCGGAAAGGCTCTGCGCGGTTTGACCTGTCAGACCTGCGATTAAATCACAGGAAAGTTCGCCGTGCCATCGGCTTTTTATCGTATTCAACGCTGTTATCGTTTTTTCTTTTGACCCGCGGCGTCCGTTTACGGCCAATACATCGTTATCAAAAGTCTGTACGCCGATGGAAAGCCGGTTGATACTGCCTTCGCTACAGGCTGCAAGCCATTCGGGATGAATATCCTCGGGATTTGCCTCTATCGTAAATTCTTGAACCGCCAGATACTGCTCTTTACGGATACCGGCCGCAAGGGTGCTAATATCATCGGGGTGCAGCAGCGAAGGTGTACCGCCGCCGATATAGACGGTTTTCCATGCTTCAATAGCATAGCGTTCTTTAAAAGAACGGACGTCTTGCAGGAGTCGCTCGATAAATTGGGGATTAGGATGATAAGGGAAAAAGCCCGCTTTTTGCGTTATCGAATAAAAATCGCAATAGCGGCATTTTTGTGTGCAGAATGGGATATGAATGTAAAGACCGGACGGCTTCACGGGTATGGTTTCGGGCTAGAAAATTGAAATGCGGGAAAACGGCCAATATCGCATTAGGATGCGTCCCTTAATCTGTGTTGTCGCTTGTAATGGCCCCCAGAGGCGTGAATCGCTTGATGCAATTCGATTGTCGCAGAGTACAAAATATTCCCCCTCTTTGAGCGTAATTTCGGGATAAGAGCCCGAGAATGGCAGTGACGTATCCCAATTCTCCGGTAGGTTTTCGCTTTTGACGTTATAGTCGTTTTTTGTTACTTCAAATTCAGTTAAGAAATGCTCGCCGTCTTTTGTTTTGATATGCAGCACAAAATCTTCCATATATAGTGTATCACCGGGAATGCCGACAACGCGCCGAACAAAAAGGTTTTGCTTGCGACGGCTGATTAGCTGAAAAGGGATTGACCAGCTGGAAGGTAAAAAAGGCAACGACTTTTTGCACCATTTTTTCAAAAAAATTTTGATGGGGCCGTTCAATCGGTTCGACCGTTACGAGTGTACCCCGTTCAATATCTTTTTGAGGGGAATAAAAGGGGGTTGTGATAATCATATCACCGGAGGAAAAAAGTCGGCTGCATCGTATCCGCTTGAATTCGGTATGCGGCGATAATATACGAACTGATAAGCTGATACAGTATAAAAATTAAGAAAATAATAAAGGCAGTACGGAAAATTCTAAACCGTTTTGCTCGTCGTTCAGTATATGAAGTAAATTTGTACCGTTGAAAAAACATAAAAAACCTATTTTACCGGTGATGCTGACACATCCGAGTGAAGGCAGCCAGTGAGAACCTCTAAAAAGCTAACCGACTCTTTAAAGATACCTCCAATACAGTACCATTTTGCTTCCACGTTGACAAGTATTTTCAGATGAATATAATAAGCTTAATGGATGGAGAGTCGATAAAAATTATCGCAAAAAATTAAAAAGCGCATTTTGACTATTCTATCGAAGAAACAATAGAGTGCGGAATTGCGTTGCAAGGTACCGAAATAAAATCGGTACGGGACGGGCGCATTTCGTTCCCCGACTCGTTTGCCGAAATTATACGAAATGAGGTATGGTTAAAGAATTTTCACATTTCGGAATATGTATATTCTTCAATATTTAACCATGATCCTGACCGTCCTAAGAAACTGCTGCTGCATAAGGATGAAATTAAACGATTAACTCGAAAAACGGAAGAAAAAGGCTATACGCTCATCCCGCTTGAATTTTACTTAAAGCGAGGTCGAATTAAGGTTATGCTGGGAATTTGTAAAGGGAAAAAGCAGTTTGATAAACGCGCTGACATAAAAGAACGGGATATTAAGCGGGATGTACAACGGGAATTGCAGCTAAAGAACAGGTAATAACGAGCAATGAAATATAGAGAAACAAAGAAACTTTACATAATGCTTCTCCTTCTGCTTATTAGCCTGCCACCGGTGCTTTCGGCGCTTCCGGGCGTTGCCGTATATCAATTACAGGCTCCTACTATGAACGAACAGATTGCCCAAACGGTTGATAATCTTGTTTTCTCTTTTATTAAAGAACTTAAAACCTATACTATCTTTGATTTGCGTAATGAGTCCGCGCCGGTTGATTTTCCTAAAAATCCGGCTATTGAATATATTTTCTTCGGGGCATTGGAAGAGGTTCCGGAGGGGATTAAGCTTGAACTTATTTTAAAGGGACGAAAAGATCAGTTTACCCGCATCATTTCAAAAGTATACGATAATATTAACAAGATTCTCCTTGATTCCCGACTGTTAGTGTTCAACCTCTTTGACTTTTCGGTTCCGCTGGAGCAACTTGCGCATTCCCTGCCACAAACTGAGCAGAATACGGAGTTCGGATACATCGACACTGTTGATTCGCTTGCCGGTTCATGGAAGGGGGAGCCGGGGCTCGACCGTGTGATGATCTTGCGCGGCGGTCGCGGAATGGCGGTATTCTCAAGCGGTGTGTCCGTCTCACTCGATTTAAAAATCGATAACGGATACTTGCTGGTAACGCAAAAAGGCAGTTTGCAGCCCCGCCAATTTCTCAATTTACCCGATGAAATTGCCCGCCAAGCGGTTCAAAAAACCAATCCTCCACAGTGGCGCTTTTTGGTATCCCCCGATAAAAAAATTCTTTCAGGCACAAAGGTCGATGCTCAGATTCAATACAATGAAACGGCTATTATCAGTGTTAAATACGATACCGCAACGGTAGAATGGCTGCGCGATTAAGCCTTTATGCACTACGAAGATGAAGCGGAGGAACGTGTATACCACCGCCTTAATGCCGATACAATAGCAGGCTATCTTGAAGAAACCGGCAGCTTTGCGTCTTTTTTTGACCGCTATGAAGAACGCCCGTCACAGCTTGATCTTATCCGCGCAATAACGCATTGTTTTAACGACAGCGCAATCGGTGTTTTTGAAGCAGGAACCGGCGTCGGAAAGAGTTTAGCCTACTTGCTGCCCGCCTTTGAATGGGCGCTTGCCAACAAAGTTCGTATTGTTATCTCCACCGGCACCATCAATTTACAGCATCAGCTCGTCGATAAGGATGTTCCCGACGCCTTAAAAATACTCGGTGTATGCGGTGAACAATCGGAACAGCCGCAGGCGGTGCTCATTAAGGGGCGGCAGAATTACCTTTGTTTGCGGCGGCTTATGCAAACGGTACAGGAACCTGATCTTTTTAGTCAGGAAGCGGAAGAGTTGGCAGCCATTCAAAAATGGGCGCAAACATGCCAAGACGGCGCCCGCTCTTCACTCCCGTTTATGCCCGCGGCAGGATTGTGGTCAAAGATTTGCTCCGAATCGGATAACTGCCTTGGGCAGCGCTGTCCTTTTTATACTGACTGTTTTGTGATGAAGCTGCGTAAAAAAGCGGAAAAGGCAGCGCTCTTAATTGTTAATCACCATCTGCTCTTTGCCGATCTCGCCAGCAGAAAAGAAGGCGCCGGTTATGATTCAACTGCCGTTCTGCCGCCCTTTAACGCAATCATCTTTGACGAAGCTCACACGATTGAAGAGGCGGCAAGCGGATTTTTTTCGCGTACCTTTTCCCGCTATGATTTAACCCGCTGTATTACAACGCTTTCCCGTACTAAAAAGGGAAAAGCCGCCGGCTGTATCGAAAAAATCACTGCGGTTTCTACTAAAGCCGAGTTGATGCCTGCTATTATCGCCGCTCTTGCAAAAACGCAAACGGCTTACTCCGTATTGGAGGCGCGGGCGCTCTCGTTTTGCGGGAATGTGAGCAGTCTCGGTTTTACACAGGTTCCGGCATCGAAGACGGCGGCGCTGCTTGCCGCGTGCAAGGATTTTTACGCGGAGCTGAATATCCTGAATGTCAAGCTCGCGGTGCTGATTACCAATGCCGAACCGGATGAAGGTTCTCCGTATGAAGAAGCGGTGCGGGAAGGTTCGCTTGCACTGCACCGGCTGCAAGACATTTCCGAAACGCTCGAAAATTTTTTCCGTTGGAAAGAACTGCCCGAGTATGTCTTTTGGATAGAAAAATACCAAAGCCCTGCGGGGGAAGTTCCGTACTTTAATCAAACGCCGGTGGATATGTCGGGTTTGCTGCGGCAGGCGGTATTCATCCCCTTCGATACCGTCATTGCCCTTTCCGCAACCCTGAAAATCGGCACGAGCTTTTCGTATTGGCTGGGCAGGGTCGGCTTGCATCCTTTTTCCGACAAGCCGGTGCGCACCGGTACCTTTGAATCGCCTTTCCCGTACGACAAAAATGTGCTCTTAAACATCCCGACCGATGCACCTGCCCCTGATGATGAGCAGTTTCAGCAATTTGTGAACACCGCCGTTACCAAATTGATTGAAATGACCGGAGGAAAAACGCTTGTCCTGTTTACTTCTTACGAGTCGTTAAAACAAACTTGTGCGTACGCCCGCACTCAGCTGCCCGATATGGAGCTTTTACAGCAGGGAGAGGACGACCGCAGCCGCCTCTTGCAAACCTTTAAGGAACATATCGAAAGCAGCTTATTCGCGACCGCATCGTTTTGGGCAGGCATCGACGTACCGGGAGAGGCGCTCAGCCATGTCATTTTGGTAAAACTCCCTTTTGCCGTGCCGAGTGCACCTCTTTTTCGCGCCCGTGCCGATGCCATCGAAAAAAGAGGCGGCAGCTCGTTTATGCAGCTGAGCGTCCCCGAAGCGGTTGTACAATTCCGGCAGGGCTTCGGCCGCCTGATGCGCTCGCAAACCGACCGCGGCATTGTAACGCTGCTCGACAAGCGGGCGCTTGTTAAACAGTACGGGAGAATTTTTATCGACAGTATTCCTAAAACCAAGCAATGCTTTGCATCTTTAGAAGAAATAGTTTATACTGTCGAAAACTTTTTGTATTGATAGGGACTTTATGCTTGGTGTTTTTTGTATTATATGCTGTATCGGCACTTTGGCCGGATGGGCGTTATTAAACCGTATTGCTTATGCTATTCACCGCTCGTGGTGTAAAAAAATCAATGCACATATTTCGACCGTTGTCGCGCACCGTATCTTTTCGATTTTTTCTGCTTATCTTAATTTCCATTTCAGAGGGGATTATTCTCTTGTGCCGCGGCTGCCGGAACAGTATTTGCTGATTTCCAACCACCAAAGCATCTTAGATATTGTGGTGTTTATGAACTATCTCGGTGGAAAGCGGGTTCGTTTTGTTGCGAAGAAGGAACTGGCAGACTATGTGCCGTTAGTTTCCGTTATGCTGAAAAGTGACGAACACTGTATCGTGCAGCGTACCGGTAGTCCCAGTCAGGCCATGCAGGCAATGGATGCATTCGCGCGACGGGTGATGCGCAACAATTGGATACCGATACTCTTTCCTGAGGGAACCCGCTCAAAGAATGGCGAAGTCGGAACTTTTCATTCGGCCGGTTTCCGGCGGTTTTTATCCAAGGCTCCGATGCCGGTAGTTGTTGCCGCGGTTGACGGCGGATGGAATATCTCTTCGATAACACGGCTTGCAACCAATCTACGTGGAGGCGCATATCGGGTAAAAGTTCTTAAAATATATCCGACACCCACTACAAAAGAAGCCCAGTTAAAAGTTTTGGAAGAAGGTAAGGCTTTGATACAAGAACAGCTTAAAGTCTGGCGACAGCTGAGTAAGTAATGGGTAATGGATAATTTGTAGTATTTGGTAATTGGTTTCCGATTACTTTGAACAAGATAAAGTGCTTGTTTTGCTTCCCCTTTTTAAAGTTTGCATTTTATATTCCGATACAAGTATAGGAACGTAATCCACGGATTTTCACGCGCAGGAGTTGTTATGCGAAAATTTTATACCATAATTGTTATGGCGGTCTTTGCGGCTGCCGTTTATGCCGGCGATCTTGCAAACTTTGTTAATTTAGGCTTTTCCGCTGACGGAACTAAGTTTGCTTTCGGCCAATACGGTTTACAGGATAAAACCTATCGCGCGTATGCCGAAATTTACGCTGTCGATGTAGGTGCCAATACTTTTCTCCCCAACGGTATTTTCAGAACATCTCCTTCAAAGCAAACGGAAGGAAAAGAAAGTAAATCGACTTTCCTTGCACTGCAGAATAGGGCTCAAGTTTCACTGAGCAAGTGGGGTATTTCCGAAACACGGCAGGGACGTGTTCTTTATGCGCAAACAGAAGCAACTGAAGGAAATCAAACACTATTTTTCCGCGACTTCCAGACAAGCGACGAATATACGGTTGTGCTTAATACGACACAAAAATCAAAAACGGAAAGTTCATTTTATTTAACGGTAGAAAAAACAAAACCGAATGGTACCAAGGTAAAAAAAGAAGTCGGCCGCCCCGATTATGTGCGAAGTGGTGTTAAAAATTATGCCGTTAAGAAAATACTGATGGACGATACCTCTCGCGCTCTGATTTTCATCATAGAAAAAAAAGAACGCTCTGTGGCAGGTGATTCGTTCCGTTATATGGTCGAAGCGACTTTAATCGACTAGCTATTTAAATTTTTATTTATTCGGTATATACTAGTAACTATGAGTACTGATATACTGATAACAGACGATCGTTTAAATTTTTCGTTAAGTTTAGCTGATTTCCTACGAGTACAGGGTCAACGCGTAATTGTTATTTCCGATGCCGAACGAACAAAAGATAAAAAAGCGGAGAATGCGATAGGCCCTGTGCTATTATGGAATCGCCAATCCGTATTCTCTCTTCAATCTTTACCACTCCAATTTAAAAATTTACAGTTGAATATTGAAACTGCTCTGCTGATCTTTGATGCACCGGCATATACCGAATTATATTCCAATACCGGTGTATTGCATGCCGATAAGATTGTTACCGAATTGATTACTGCAAATATACAGTTAGCCTACACTTTCATGCGGTATTTTATTCATAAAAAAATCGGGGAAGTTAATATTTGTACATCGAGATGTCTCTCCTTCATGCGGGAATATACCGGTTGCCGCTGCTTCCGGGGCCTTTGTGAGGATGGCGGAGGCAAGTTCGGCAACGATTGCACAGGAAGAAAACGCTCTTTTTGCAAACAATGCTTGTTCGTCTTGAAGGAGAAGATAATGCTCTCTATACCGAATGGTTGGCTGCACAAATAAACCAGTCAGCATTATCGCGCATACCCGGTAAATGGATAAAAGCAGGACAACGCGGATTATTTGGAAAATAGGATTCTTCTTTTAGGCATTCTTTAATTATCATTTGTTATTGAGGAGAGAAATGATGGATACTAGAAAAAGGAATATATCCCTGCGCGCTAAAATTTTGCTTGCCGGCGTCGTTATATTGTGTATTTTAATAATATGCGCTTGCGCTATAATCGGTTTTCAAGTATATCAGGTTAATATAAAACAATACGACCGAACCTCATCCCAGCAGTTCTCGCTGATAGAACAAACGATCATGCTGTTTATGCAAAATAATAAAAATACGGCAAAAGTGCTTGCAGAGCATCCTATCGTGCAAGTTGCTGATACCAGCCTCAATAATTATACGACTACAAAGCAGAACATGATACTGAAAAATGTACCGAAAGGAGAGATAGAGCAAGATATAGTAACGCTGTTTAAGCGTGTCTATAACGGATATTCCGATATCGCGGAAGTTTTTTTCGGATCAAAATGGGGCGGGTTTGCCAGTTCGTGGGATGATACCGTCAGCGCGGGATTTGATCCGCGAAAGCGTATATGGTATCAACAAGCGGAAGCTGCCGGTGGCGATACCGTTGTGACCCCTGCGTATATGTCGACGATAGGGGCCCCTGTTATCTGTTTTTCCAGACAAGTATTATCGCCGGAAGGGCGTTTTATCGGAAATCTGGGACTTGAGGTAAAACTTGAGCAACTTACTTCATTTATTGATTCGATAAAAGTCGGCAAGGCAGGATATGTAATGTTGTTTCAAAATGACGGGACTATTTTAGCCGATCCGATGCATCGAGATTTAGTGTTTACAAAGCTGGATAGTACCGGTAATCAATACCTTAAACATTTTCAAGATATCGGTATCGAAACGAAAGTTGTTACGATCGATAATATTCAGTGGCGGATACGGGTTTTTGCTATTGATGAATTAGGATGGAAAATAGCGATATTGATGCAAAATAGTGAGATATTGGAAAGTTTTTACCGAATCGTTGTCAGTATGGCAGCAGTCGGAACGGGGATGCTGATTGTATTCTTCTGGCTTATTTTCTGGTTCTCCAAACGGGTAAAAGGATATTTCCGAAAGTTGCAGCTTATCTTTGCAAAAATGGCATCCGGCGATCTGACCGGACGATTTTACATTAAGAAAAATGATGAAATCGGTCGTCTGATGATCGATTTTAATACGACAATGGATAAGGTTGCCGGTATGATTAATTCGCTTATCCATGAATCGAAGGCGATGCAGCATGTGGGAGATGATCTCTATAATAATATGGCCGAAACGGCAAGTGCAATAAACGAAATCAGTGCAAATGTGGAAAGTATTAAAAGGCAAGCAAAAACCCAGGCTTCGAGTGTTCAAAAAACCGGCAATGTAGTTGAAAATATTATTGCGCAAATTCAAGAACTGGACAAAGAGATTACAGTACAAGCAAATTCAGTTGCGCACTCTTCTTCTGCAGTTGAAGAAATGGCTGCAAATATTGTTACTATTACGCAAACGCTTGAAAAAAATAATGATTTGATAAAAGAGATGTATTCGATGACTCGTGAGGGGAAAAACGGCGCTAATACGGCAAACTCGGTAGTTAAGCAAATAGCAGAACGATCCGATGCACTTTTGGAAGCGAGTCTGATTATTCAGAATATTGCAAGCCAGACAAACTTGCTCGCTATGAATGCCGCTATCGAAGCCGCCCATGCGGGAGAAACCGGAAAAGGTTTTGCGGTTGTTGCAGATGAGATCCGTAAACTTGCGGAAGAATCAAATGCACAGGGAAAGCAAATCGGCGGTGTTCTGAAAGAATCTATTGAAATTATTCGTACGCTGATAGCTGCCGGTAACGGTGCCGAACAGACCTTTGATAAGGTATATGAACTTGCGACCCGAATTTCCGATCAGGAAGACTTTATTACGCGTTCCATGCAAGATCAGATGAATGCGAATAAAGAAGTATTGGCAGCGATTAAAGATATCAATATTACTACGAATACGGTACAAGCCGGTTCATCGGGAATGCTTTCGGGCAGCGGAGAAGTTGCGCAGGAGATGAATAAACTGGATGGATTGACTCAGGTTATTACCAACAGCATGGACGAAATGTCTGCCGGTGCTATTCAAATAAATAATGCCGTTGTAGAGGTAAATGATCTGGTTCAAAAAAATAAAGAAAGTATCGAAATATTGGCGAATAAGGTAAAAGAATTTACGATATGATAAAAGAAGCGGAAAAATTTGCGGGTACTGTGATCTATGATATTTTGACGGCAGTTGATTCGTTGTATAATGATATAGACGCAGATCAAAAAATATGGAAGGCAAAAAGCCCCATGCAATGCCCTGACGGCTGCGGTAGTTGTTGCGTTCATTTTGAACCTGAAGTATATGAGGCTGAAGCGCTGTATCTCGCAGCATGGATGCTGGAAAATCAGAGCGAGCGAGCGGAACGTATTGCCGAAGCGGACAGCGGTGCTTCTATCGGAGGCGACGGTTGCGTTCTGTTTGACCCCGAAAGCCCGTATCACTGCACGGTGTACGGCGGACGGTGTCTGATATGCCGGTTATTCGGTTTTTCGGGAGATCATGGTAAAGACAGGCGTATTCGCTGGAAGCCATGCCGGTATATGGAACCTTCCGTAGTTGCCGGTAATGCAGCAGGCGGAATTTCCGGTACCCCTATCAACGGGACAGGTACGGTGCAAGATGTTCAAACGGGGCGGCAATATGGAGAAGAGGAGATGATGCGGTTATTCGGTGCTGTTCCGCCGTATATGGGCGCCGCTTCGTCAAGCCTTTTGGCTCTGAATCCCGATGATACACACCCCCTCCCGCTGCGGATTGCGCTCCCTGCTGCGATTAAAAAGCTGAAAATGCTGTTGCACTTTATCACACCGCCCGAACCCGATTGTCCTTCACCGCATCCGTTAAGTGCCTAGCACTGCCGCTATCGTGAACTTCATGATACTTTTAGGCTTGAGCCGTTCGGGAAAGACTTCCGTAGGGAGACTCCTTGCTAAACGGCTCGGCTGCTCCTTTTACGACACCGATGAGCTTATCCGTATCCGTACCGGTTTAACGCCGCGGGAGCTTTGCCGTCAAGGAGGGGTATCCGCATTACATGCTGCGGAAGCTGCTGCCCTGCGTGAATGTTGCGCTCTACATGACTGCGGCGGGGATGTCTTTGCAGCCGAGCCGTTGCGGCACTCTACACCTCTGCCCCTGCCAACCGACGGCTCAGCTGAGAATCGGCAGGGGGCAGCCGTAGAAAACTGTGCTGTCATTGCGGCGGGCGGCGGCATCTGCGATAACATGGAAGCGTCTGCCATCGTTGCAGCAATACCGCTGCGGGTATTCCTCTATGCAACGGAAGCGGCGCTTTTTGAACGCTTGACGCACGATGCGCTGCAAACAGGGTATTATCCGGCATTTCTACGCTTTCTGCCTGTTGCTCAAAAAGCGGAAGCGCGGCATCTGTTTACCGAATTGTATACGCGCCGCACCGAACTGTACCGCAGGAACTGCAACCTTATCATCGACACGGCCGGCTTGGATTGTGTCGCCGCCGCTCAGAAGATAGCGGAGCAATCCTCTCACTTTCCGCGAACCTGATACACAAGCTTAATATCGTAATACGGCTTTTCATTTTTTACCGAAACTTCCAATTTGCCGGAGTGTACCTTTCCGATACCGTCTCGCTTAAAACTGACATATACGCCGCCGCCATACACGGGGTTTTGCAGGTATATAAGGCGTTCATTTTCGGTTTCTTCCTTTCGTACTGCTTGGGAAAACGAACCGGCGATACCGCAAAAAACGCCGTCGGTAATGCAGAAATGACCGTTTATATGGATAGCATACTTTTTTAAGATAAACGGATTGGCAGTTTTATCCTGTAATTCAACGGAAGCTCCGGCAGTCGCTTTTTGGAACCATTGAACGCCGTTAAACCATTTCGGTTTGCTTATGCATATCAGTTCCGTTTTAATAGTATGCAGTTCATTGCGGTAATCCCAGCTTGCCTTCCAACGGATTACTTCATGTTTTACCTGTGTAATAAGCCCGCCGTTATGCAGCATTGTTTTATCTTCCATACTGAATCCATAGAGCGCGGACAGCGAGAAAATGCCCACCTTAAAGTGCGGCTGAATAAAAACGGTAACCTGTTCGTTTTGCTGCTTTCCATCCCAGTTGACGGCGCGCGCTCCGGTATAGCTGCCGCCGGTTCGTATACCCGCATACCGGTACCAAGCATCGATTTCGGCTTGTACCGCACCGGAAACTGTTTTGTCTGCCGCATAGCTGCAAAAACCGGTTGTCGAAAACGAGACAACCGGATGAGTAAAAACGGCGTTTAAACCGAAAAGCGTGTGGTAACGCTGCCGGATATCTCCACCATATATGCCTGCGGATTCTGCAGAAGATGTTTTTACCTCTCTGATCAATTCCGGCATAAAAGCGGTAAGATATTGAATGGCAAAGTTGATGTCCGCTTTTTTCTGATTCATACGCCAACCGCCAATAAGGCCGTAGCGCATCCGCTGCTTCTTTGGTTCGGGGCTTGCAAAAAAAGCGCTGTTCCATCCGCTGCCGTATACTTCAACCCCATATTGAATAGCCTTTTGCGCATTCCCGATACCGATGAACTGTTCTCGCGGAAATTTGACTCCGCCGTAGCTTGCTTTTGTTTTCGAAAAGCCGGAAAACTGCGCCGTTTTTAAGAAACTATCAAAGGTGAGGCTTCCTGCACCGAGGAAAAGCGTTGGGATATTTTTTTCAGGAAAAGAAGGTTGCAGTGCTGCAAGCGGATACAGCCCGACACCGAAATTCCTCACCGAAAGTTCAAAGTAGGGTACGGGCATCGGCGATTCAAGCTGCAAATAACCGATGTAACCGCGACCGCTGACTCCGGCAGAAATCCGGGCGCCTTTATGAACACTGTGTACATATCGGAAAAAATAGTCGCGTTCCGGGGCTGTGTGTTTTGCATCAGCCTTATCATTCTGTTGTATGTCCGATGAGGAATCCGCTTTGTCTATTTGTTGTTTGACCGATTCGTCTGTCTGTTGGGTAAGCGCTTTATCCGTTTGCTGCTCAGTTGATTCGCCCGTCTGTTGTCCGCCGCCTGTTTCCGATCCGGTTTCGGAAGCTTTATCGAAATTGTATTCATCCGTCTCGGTGCCGGAATCCTCATCGGAATCTTCATTGGGGTATTCATCGATATCGTATTCCTCGCCGTTTTGTAGACCGAATATAAAACGGTCATTGGTTAGACGGTCAAAAAGCGATTGTTGCCCGTAGCCTTGCGTAGAAACGCATCCGAAGAGGGTAACAAACATACACAATAGGGTTGGCATACACTTGATGCCGTAATAAAATTTTATAAGGTTCATGCCCCTTTTATGCGACATCAACGGCGTTTCGGCTAATAATTTTTATGTTTTTGAAGAAAAAATATGTGAAAAGAAGTTTTTATGGGTAAAGAGTGAGGTAAATAAGTTCTTTTATTTGTGCGGAGGGTTTAAAACAAAAAACGGATTCCGGCAGAAGCCGAAATCCGTTTGAGCACCACTGTTAGCAGTTAATCAGTCCGAAAACCATAACGAACAACGCGACGGTTTCGCAAAGACCGACAACGGTAATGTACTGACCGAAACCTTTACCGGTTTCCGCCAACGCATCAGAACCTGCTGCGGAAGCCTTACCCTGTGCAATAGCGGAAGCTGCAATACCGAGACCGCACGCAACACCGACACCTAACAGGAACCACGGATCCGCTTTTGAAGTAAGCATTTTGTTCATCAGCAAGAAGCCGTAAATGGTCTGCGTGAGCGGGGCACCTGCAAATGCGAGGAGGATGAAGGGAGCCGGTTTATTATTCAAATAACACCGCTTCCACGCCCCGATTGTGCCCTGTCCTGCGATAGCAAGCCCTAATGCCGATCCGAATGCCGAAATACCGAGTGCAGCTGCTGCACCAAACATACCAAAACTCATTGAAATCCTCCAAGTTTATAATCTACTCGATAAGAAGTTGTTCTTCTTATTTAATTATTCTGCAAAAGGTTCGTATTTGAACCCTGCCCACGTTAACCCGACATGGTTTGAAAACTCTAATGTATTAAGCCGCACTCCGTGTACGATAACCGAAAGTACGTTCATAATATAGTTCAACCCGTGTCCGAAGAATAACAGCAGCACACCCAAAAAGATGAGGAAGCTGCCGAGCGCCGGTCCCGCCATTTGGTTGACTGTCGCGCTGATTGCAGAACCTGCAAGCCCGACTGCCCAAAGACGGATATAGCTCATGATATCGGCAAAGACGTTTACCACCCCTAAGAACATCGTGATGATATTTTTAAGACTGTCCACGATACTCTGCCCGATACCGGTTTGATAATTTGAAAAAATAAAGTTAAGCGCAAAGCCGCCACCTACTGCAATCAGTACCGGTTGGTTAATCTGGTACCGCTCGGCGCTGACGACAAGGCTGAGTACCACGACATACATTCCGCAGAGCATCGCAATGGAGCCAATGTGTCCCAGTATCTGCGGAGAACGGATATTCCGCACAATCGAGATGATATGCCCGATTGTCAGCTGAATAAGCCCGAGCGTAAAGCAGAACTGCATCAAGTTGGCATTTCTGATGCTCTCTTCCGTTACGTTCGAGATAGCCGGTACGGACAGGTTTTTCAGCCATGCGGGGATGTACTCCACCGAGATACCGAACCAGTTGCAGGTTGCAGTCCCCCAGATAACGGTGAGGACACCGAGGTAAAGGAACATCTGCATGGCAAGCGGAGCGGGCTGCTCCTTCGCTTTTGCTTTGACGATTCCGATGAGCGATAAGATCACGAGGATGCCGCCGTAGCCTGCGTCCCCGAAAATCATTGCAAAGAAGATACCGAAAAAGAGCAGGAACCACAGCGAAATATCGGGTTCGCGGTAGCCCGGCACGGTACCGAGGAAGTCCGTCAGCGGGGTAAGCAGCTGTACAAACCGGTTATGCCGCATGGCAGTCGGAACGGCATCTTCTTCAGCAGGATCATCTGAAATAAATGCCCAGCCGTTTGCCTTTGCAAGACCTGCAAAATCAGCTTGTTTTTCAGCAAGAATATAACCGGAGAGCCGTGCAAGCCGTATCGGCTCTTTTTCGGCATTCCCGGCAGTGCTGCTAATCGGGTTGCCGGAAACGGCAGCAGCGGTATTACCCACATCAGACGCATTAACCGTTACGGAAGAACCGGCAGCTGCCGTATCTTCCTCAAGCGGAATTACTTCCATACCGGCACGGACGCTTTCAAACTCAATCTCTTTTGCAAGCTTTTTTGCCTCTGCCTTGAGCGGCGCAAGCAATTCAGTTCGTGCCCCAATCTTTGCTTTGAATGAGGGCAGCTGTTTTTGCAGCCGTTCCCTTTCGGTATGCATTGCCGACAGCCGCATATCCGGTAAAATAAGCGGACTAAAATCGGACGGCAAATCGGCAGGAACATCTGCGGTTTCGGACACTATCGCAAAGCGGACTGTTTTTTTGCCGCCTGTAAGCCGTACCGTTTTAATCGTTTCAGGCAATGCTGTATATGACTTTTCCGGAAGCTCGCCCATCGTCAAATAGATGCTGTTTTCTTCAAAGCTGCGTATATCTTCGGGATCAAAATCCCCCCAAGCATTGTATGCTTCGATGTCGCCGGTCAGCTTATTGATTGCAGCTCGTGTATTTGATTCTTGGTCTTTAAGCTCAAGGATCTCGTCAACTGCCTGCAATAAGTCATTCCGATTCAACGTAAGCGTTTCAGTCTTTGTTTTTTCAGCTTTTTTCGGCTGCGATTCGGTAATCAATGCTTCCGCTTGCTGCAATCTCGCATACGTGTTCTGCAATTCCGTCAAGGTATCGCTTGAAGCGGCTTCCTTTTCGATATGCACCGCACCGAAGTTCCGCAGTGTTTTTAACGCTGCCTTTTTCTGAGAATCCAGCACAAGGAGCGTCAGTTTTTTCATCGGTAAAATCATGCTGTTTCCTCCTCATCCGGAGCGTTCTTTTCCAAGTTTTTCTTGGAAATCTTCCCGCGCACAACCGCCGCTACCTGCTGATCTCCCAGATACACGGAAATTTTTTTGATGTTCCGCTTTGTTTCCGGTATCTTTACCTTTTCAAACAAGTTGACCCGCTGCGTTGTGGTACGCAGTTCGTTGTTGAGCCGTGCAACCTGTTCGTCGAGGATTTGGGCTTCAAGATCGAGCGATAAAACCCGCTCCATCCGGTCGCAAGCAATGTCGAGCCAGAGCGGCGTTGTAAAAAGATCGTAGCTGCTGCGTTCAAAGTCCGCCCCGGAAAATACCGGTATCGAAACACCGGCAATATTTCCCGTCGAGGTACGCACTTCTTTCACCTTGAGGATTTCAGGTGTAAAGACTCCCGCTTCACCGAAGACGGCAATCCACTGCTCAAACTCCTTGTGCAGCGCGTCTCGGTTCAGCCGAACCTCTTTTGCATGCGTCTCAATCGTGCGTATTTCGGTTTGCAGCTGCTGTTTTTTAAGCTGAAGCGTCGGCAAGTACCGCTGGAACATCTTAAGCGATTCTTTTTGATTTTTCAGCTCGTTTTTCGTCAGTTTAATAGCCATCGCTATTCCTTATAATTAGAAGGAAACGCATTAATCCGCAGTGGGATTGTTCTGCGCATCCTTGGGCTAGAAGGTTTTAATCAAATCGGACTTAATACCGGTTTCCTCAGGAGTAAAGCAGGATGAAAGAATCTTCCATCCGTTATCGAGCGCTTCCTCAAGCGGAATGTTCACCGACAAATCCATCATGCGGGATTCAAAAAGTTCACCGTATTTCAGCAGTTTGCCGTCCCATTCGCTCATCATAAAGCCCATCGACTTTTTCTCAAGCGTGTCCTTGTAGGAAGCATAGAGCTTGATCATATTATCCATGAGCGCACGGTGATCTTCGCGGGTCTTGCCGTTGACGTTCTGCTTGAGACGGGAAAGACTTCCGAACGGTTCGATGCGTCCGTGTTTAAGATAGAACTGACCTTCGGTGATATATCCGGTGTTATCGGGAACGGGGTGCGTTACGTCGTCGCCGGGCATGGTGGTAACGGCAAGAACGGTAACCGAACCTGCATCGTCAAAGTCAACCGCCTTTTCGTAGCGGGCGGCAAGCTGGCTGTAAAGGTCGCCGGGATAGCCGCGGTTTGACGGAACCTGTTCCTGTATAATGGCAATTTCCTTCATCGCATCGGCGAAGTTGGTCATATCGGTTAAAAGGACGAGGACATCCTTGCCCTTGAGTGCAAACTGTTCGGCAACTGCAAGACACATATCGGGGATCATCAAACATTCTACCGTCGGGTCGGCGGCGGTGTGTACGAACATCACCGTGCGGCTCAGCGCGCCTGCTTCTTCCAATGTGTCCTTAAAATAGAGGTAGTCGTCGTATTTCAGTCCCATACCGCCGAGTACGATGACATCAACCTCAGCCTGCATTGCGATACGTGCGAGCAGTTCGTTGTAGGGTTCACCGGAGCTTGAGAAAATCGGTAGCTTCTGGGAAACCACGAGGGTGTTGAATACGTCGATCATCGGAATACCGGTTCTGATCATGCGCTTTGCCATAATACGCTTGGACGGGTTTACGGACGGGCCGCCGATTTCTACCATATTATCCTTGAGCATCGGGCCTTGGTCGCGCGGCTCACCCGAACCGTTAAAGATACGTCCGAGTAAGTCATCGGAAAAGCTTACCTGCATTTCCCGACCGAGGAAGCGTACTTCATCACCGGTGGAAACGCCGCGTCCGCCTGCAAATACCTGCAGTGAAACAAGCCCTCTATCCAGCTTATTGACCTGTGCAAGCGAGGCGCCAAAGCTTGTCTGTACCTGCGCAAGCTCACCGTAGGACACATCTTCAGCCTTGACGGTTATAACCGAACCGTTAATAGATTCAATCTTACTGTACACTTTCTTCATGATGTGCCTCCGCTTCTTTTATGAGTTTTGCCGCTTTTTCATCCAGCCCTGTTGCCTTATCGGAAAGCGCTCCGGTAATAGCTGCTTCGTGCTGCTTAAATTCCGGCGATTCCCACGGCGAATAGTTATAGTCGATAAAGGACTGGCGCAGCTTGTTAAAGTATGCGCGAGCTTCATCCTTGGTATTAAAGGAGAACTGAGAACCCAATATGCGCAGGATCAGTTTGTAAATATAGCGCTGGCGCTCTACGGAAACGGCATCGTCAACCTTATCGAAGGAGTTTTGCTGTAAATAAACCGCGTCGAGGAAGTCTCCCTTCAAGTAGACAATAAAGTCTTCCATACTGGTACCTTCTTCACCGACAACCTTCATCATCTGTTCGACCTCGGTACCGCGGCGGAGCATCCTTCTGCCGTATTCCACCTGCGCCGTGCCGAGTACGCTCGGGTATTTCGACCATGAATCGAGCGGGTGGATGGCGGGATATTTACGGGCATCGGAGCGTTCGCGGGAAAGTCCGTGGAAGGCACCGACAACTTTTAGCGTTGCCTGCGTAACCGGCTCTTCAAAGTTACCGCCTGCGGGGGAAACCGTACCGCCGATCGTTACAGAGCCTTTGCTACCGTCCTTTAAGCGGACAATACCGGCGCGCTCATAGAATGCTGCAATGTAGGATTCCAAGTAGGCGGGGAAGGCTTCTTCACCGGGGATTTCTTCCAAGCGTCCGGACATTTCGCGCAAAGCCTGCGCCCAGCGGCTGGTGGAGTCTGCAAGGAGCAGAACGTCAAGCCCCATCTGGCGGTAGTATTCGGCAAGGGTTACGCCGGTATAAACCGAAGCCTCGCGCGCCGCAACCGGCATCGACGATGTATTACAAATGATAACCGTCCGCTCCATCAGGGTACGTCCCGTGCGGGGGTCGGTTAATTCAGGGAATTCTTTTAAGGTTTCTACAACTTCACCGGCGCGCTCACCGCAGGCGGCGATGATAACGATATCAACCTCTGCGTTACGGCTGGTTGCGTGCTGTAAAACGGTTTTACCGGCACCGAACGTCCCCGGAATACAGTAGGTTCCTCCCTTTGCTACCGGGAAGAAGGTATCTACGGTGCGGATTTTGGTAACAAGCGTTTCGGAGGGCTTGAGCCGTTCGGCATAGCAGTCGATTGCACGCTTTACCGGCCAGCGGAAGCTCATCGTAAGCGGATACTTTTTCCCGCGTTCATCGATTACTTCCGCAATGGTTTCGTGTACGGTGTACTGTCCCGCCGGATTAATGGAAGAAAGCGTGTATGTGCCGTACATACCGAAGGGAAGCATAATCCGGTGGGTAAAGTTCCCCTCCGGCACGGTTCCCAGCACATCGCCGCGCACGAGCGTATCGCCGACCTGTGCAACCGGCGTAAAATCCCACTGTGCTTCGGTAGGAAGCGCATTTAAATAGATACCGCGCTCCAAAAAAGTAGCCCGCCTTTTCTGCAAGGTCGGGGAGCGGGTTCTGCAAACCGTCATACACTCTGCCGAGCAGTCCCGGCCCAAGTTCAACCGACAAGAGATCTCCGGTAAACTCAACTTCATCACCGACGCGGATACCCTTGGTAATTTCGAATACCTGCATCTGAGCAACGGAGCCGCGTATACGGATGATCTCGCTCTTCAATTTGGTGTCGCCGATATGGACGTAGCCAACTTCGTTTAACGTAACCAGACCGTCAAACTCAACGCTGACCATATTCCCGTTAATACCGACTACCTTTCCTTTCGTTCCTCTCATATCTTTTCTCCGAGAATTTGTGTATAAATTGAGTGATATTCTGTGCGGCCGGTTTCCATCTTAAATTTTGAAGCCCGTTCGCTCAACAGTAATACAATTCCATAGCCGAAAACCGCTTCGCTATCAAAAAAATGCAGTTTCCGCAGCTGATCCGCTGCCGCAAGCCGCGCATTCAGCAAATACCGTTCCGCCGCTAAGGGGTCATCGATGTTGGAAACCCCGCGCACAATAGCGCCGATATCAAAGGCGGAAGCAGGTGTTTCTGCAGGAGCAATCCGCTCATCCCGTTTCAGCTTTGCAGCGCGTATTTGTTCAAGCGCAAACCGCAGTTCTTGTTCAAACGCATACCATTCGTTCACCACAGCAGAAGCCGTATGGACAGCCTCGCGGGGCGGAACGAGCGTTAAAGATTCCAGCACGGCGGCATCTTTTTCAGTTAAAAACCGCAGGGCAAGCTCTTTAAATTGCGCGTAAGAAAGCGGAGGGTCGGTGTGCGGCATAATTGACGGCAGCTGAGCCATCAAATAATAGTATGAAGCCACTCCTTATAACTCCTTTACCGCATCCTTCAACAGGCGTGCAGCGCGTGAGCTGATATAGGCGGAAAACAAATCGGCAACCGCTTCTGCAGAAAAATCATAGTATGCCGAACCGTCCTTTACCCCAATTCTAAAGCCGCCTGCAAGCTGTGCATCGGATTTAACCTCGATGCCTTTTTCAACCTCTTTCTTAAACGCAGCGAGCAAAGCACTTTCCAGCTTTTTAGCATCTTCAGGGGACAGAATAATGGAAATATCGGCTTCGTTTGTTTTAATCCAACCCTTTACCGCTTCGGGAATCAGCGTTTTGAGTACATCGCTGTTATATGCCGCTGCGGTTTCCGCTTTGATGAGGGCATCGAGAGAAGCGGTAACTCCTTCTCTAAAGGCGATGAGCGCATTGCGGCAAGCCTGTTTAACGGCAGCCTCCGAAGCGTTTGTAAACCGTTGGGATTCGACTTCAGTCTTCTTCAACAAGGTTTCAGCCTCTTTTTCCGCATCCGCAACGATAGCCTTTGCCTTTTTCTCCGCTTCGGCAATGATACCCGCAGCTTGCTGTTCAGCAGAAGCAATACCGTCCTGCTTGATCTTTTCAACAAGATCCTGTAACTGAACTTCCATAATCAACTCACCTCTCTTATATCGTATATATCGATTCGATCAATTTCTATTCTATCAGTCCTCTACTAAACCGTAAAGCGCCACTGCGTTTCGTGCCGATACGCTTCGCCGGGCTGAACCCATACGGAAGGGAACGCTGGATGATTGGGCGAATCCGGTATATGCTGAGTTTCAAAGCACACGCCGGAATGCTTGTTATACACATCGCCGTTTTTACCCTGCTCTCCGTTTAAAAAGTTTCCGGTATACATCGTAATTGCCGGCTGTGTTGAATAAATACGCAGCGTTCTGCCTGTCGTCGGCTCCGTTACAACCGCAGCAAGCGGAACATCGTCCGCACCATCCGCATCAAGCAGCCATGTATCGTCATAGCCGTTTTTCAATTGAGCAAAATCCTGTGATAACAACTTCGGCGTACGGAAATCGAACGGCGTCCCTGCTACGGGCACCAGCGTGCCGGTCGGTATAAGCAAAGCGTCGACCTCTGCATAGCGACTTGCCAAAAGCTGAACTTGATGATTCAACACCGAAACATAACTTCCATCATCCTGCATCCCCGCAGGGTTCAGATTAAAATACGTATGATTTGTTAGACTGATTGGGGTTGTTTTTGTTGTATGTGCCTCGTACCGAAGCGTGATAGTATTGTTTTTGTTGAGGGTATACGAAACGGTAAGCTGAACTTCGCCGGGAAAGCCTTGCTCTCCGTTAGGACTTATTCTGGAAAAACGGATACCCGCCTCATCACTGCCGGAAATAGGTTCCGCTTGCCACAACTGCTTGCCATACAGAGGATAACCGCCATGCAAACAATGTCTTCCGCCGTCATTGCGGGTCAGTGTATAGCATTTTTCTTCTATAGAAAAGCGGGCATTTGAAATACGACCTGCACATCGCCCGACAATAGAACCGAAATAAGGCTTATTACGGATATACCCTTCGAGCGTTGAATAGCCGAGCACGATATCGTCATATCCGCCCTTTGCTGCGGGTAATAAAATCGCGGTAATACAGCAGCCGTAATCGATTGCCGAAAACGACATTGTGCCATTAGAAACCGTAAAAATCGATACCGCATCTCCCGATGACAGCATCCCGAACCGCTCTTTCTTTACTTCCATACTACCTGCCCAAAGTTACCTGCAAAAAAGTAAACGCTGGTATTTATTGTACAATCCTTTCCACAAATTTACAAGGATACTTTTGAAAATATGCGGCGCATCTGCGTTGTCGCTTAACAAAAAACAGTCCTCGACGTACAACAAGTACGCCTGCGGGTATTTTTTGTACGCTCCTAGCATCTGCATCGCCTATTTTCAAAAGTGCTGGAGATGCAGAACAGCCATGGATGGTGGTAGTTTCACGCAGCAGTGTGTTTGCCCTGCAAACACGTAGGTATAAAATGTACAGGGAGGTACATTTTATACCGTGTCTGCGGGTAATTTGCGCTCGCGCCTCGTATCTGCACCATCTATTTGCAAAAGCGCTGGAGAGAGGGGTATCTACGGCGTTGCTCGTTCAGCGAAGTACGTCCATGTACTTCGCTGAACACAAGTTTGACCGGTGTCAAACTTGTTTCTGCTTAATACGCGCGGCATTCGTGCCAACGTTTAAGCGGCAATGCCGCTTAAACTTGCAAGTTTTGCCCCCGGCAAAACGTTGCTTCTGAAAATCCTCAACATATCAGTACCGCCATGTGCAGAATATCCCGATGATTATTTTAGATGAACCAACCAGTGGCTTGGATTTTATCGATATGCAAAGAATAAGCCGTCTGATTCGGTAGCTTGTCGTATTTTTTTGTATTGACAAGAGGTACCCTATAGTATAGTACAATACATCTATGAGTATTTTCACCAAGAAGCAAGTAGATTTTGATTTCTATTCTGCCGAACTGATATTCTTTTATATTCATGAATACACAATTTTCAAGGAACAGGGGTATTGTTTTTATCCCCCATATAAGCTTGTTGATTGGCAATATAAGGAAGATGATAGTTCCTTCGTGCGTTTAGAAACAAAAGATGATTTTGTTGATTTATTCACACATGAGCAGGTCAATTTAAAAGTTTTATGCGGTAAAAATGGCTGTGGAAAATCAACCTTGCTTGAAATAATGGCTGGAACCAATGCGAGCAACGTCGAAATAAAAAAGTTTTATCTATTAAAAGACAAAAATGGAAATTTTGCCTCTTCAATAAAATGCAATATTTTTCTCGATAGTGAAAGTATTTTATTGGATTCTGATAGCTATTATGAATTTAGTCCTTCAACTTGCTGTGTAAGTCACAAGAATATGCGAATACCTGATTTCGATTTTAGAAAAAATATTGTAAAGTTCTATACAGAAACTCCTATTTTATATGACGGAGTTGTAGATGGCAAACTCTTTACACATTTTTCTGTTGAAATTTGGAATTTCGATAATGAAATTGAATTAATGGCTACAGGTAATCGAAAATCGATGTTTCAGAATGAGAATATATTTGAACTGAAATTATGGCTAAAAACAGATTTATTGTCATATTTTCTGCTTCATACTTTTCAAGATAACACTTATGATGAAGCAGCTTATATATTTGAACAACAGATGAACGAGGATAATATTGATTTGCAATCTTTTTTAGAAAATTTTGTCTATACAACTTATGCTCCAGAAATTGTAGATGAAATACAAAAAATACAAAATTTATTTCTTCATAAAGAAATGAAAATTTCTCAAATAGCAGAAGTAGAAAAAACAATTCACGATTGTGAATCAATGATATTCGAATTCTTAGAAGCATTTGATAAGGAAATGCGGAAAAGTCGATTTGTAGAAACTGGTCTTAGTTCTCTTTTGTATTTTAATGGTTATTCAAATGAATCTCTACCAGTTAGGTTTTTGTATAATTTAAGCGATGGTGAATGGCGTTCTTTGAAGTACAGATATGAAATTCTTCACTCAATGATCCAAACTGACGGCTTTTGGTGGTATATAGATGAGCCTGAAGCCTATTTGCATCCTGAGTGGTGCAGAACTTTTATAAATGATTATATAAATGCATATAAAGAAGTAAAGAATTATTTGATTTCTATGAATGACGGAACTTTCAATCCAGATAAACGATTTACCCTTGTATTTGCTACTCATTCACCGTTTTTGCTTTCTGATTTGACAAATGATTACATTATTTATCTTGAGAAAGAAAATGGTAGAATAACAGAATTAAAAGCAGACAAGGAAAGTTTTGCTGGAAATATTGGTGAAATGTATAACACCAATTTTTTTATGCATAATACAATTGGGGAATTTGCAAGAACAAGATTGATGGATATTATTGAAAGGATTAATAAGCAAGAAAAAGTTACGGATGAAACCTTAAATGAGTGGCATTTGTTGACTTCAAAAATTGGTGATGACTTATTACGTAATTTAATGAAAGATAGAATTCAGGTGTATGAAAAAAATAGAATTATCTGAAAAACAGAAAGAAGCAGCACAACAAATCCTATCTCAATATAAGACATATAAAAAGTTTTCTGGCAATAAGGATAAGGCATATAAATTTACCAGTATCATTGGGGTAAAAGTCTGCCCCTATTGTAATATTGAATACATCTATACAGTTTATGATAAGAATGGCCATCCTATTTTGAGACCTGACATTGACCATTTTATTCCAAACAACAAAACAACGGGGAATCAAATCTTGCAGCTTGAACTCGACAATCTTATACCTTCTTGCAAGACATGTAATGAGCGGTTAAAAAGAGATAACGCATTTTCAAGAAAAACGCATATACACCCATATTTCGATGATTTTGATAGTATTATGGAGTTTAGAATAGAGCTTAATAGCACGGACTATCTTTATGAACAAGGTTTTGATATTAAATTAATTGCCTGTGCTTCCGCCGCAGCAGCTGATGTTGTACGAGCTAAGAATAATATTTCTGTTTTTAAATTGAATGAGCGTTATCAATTCCATAGATATGAAGTAGTAAATCTTTTCAAGAGAATGAAGTATTATAATTCTGCGAAGCAAAATGAGCTTTTAAGCTTTTTTGGCAAACGTATAGAGAACTATTCAAATATGACACTGCTTTTTCCTGAGAAATATTGTTCCATTAATGACACATCATTAGGGAAATTGAAAAAAGATGTAATAATGAATTATTTATAAAATATTTGTAAGAACAAAAATGCGTATTTATCATAGATTTTATTTGATAAGTAAGTAATCAAAATTAAGCGGCAACGGAGACGGGATCGGATTATTCATAGTATGAGGCTGCTTTTGGAAAAGAACATGATACTTGACGGCATGGAAATTTTTTTGAGCCGAATGCTTTGTTTATGTTACAATAGAAGTTGCCAGTCCTAAATGATGGGCAGCGGTAAGAAGTCCGGCAAGCTGCGGGTTTACCGCCGGCTCTCCGCCGTTTCTCGGCAACGCTCTGCGTCGGAGTTGTTGATTATATATCGGCCGCCTGTTTTAAAGGCAGCCGAATAGCGTTAAAATTCATCCCATGATTCTGGAATAGCTCTTCCGGAAAAGGTGAGGACGCCCGTAAAGGAAACTGCCCCGCTTATCTGCACGGATAGTGTATGAGCGTCTTTATCTTCTCCGGTAATATCTACCTTTATCTCTTTATTCGGTACGCCTCTATCGTCGTCCTGTGCTGTAAAGGATGGGCTGCCATCATAATTCCCTGCAAAAAACTGCATCGTCTGTTCGTTTGCTTTTTTGATGTTTATGTGACTATAAGTCGTTCCATCGAATTCAGTATTAACCAATAGGGATACATCCTTTATTTCGCCATCTTCCGCATGAAAGCTGTATTTTCCCGGCTGCCGGTACCACAGCGTATTGGGGATATACTGTGCGTTAGTATGCAAGACCTCTCCTTCAATGTGGTACTGATATACATACGCTTTTTTGGCTCTTTCAAGGCGGGCATCTGCAGCCTTTTTTAGGAATAATTTCTGTTTTGCTCTCGCTTCTGTAAGCGGAACCGTTTTGTCAAAACCAAAAGTCTTGTAGATACTGTCATGCCATGATTTTAATACTGTCTTAAGCAGTTCACTCTGTTCTTCCTTAGTTTTTTTCAAAAACTCTTCATAAGACATCATTGAAAGCGAATATTGAAACCATTTTTCGAAAAGCTCTTTATCGGTCTTAAAGTTAGGCTGATCTGGAAACTGTTGTATAGTGATTCTGATGTCTTGCAGTGTAACCAACGGCTTTTGTTGAAATTCAAAGAGAGAAAAATACATATCAAATAGTTGTTTAGTGCTTGCAAGCTGGCTTTTTGCCATTTCTTCTGGTTTCAGCAAGGTATTGGTGGTATAATGCCCTCTTCCACTATAAGTAATCCGTTCAAGCGTTGCTGTTATTGTTTTGGCAACGGCATCAATGCTCACACGGTATACGGCAGCAGGTTCATCGTCTCCATGGCGCAGCGTCAGCTTATTGTCGTCAAATTCATAAGTTCCACCGTTTCCATAGATATTGGCTTTTCTTGTAAACTTCTTTCGAGCTTTTATTGTAAGCGTTTTCGGTTTTGTTGCCGCTTCACCGGCAGCATTTTTTTTCAGTGTTGCAGTCAATTTCACCGTTCGGTTAACCAAATCCCATGTCTCAATATGTCCGCTATTTCCGGCAATCTTTAGTATGCTGTCATTAGAAGATGACCATGTGAGTTGATACCCAGTAGGAGACTGCGGGAGCTGAATATCGGCATCAATTTCGGCCGGTATTCCGTTGACAATACTCTCTACAACAGTTTGAAGATTAGGTTCGTTGTTTTTAGGATATACGGTTACCTCAATGTCTTTTGATATTTTAGCGGTTCCTTTTTTTGCGGTTGCAGTCAATCTTACTTTCTTTATTTCCGTTTCATGCGGTGTAACCGTACCGTCCGAATCTGAGATAACCCCTGCCGGTTCTGCCTTCCATTTTATATTGACCTCAACAGAAGAATTACTGCTGCCGTTCGAAACGGAAACCGTTTCTTTGGGGCTTAACTGAATAGGGGACGTATCTTTCGTCACAAATGAAGGAATCGCTCTTACCGCCTGTTCTGCCGCACTGATTACCGCATCCTCATTTATTCCGCGTACCGTAACTGGAAAGGACTTTGTTGCGGAAGCGGAGCCTCTTGTAATACTTGCCGTCAGTGTTACCTGCGTATTCTCTTCGGGACGAGTAATACTACCGTAACAGTTCCATTCATTTTCTTTCTTTATCTTGATTATATTTTCACGGTTTGACTGCCAACTAATCTTAGTGTTATGTAATCCACTCACAGGAAGATTCAGCCAATGAGAGCTTATGCTGTCTGCAGTATCTCCGTTTTGAAAACTGAGCTGTAAAGCCTCTTTTGCTTTATCAGCTTTTTCTTGATCCGTTAAGGTAGGTTTAAATTTTACTTTTACTGTTGTGCCCGCTGTAATTTTTACTTTTGCCGTTCGGTTTCCTGCGGTGCCGGAACCTTCTTCAAAGGCGCTGCCGTCGATGCTCCACGTATCAACACTATAATCGGAAAATGGTTTTGCGGTAAAGACAACGGTTTTCTCCTTTTCAACTTGATCCCTTGAATTGATTTTAGTGCCGTCAACTTTCGCTTCAAGGAATCCGTTCCCGCCGTCTACGCTAAAGGTGAGCGTGTACTTGGGCTGTGACGGCGTTTTGCTTTCGTTGCCCATATTCTGCTTACAGCCGAAAAACATTACCGCTGCAATGAGCGCAATGCAGATTGAGCACATCCTCATAAAAGGACATACATTTTTCTTTGCATCATGATTCATAGAATTCTCCTGATTTTGATAGTTTTATATATGGACGATAAGGATGTCTCAAAAATTGGTTGGTTTTTTGACAGCCCCATTCTTCATTATGAGGTGTTCTTGAAAATCTGCTAACTAAACCTTTTAGGATGCTGTGAGCTAATACGAATACTGTGGAAAAATGATAGCATTGCAGCCGGGCGCCGATTGCGAAAAGGCTAAACGAGCGCCGGTATATGGAATTGGTTTTTGCAGAAGTATGTTTTTTGAGCGTAGAGGGGGGTGGTGCAGAACAAAGCGGGCTGCTTATCTGGTTTTGGCTGAGAACGCTATCGGATGCTACATTGTGCTGAGTGCTGAATGCTGAATGCTGAATGCTGAATGCTGAATGCTGAATGCTGAATTGTGCCGGAAATTTTGCACGTGTCAAGTGCTTTACGGCATTTTTGAGAAAATTGATAGCGAGATAATTCTCCAATTCGGCTTTGCATAACGCTATTATTATAGAAGCAAAAAGGAGAGAATACAAGTGCCTTTAAAATATGCAGGGGAAAAGCATCAGGCCATTTTTTTAACAGTGATTGCTGTTTCGTATCTTAACGGCAGAGATCCTGTGTCGTCTCGGCAAGTTGTTCGCCGGTTAAGCCGGCGCATTCAAGAACATCCTGCCGCGAGCCCTGCATAAAGACGGTGTCGGGAAAAGCGCGTACTGCGGTTTTTATGTCTGAAAGTTGTTTTTGAACCAGAGCTTCCAGATAATGCCCGACGCCGCCGATATATGCGCCGTCTTCGATAAAGAGTACCGCAGGGTATTTTTTTGCTTTTTCCAAGAAAAAAGCTTCGTCGATGGGTTTTAAGAAGCGGAGATTGTATATATCAGCGGATATCCCTTTTTTTCCAAGCAGCTCTGATGCTTGAACGGTTTCCGGGTATATACCGCCGGTGCACACCAGCAGCACATCGCTGTGTTCCGCCGTTACGGTGAACACACCGCGGCCGGTTTCCATCGGCAGCGAAAATGCGGGGCATTCCGCTGCGCATGTATTCTTAGGGTACCGTATTGCAACCGGAGCATCCAACTGCAATGCCCATTCAAACATCGCCCGCATTTCCGCTGCCGAGGCGGGAGCGAGCACCGTCATATTGGGAATACTGCGTAAAAAGCAGATGTCATAGAGACCTTGATGGGTTTCGCCGTCATAGGGAACCGCTCCCGCACGGTCTATCGCAAAGATAACCGGCAGTTTTTGCAGTGCAACGTCATGGATGATTTGGTCGATTGCCCGCTGCAAAAACGTACTGTAAATGGCTGCGATAGGCCGTAAACCGGCTGCGGCAAGTCCGGCGGCAAAAGTTACCGCATGCTGTTCGGCAATGCCGACATCAAAAAAACGATCGGGATATTGCTGCTGGAAGCGCTGAAGTCCTGTCCCCTGCGCCATTGCAGCGGTAATTGCGGCGATATCGTCCCGTTTTGCCGCCTCGTCAGTGATAATATGAGAAAATGCTTCGGTAAAAGAGTTGGTACTCGCCTTTTCAATTTTCCCATCGGCAATATTAAACGGTCCGATACCGTGGAAAGCGGAGGGATTATCTTCCGCGAGCGGGTAACCTTTCCCTTTCTTTGTTTCAACATGAATAAGCACCGGTGCATCAATATTTTTGACATTACGGAATACTTTTTCAAGTTCTTTTTCGTTATGCCCGTTCAGCTGCCCGACATATTCAAATCCGAGATCGGCAAAAAGATTGTTCCTGTAAAAAATCCCCTTGGCGCCCCGCTTTAACCGGTGAATCAAAAAGTTAATACGCCTGCCTAAAAACGGAATTTTGCCGACAGCGGTATCAAAGATGTATTTAAACTGCTGGTATCCTTTCCGCACGGTTAAACGGCTGAGGTATTCGGAAACTGTCCGTATGTTCGGAGAGATAGACATCTTATTATCGTTGAGGATAACAACCAAATTCTTTGTATATGGGGTAACATTTAGGAGCGCTTCAAAGGCCATGCCTCCGCTTAAAGCCCCATCACCGATAACAGCGATAACCTTTCCGTTTTGGTGCTGCAGCTTTCGCCCGATAAGAATCCCCTCGGCGGCCGAAATTGAGGTAGAGGCATGCCCTGTATTGAATGTATCATGGGGGCTTTCTTCCCGTTTGGGGAATCCTGCGAGGCCGTCCTTTAAGCGGAGTGTCGAAAAATTATCATACCTTCCGGTTAGGAGCTTATGAGGATAGGATTGATGCCCCACATCCCAGATGATTGCGTCTTTCGGACTCGAAAATACTCGATGCAGCGCAATAGTCAATTCAATAACACCGAGATTGCTGGCAAGATGTCCACCGTTTGCGCCTACAGTCTCCAAAATAACGCTGCGCATCTCATGCGCTAATATACGAAGTTCCTCTCTTGAAAGAGATTGTAGGTCTTTCGGTTCTCGTATTGATAAGAGTACGTTTTTATCCATGTATATGTTCAGTGAACTGCCGGGTACATAAAAAAAGGGCTGTGAAGATATTCAACAAAGCCCTTTCTTACCGTAGTAAAAGCGATAGAACAATACGCCTATAATAATCTTGCAAAATCACAAAACATCCCTCTTATATACTTTATACACCGGTATGCCGGTATAATCGAGAGGGATACAAGATTATTGAAACCTCTAAAAAGCGTAATGATATTTTTAGAGGTTACTTGTTCTTATGTCTATTCTTTCGAAGCTTCTTCTTCCGTTTATGCGTTGCTATTTTCTGTCGCTTCCGTTTTTTTCCGCAGGGCACGTGAACACACTCCTTATTTATAAAGATAGGTGATAATAGCCGAACAGCAGTAAAAAGTCAAGGCTGCCGTTTTTTCTTGAAAATGCGGTTGCACAAATGATTACGGCAACAGGACGTGAACTGTACTATCACACATGGGAAAAGCTCGGAAGTACCCATTACTACGAAGTTGATTTTTTGATTTCGGATAATAGTAAAATTTCAGCATTTGAGGTAAAATCGTCCGGAACGGGAAAGCACGAATCAATCGGTGCATTTGCAAAAAAGTTCTCGGCAAATGTCGGCGCTCTGTATGTATTGTCTCAAAAAGATGTGAGTACGGAAGGAGCCTTGCAAAAGAAGCCGGTATATTTGACACCGTTTCTTGTTCAGTAAACGGTAGCTATCTTGTATTTTGTGCAAGCAGATGTACAGTATCAACAGAATAAGTATACGTGATTGCCCCAATGACAATTACGGAAGTCGAAAATGAAAATTGGTTCGACGCCTACGGTGTGGGCAACTGACATTATGAATAAAGGAAGGGAACAACCGGTTGTACAGGAATCCTGCTGTGCAGTAAAACTTGACTATACAGCAGGAACGCATAGATGGGGATCCGGATGGGGTATCTGTTACTCAAGTACGGCAGGCAGAACCGTATCTTTCGGAATAAAAATTTCAAATTCGCCGGAAATGAAAGCGTTTGAGTTATCGTATTTATAAATTTTCTTGTAATACACGTTGGTAGCAGTTTCGTTTGCGAATAGCCACGACGATCCCTTCCACGTTTCCGTAGTTATTTTACCTCCGCTATTGGGGCTGTCTTGAGTCTGATAATCCGTAAAGGTTTCGACATCCTTTGTTCCCCACGTAGTCTTCAAAGAACCGTGTTTAATACTGCTAAAAAATATCCTAGTGTATGTCGGCATACCGGTAAAAGATGTCATTTCTGCCGAACCGGTTGCCTGCGTGAATTTCCCTTTTATCTTCAAATCTTCCGGGAATTTAATCCCTTCTTCGACCGATAACCCGGGCTGAACCGTACAGTGGCCGTCGCTTTTAAGCGTAATCGTAATGTATCGGAAGCCTTTCCCGTTCAAATAAAAAATACCCTTCCAGACACCGCCGTCTATATTTTTTGCATCAAGACTGTATTTTCCGCTTGTAAGGTAGTCGCTACTGCTTACGCTTTCTTTTTTAAGTGTAACGCTGTGTACCCCAGCCCCTGCAAAGTGTCTTTCAAAATTGCTTTCATTGCTGGTAATAGTCAGATCATTTCCTGCCCATGTGTATGTTCCATAGGAACCCGTAAGAAATTGTTCGGCAGCCCTTGATCCGTCCGGACAGGCGGTACAAAACAAAGCCGCTGCAATAATGGCTGTCGCTGCTGTGATAAATTTTAATTTCTTCATTTATCTTTCCTCCTATCAGTATGTACAATGATAGTTGATTTATCCGATTTAATCTACCGGTAAGGTATCGCCTTAAACAGCGCTTGATACTCATCTTATTTTCCCCACTGTCCCTCTTCGTCCTGCTGTATTGCTGCCAGCCGCGAAACATAGTGTGCAACATGAGTTTGCACAATGTCTTTGATTGGGGCGGTGTAAAAGCCATCGTTATTACAGTCAGCAGTAAGGATTCTTTCTGCGGCGGCGGAGAGCGGCAGAAACCACACTTCGCCGATAGCGGTGTCGTCGTACTTTTCGCCCTTATACACGCCTCGAACAGTCATGCGGTAACTGCCTTTTGGAAGGATGAGCGGATTTTTCACGGCGTTCAGCGCTATCCATTGGTCTGAAAAATCGTTCATAGTGGCGGGGAACATGTCTGCAAGTTCGAGCGCAATCGGCTTTTGAAGCGCGGAGGAAGTGAGCATCATCGACTTTACGCGGTTGTTCTCTTTCCATGTAGCCCCTGCATAGCCCGATTTCGTGAAGACGGTAAAATCCGGGGAGCCGGAGCCATAATCGCTGTATAGTCTCCCCGCGAATCGGGCGAGTCCGTTTGAGGCGAAAGGACCAAGCGCGGCTTTTATTAGTGTAAACTCAATCCACTCGCCGATCCCGTCACCTGCACGCCCCTCGACCCAGCCGTTGAAAAGGATTCCATCGAACGAAGTTTCCACACCATAACCTGATGTGCGAAGGTAAGCGTCTTCGTTTTGATAGGAGAAGTTGATGTGTCCGCCATCTCCCGCGATTTTGTAGGAACCTTTGTAAGCGGAAGACGAGCGGACTTCCTTGACGAATGTCTGCCTGCCATCTTGCCGTTCCCACACTATGGAAAGACCGTCGCGGTACGGCGTTTTGGCCTTGAACACAAGGTGTTCGCCTTTCTGAGGTTTGTAGTTCTCTACTGTATATAGATTAAAGTTCACCCCATTTATCGAAAGCTCTCCGAATTCCGTTTCTTCGAAATTTGCCTGAGAGCCGTGCGCAGTCATTGTGCCGTCGGAAAGCACCACAAAGCTTTTCATCGCCCCTTTCCATGTGCCTCCTGTGGAGATGTCGTAGGTTAGCGCATAGGTGTCCCCACGGTAACTTTTCTTTACCGAATCGATGTCATATTTGACCGAAAGTTTTGACCGTGCCGCCGGTGCAAAGTGCAGCTCATGATAGAAGTGAAGTACGAGCGTGAGTGTGTAGAGTTCTTTTACATCATGCCAGTCATTTTCCGAAATGTAGTTCGTACCTTCCTCGTCCTTTTCCACCGTTGTTTCGATTCCCACTGTCAGGATCGGAACACTGTTCCCATCCTGTTCTATGGAGCACGGTCTCATGACTGAATCGGAACGCTCCGTGCGTGAAAGCTCTGCGAGGTAGTCTTTTGCCGAAAGTGTACGGAGTTTTTTGTCGAGCGAGAGAAGTGCCTCCTTTGCTGTGCCCTCGATGCCGCTTTTTCCGAACGCAATAGCTATCACAGTCTCGTTCGCCATGTAGCCATTTCCTACGGGCACTTCGGCGGAAACAGTACCATCTTTTTTTACGCTGACTTGTGTCTTTACCACCACAGGGAATGCACACGGCACGGTGACGCGTTCCCTCGTGGTATTCAGAAAATCAAAGCGTGCGGTTACTTCGCGCCCGCTGGTTTTATGAAACGTGTCGCTCTTCTTGTCATATTCACCGATATACGTATGCTCCACAACCAGAAGCTCTCGCTCCAGCGCGATTTTGTCGTTCGGCTCCTTGACATAGATGTTCCCGTAAGTCCAGTCCTCCGGCTTGTATGAACCGCCGTCGTCAGTAAATGCCGTGAATGAGGTGAACAAAAGTGCTATGATTAAAAGTGATTTTTTCATTTTATCTCCAAGCGGTTCAGTAAGCTATCCGTTGAACGGACATATTAGATTTCTTTTATAAATTGATTGGATTATATCATAGGAATGCTGCCATTTCAATTAAAAATGCCATCGTGGTTTTGGGAAGAAGAACCGGTGGAATACAATAAACTTTTTGCAATCCGTGCAGGAGTTAAGTTCTTCTTGCTTGGTCTTAAATTGGAAGTTGATGAAACTGATTTAGTGTATTAAAATATTTAGTTGCTAAAACATATTGACATCGACTGCATTTTAATGTATTTTTATTTTAGTAGCTAAAATAAAAAGGGCAATGCAATGAATGATGTAGAAAATCTCATAAAACGGACGGTAAAAATTCAGTACAAAATAAACGCTAATGATAAAAGACCAAGGACTTTCGGTACACAGCATACTTTGTACCAAAGTGAAATTCATTTTATAGAAGCGATAGGTTTGGATGGCGGACACAGCGCTTCCGAGCTTTCGGAAAAACTCGGTATTACAAATGGCGCTGTAACACAAGTTGCCGATAAGCTGCTCAAGAAAAAATTGATAGAAAAATATAAAAAAGCGGATAACAAAAAAACCGTTTATTTTAAGCTGACGAAAGAAGGAATCGTTGCGTATAACAATCACGAGAAATTTCATGCCGGTTTTAACGAGAAACTTGCAGCGTATTTAAATTCACTCTCAAAAAAAGAATTTGACGCAATTGCTCGTTTAGCGGAATTGGTAGATAACAATATTCCCGATTTAAGCTCAAATGAAGGCGTATGGGAGGGTTTACTATGAAAGCTGCTATCATTGTATTTAGTCCTTCGGGACACACATTGGCTGCTGCACGCATGATTCAGAGGAGTATCGAAGAGAAAGGCGGCACAGCGGATATCATAAATATTACAAAAGATGATAACCTGTTGTTTGCCTCAAAATCCGAAAGGCAAAAAATCTTGGAAGAACGCTTACAAGAATTCGATGCTCTTTTTGCAGGCGCGCCGGTATACGCAGGACATGCGGAAACTCATGTATTGCGCATCCTTGAAGCGCTGCCTGAACCGGATCAAAAGCGTTCAAAAATTGCCGTTCCGTTTATCACGTACGGAGGTGCTCATTCATTTATTGCATTGGAAGAGATGGGGCGTGCATTAAAAAAGGAAAAATATGTGCCGGTTTTGGGAATAAAACTTGCCTCCTTTCATACACTGAGCAGATTTTTTCGTACCAAAATACTGGAGCACAAGCCCGGCGATGCGGAAGAACGCTTAATAGAGAAGGTCATAAGTACTATTTTTGATTTATGTTTGCATACGGAACATATACAAGACAATAGCAGTTCTTTTGCGTATACCAAAGTCCCTATGCGTCTTATGCTGAACATACTTTCGCAAGAAAAAATACATGCAAAGTTTAAAACCGTATCGATTATACGAGAAAACTGCCATGCATGTAAAAAATGTATTTCAGTGTGTCCTGTTAACAATTTTATTTTTGTAGATGGTAAGGTATCGATAAAAGATCAAAAAAATTGTATCTTATGCGGAGAATGTTTTTATCATTGTAAAAGCAACGCAATCGATTTTGCATATCGAACGGTTGCGCAAAAAAGATTAAATGATGGAAATATTATTTTGGAAAAAGACCTCTCGGCCGTATACCCCAAACGATACGGCTACATAAATAATGAAGGAGAATTATGCTATGAGTAATGTATGCATTGTATACAGTTCAACACATCACGGGAACACTGAAAAAGTGCTGTATAAAATAAAAGAGAAGTACCCTGAAACAGTTCTGATCAAAGCTGTCGATTTTAATCCCGATGATTTTAAGCGATATGATACGGTCGGTTTTGCCTCCGGAATTTTTTACTTTAAATTTGCGAAACCGGTCGATACACTATTTGAACAAGCGCTTGCAGGCGGTGTACAAAAGCTGTTTTTTTATTTACACCGCTGGAGCGGTTAATACAGGGTTTGAAAAAACGCTGCGTAAAAGAACCGAACAAAACGGAAAGATCTGCATGGGGATATTCGGCTGTAAAGGTTTCGATACCTTCGGCCCCTTAAAACTCATCGGCGGTTTAAACAAAGGCCGACCGAACGAAAACGATTTTAAAAATGCAATCGATTTTTTTGAGAAAAATATTATAAACGCGTAACATTTTTTTCATACTTTCAAAAATAGAAGAGAAGGGTAGGTGAAATATGGATAAGATTTTTCAACAGGATTTAACCAAAGAAGAAAAAGTCGGCGGCATTTTTATTGTAAAGCTCTTGTTTAAAGCGCCGGTAACAATGCCGGCTCGGGAGCAGATGGAAGCGGTGATGCAAAAGCGCTTGGGAGATGCCGAATGTTTTTCATACGATTCGGACACTGCCGTAGCGCAGTTTGCCGCCACTCGATATCGGGCGGAATTTAAGGATGGGGCGTATCCGCCTATGCTAATGATTGCTCCCGCCGCCTTTGACGGAAATACCATTGACGATTTTACCAAAAGCCAGATGTGGGACTGCGGAGACGATAAAGATGCTATTTTGTCCAAATGCCGATATGCACTCATCGGTACCGATATGCTGGCGGCGGCGCTTCCCGCATCGGAGCGTGCAGCACTCGATATGGATTTTACAGAGGCGCTGGTCGAGCTTTTTCCTGGCTGTACTGCCGTTTATTTTGAAAATTCGGGAAAGCTTTTTACTGCAGAAACTATCCGCAACCATACGCTTCCCCGTGAAAACCGTTTTATTCAATTTGCCGTGAACGTCCGCTTTTTTACTATTCAAGGCGGCGAAGATATGCTTGTCGATACGCTCGGCATGAGCTTGTTGTTCTTACCCGACTTACAATATCATTTTCACGGACTCGATCCGAACCTGATTGTAAATCATGCATACAACACCGCGTTGTATCTTTTAATAAATGATAACACCATAGAAACCGGCAACACCATTGACGGTATACCGGACGGTTCAGCGCAGCCTGAGCGATGGATATGCCGCTACGAAGAATCGCTTATACAGCCTGTGCGCGAAGTCCTCGATATAGATACCGGTGCCTACGCTGCGGGTAACAGACAGTATGAATAAACACAACAATGATAGTATCCGGTACACTTTTTGCTGTTATGCGGTTAATGCGATAATATAATATATTGTGAAAAGAGCTGATTTAAGCAACTATTGTGATTTTTGAAATAAAATAACTGAGGCTATACAATGAAACTCTTAATCTACGGTGCAGGAACAATAGGCACGGCATATGGCTGGCTGGTGTCTTGTAATAACGAAGTGGACTTTTACGGGAAATCCGACACGGAAAAAGAAATTACAATCAGCTATAAAGATTTAAGAAAACGATCGACTATGTACCAAACAATGAAATTCGAGCGCAGAATTATTACCCATATTGAAGATCATTACGACGCTATTATAGTTGCCGTAAATCGTTTTCAATTATGTAGCGTCTTACCGCATTTAAAAGAATTGAAAAATAAAACAAAGTATTTTGTGTTTATGCAGAATAACTGGAATATAAAGAACGAAATTGATCCCTATCTTTCTCAAGACGATTACCTTATTGCATTCCCTTCATCAATAGGCGGCGGAAGAGACGAAAAAGGCTTACACATTATCATATTTGATGAAGCAACCCGTTTAGGCGGTTCATCGATTTACTTGCCGCATTTCTCATCATTATTACAAAATTCCAGTATAAACATAACGGTTGATAAAAATATCTTTGAGTGGTTGAAAGTTCATTATTTGCAGCAAGCAATTACAGCTGGTGTGATTGCAGAATACGGTAGTTTTGAAAATGTTATTACAAATCCCAATGCAATTAAGAAAATGGTGCTTGCTTTTAGAGAAGGAATACAGGTGTGCAGATTACTGGGAGTAAGAACGTATCGAATATTTCCGGCATATTTATTTAATCTTCCGGTTTTTTTAATTGCCCGTATATTGCAAAAAATATTTTCCGAACAAAACACATTGGATATGATAATCAACCACATGAAAAAAGGATACAGCGAATGGGTGGTTGGATACAGAGAAGTCTTGAATGCCGGCAGGTCATTGGGGCTCCCCATGAGTGTGTGGGGATCGTATGAAAAATATATTGATTTGACATGAGCTTTACTTGTTGTTTCATACTACTTGCCGTATAGTATATATGGAGAGGCATTTGGTTACATCTTTATAGTTCTTTTCGCCTTAAACAGGCTTGATACTCCCTTGCGTTTTCCGAACTCGGGAAGCTTTTGTTTATGGGTATCTTACCGAACGATAAACGCATGGGAATATGGCTTATCAGTCCCTTATTTT
The DNA here is from genome assembly GCF_010365865.1 of Treponema vincentii. NCBI lineage: Bacteria > Pseudomonadati > Spirochaetota > Spirochaetia > Treponematales > Treponemataceae > Treponema > Treponema vincentii. The sequence goes on along the minus strand of NZ_CP048020.1, from coordinate 2,492,385 downwards.
TAGTGATTATTTTATGGTCATTTTGCGGCGATACATGGAAGGAACACGGTTATCATCTGAACATATTGTATGACCATTTTGCAATGCTTTTCAACTCCACTTTTGATTTCTCTTTGTGAATAGACGGTTTATGTAAGATCGGTTAAAATATCGTGCATAATCATTGAGAAGTGAGGCGGTATATGCGAAAACCGAAAACTATTATCAGTATTTTTTGTATGTTTGTATTTGCCGTAATCTGTGGGACGCATGCTGTCGCACAAGAATACGGAAGCGTCGATGACCGAATAATGGATTTTTATAAAACGAAAGACTACCAAAAAGCGCCGGAATTATTGGAATCTTTTTTTAACGACCATCACCCTGACAGAGAAGCCTCGTGGTATTATCCGACGGTATTCTTTTTTTCGAAAATCTTTCCTACGGAACAATCTTTCAATCAGCTTATGACCATATATGGCAAAAGCGATAGCGAAGAGCGGCGATTCCTTATTCTGGTTGTCAGCCTCAAAGATAAACAGCTTTTGAATAAGCTTTATGAAAAAGAAAACGATGCTTATTTAAAAGGCTTTATCAAAGGTATTATCGATGATAAGACCAAGTATGATCCGCTGACAGCCGATATCACTAATTCAACGGAGCTCGATATACTCTGGAGTATTTTTTTTGCAACAGGCGATTCCGCACCTATTCGAAAAATTGCCTCGGTGTTAGCATGGAAAGATATTTTTAAGCATAAGATTACGACGTTTACGGGCACTAAAGAACAAAAAAAAGAGCTTATAAAACTTCTTTCTGATTTTAATATTAAATATAACAATGAGGAGCCGGATGCGCCCATGGAAGACTGCGATATTTCCGTGTTAGATAGCTATACGGAACATCTTGAAAGTTTTAAAAAACTCATTAAAACACTGAATATAACAGGTGAAGAATTGTACCGTGCATCTATAAAAAATGCAGCCTTTTGGTCGCTCGCCGCTAATTTAAATCGTCATCCTCTGGTAAGAACCGAATGTATGAAAATTGCCGATGACAAAGCTGCGCCTGAGAGGAATTTAATACTTTTTATTTTGGTTAAATCTGTTATGTACTAAATTTGAGAACATACAAACTATAATAATCTCAAAGAAAATTGGTAAAATGAACGTCCGTTTCTTTACTATTTAAGGCGGCGAAGACATGCTTGTCGATACGCTCGGTATGAGCTTGTTGTTCTTGCCCGACATACAATATCATTTTCATGGACTCGATCCGAACCTGATTGTAAATCATGCATACAACACCGCGTCGTATCTTTTAATAAATGATAACACCAAGCAAAGTAGCGTATACAGTCCCGCCCCCGTATTCAAAATCAACAATGGCCTCTCATCACCTCACGAAAATATAGAGTTCTGTAATTGCTGAATCCCTTTTGTATTCAATACGTACTGCGATTCAATGCGGCCGTTTTTTACTTCAACGGCGATATCACAGGCCGTCGCAATCAATTCATAATCGTGCGTAATGACAAATATATAGGTGTCATCGGCTTTCAGCGTTTTAATGAGTTCTGCCGTTTGCATCATGTGAAAGAAGTCAAGACCGCTTGTCGGTTCATCAAAGATCAAAATTTTCTTTTTGCAAAAGACCGCTGCCGCAATCGCGACACGTTGTTTTTGTCCACCGGATAACGTCATAGGATGGCGATCTTTTAAACGCTCTATATCCATCTTGGTCAAAACGGCATGCAATGCCTCCTCGTCCGGATTTTTAACGCCAAGCACAATTTCTTCCTTTACACTGTCCGTAAACAACTGATGATTTACTTCCTGCATCACCATATAGCTCACGAATAAGCGTTCTTTTGCCGATTGAATATTTCCGTTTAGCTTAACAGTGCCTTTCTTGTTTTTTAATAATCCGCCGACCACTGAAACCAATGTCGATTTTCCCGCTCCATTGTTTCCGGTAACCGCAATGACGGTTCCTGCCGGAAAACAAGCCTCCGGGATAGTGAGCGAAGGCTGCCCCTTATATTTCGTATAAGAAAAACAAACGTCTTCCATTTGTATTGAGGCATCGGCTCCGATATCTCCGCTGCTTTCACCCTGCTCTTTTATAATAGAAGAAAAACCGCCTAACGAAACCGGCCGTATACCGGTTTCCATCCGTTCTGCAATCGACATAGAATCCAATTCCTGCATGGTGTATTCTTTTTCAATTTGTCCTTCTTTCATATATACCGCACGATCCGCCAATTCTTTGAGATACCGGATTCGGTGTTCTGCGATGACGATGGTTTTTCCGTGCGCTTTTAAAAACTGCAGTATCGATCGCAATTCATTGATAGCGTGATTGTCCAAATTGGAAGAAGGTTCATCCAAGACGTAAATATCGGGATTAACGGCATAAATACTTGCGAATGCGATTTTTTGGTTTTCTCCGCCTGAAAGTTGAAAAATATTTCGGTCAAGGAGCGAGTTTATATGCAGCGCATCGGCGGTTTCATATACTCTATCTTGAATGAGTTTCGGCTCCATTCCGAAATTTTCACATCCGAATGCAATTTCACTTGTCGTATTAACGGTGTAAAACTGTGTACGCGGATTTTGAAAAACGGTACCGACCGTTTTTGCAATCTCATACATCGGTGCGGTAACGGGATCAATTCCTTTCACCGACACACTGCCTGTAAAAACTCCGTTATAAAAGTCAGGCAGCATACCGCAGAGGAGCCGTATCAGTGTGGTTTTTCCGCATCCGCTCTTTCCGCAAAGCAAGACGCATTCGCCTGTTTTAACAGAGAGGTTGATATTTTTGAGGCTTGGCGTATCCGCTTGTTCATACGTAAAAGAAACATTTTGAATATGGATCATAGCCTCACTCCCAGTATTCTAACAATGCACATACCGGCAAAAATACCTGTAACAAGAATCAAAAGCGCTACGTCCTGCCGCTTGAAACCTATCTCCGTCATACAGGTATGTGTGCCCGGATTATCAAGCCCTCTGCATAATGCTGCGGCTGCCAGTTCATCGCTGATGTTCAAGATTGAAATAAAAAGAGGAATCAATATATACGTAATCGTTTCCGACGGTTTGAATAAAAGACTCCGCGCATTACATTCAATGCCCCGCATACGCATCGCGGATTGAATTGCATTCCATTCTTCCCGAATGGTAGGGAAGCAGCGAAAAATTACGGAGCCGGTTATAATCATATTTTTTGGAAGGCGCATCTTCCACAGTGCAGCTACAAAAGCGCTCACCTTTGTTGTTTCAACAGACCACTTTGTTAAAATAAAAATCGGTAAAACCTTGCGTACAAGTGCAACGGCAAAGTAAACCAGCGAAATCAAAGAATGAGACATATAGGGGTGTATCAGTTGTTCAATAGCGGCGCAGACTGCAAAGATGCCGATGCACTTGATTGAGTTTCTCCGGTGTCCTCCGATCGCAAGAATGAGGGAACACAGTAAGAACACGCCCATTTCATAGAATAGCGAGCGGCCTAAAAACATCAGAATATCAAATTCAATCAGTAATATCAATTTAGTTCTGGGATCAAACACTAATCCGTTATTCTGCCGTTTTGTTGTATAGAGTCCGCCCGCAGAATGCTTCATACAATACCTGCTTTTTCCAAACGTTTATGCAATACTTTTTTTGTGAACAAAGAACCGAGCAGCGAGCTGAGCATGGTTGCAATCATCATAACCGGAAGTACCCACCATGGAGTAAGCGCTCGCACCGTATCACAAAACGCTTTGCTCATGCCGCCCTCAAGCGTATGCTGAAAAAAGTAATCCCGCATAACCCAAATAGGAAGGAATCCTCCGAATAGATTGAGTGAAAAAATCGTATGGCTGATTGCGTTCCACTTAAAGCTTTTGTATTGCCCTTTTTTTGCCAACAATACAGCGATGAGACCTGCCGGTACAGCAACCAACGGCGCAATGGGAATATGCCCGGTTGCAATTAAGAACAGACTGGGAATAACCGCTGCAAGAAAGATCGAAATCCATCCGGGCGCCTTTGTCAGCATCGTATGATAGATAGGCGCTGCAAAGAAAGCCACCAGTTCCGGCATCAGCAAGAAAAGCACTGCAACAGGCATACAGATCGCGCCGATGATAACGTAGGTTACAAGATAGAGCGCGATAAAAAGTCCTGCGGCAATCGCCCCTCTGGAAGACTTTGTGTTTTTTTGATTGTCCATAAAACACTCCTTATAATTATAATTATGCGCATTAGCATCGCATTATGTCTTTAACTTCAGTGTGTGAACTTGTAGATTTGAAATCGACAGACAGAATTCGTTCAATACTCCCTAAAACGCAACAACGGGAATGTCCGTAAGGATCATTCCCGTTGCCGTAGTAAAAAAAATATCCGATAGTGCACACTTCTCAATCCTTCCATTTTTATCAGGTTGTATTAGAAGTGATCATTATTATGTATGTGTATCGTTATTGCAAAAGCTTATCGGTAACCGCTATCACATCCTCCATCGTGAAATTTTTATCGCTCTTGGTAAACTTTCCGTTATAGATAGTTCCCCACGAACCGTAGAGTATAAATGTCGCAAACAGTTCCGCATTTTCTTCCGTTAGTTTTAGCCTATCCGATAAATGCCTTTCATTGTATGCCTGCAAAAGAAACTTGGCATACGGTTTAATCATGCGGTTTAACATTTGGAGAAAATCCCAAATTTTATACGAAGCATCTGAAATGGACACATCGCCGTTTGGTATAAACCGCTCCGTATACCCGCTGATATCTTCCCGAATCATACTACGGAATGCAGCGAGTTTTTTAGAAAACGGAATGGTATCGTCTTCCAGCATCCGGCACTTTCGTTCCAAGCGTTCGGAAATGTATTGCTCCATAGCTGCAACGTAAATATCTTGCTTTGACTTAAAATAGTAGTAAAACATACCGGGGGCGCCGTCAACGACATCAAGGATGTCCCGTACGGATACCGCTTCATATCCTTTTTCTGCAAAAAGCTTTGCAGCAATTTCGATCAATTCCTGTTTACGGACTTCAGGCTTCTTGCTGTTACGCTTCAAAAATCGGCTCCTTAGTTTTTGCCGTACATGTTAGATGACGCTAACCGTACAAAGAAAAAAACACACAGAACGAGTGTCTGTCTATAATGCACCGAACGAGAGAAAAAGTCAAGAAGTCACATTTGGGCACCTCTAAAAACTCGGTTAGATTTTTAGAGGTGCCCGTCGAGTTTTTAATAAGTCTATAAATATAAATGACTTATTAAAAACATCGCAAATAAGCTTAAGGAAAACCTCTAAAAACTGAAGTTTTTAGAGGTTCCCATTTGTTTTTGTCAGATAATAGATTGAAAAAGAAATCATGAGCTTTGCTTGTTTTTTCATACTACTTGCCGTATGGTAGATATGGAGGCATAGTATGGCAATGTTACAAGTCCGACGGCAATTTGACTTTAGTAACGAATAATACAAAGTATTTTAAAAATATTCCATTATTAGAATTAGAAAACTGGAAAACATAATTAGGCAATGGAATTGGAAATTTCTGATACGACACGGGATTTTTAAGATAAATTATGAAAGCTAAACTTACAATGTATAACCAGATCGGAAAACTGTACGGCTATTAGACAGGAATTATAAATGAAACTCTATGAAGCTTCTTTGGAGTCAAGAATGCGAGTATATCGTTTTTCGTCCATCTTCATACTACTTTAAAGCGGAAACTCTTTTATTAATTAATGCTATAAAGGCTTTTTTCATATCATCAGGTATTAAAGAATTACGGCACATTTCAATAAAAACAGGCGTCATCAATATCAATTGTTCTATCATTTTCTCCGTTGCAAGTTTCGCTATTCCACAACCGGCTGCAAAGATAAGAAAATCTTTACGATGGATGTTTCTCTTCTTTCCATTCATCGGCAGAGCAAATTCTTCTTTGTCTTCCGGCATAATGACATTTACCGGAAGCAAATCATACGCAGGGGAAAAATGATACGCTCCCGAACCCGATTGTGTTTCAATCAAGGAAAAATTTTTCAAATGCATATCGGAATTTCCAACAATAAATGAAAAGACGAGTCGATAAAACAGTTCGGTCATATCAAGACCGGAACGATAAGAGTACTTCTTAATGATATTCCCGCATCGCTCGTAAGAACCTTTATATTTATCTTGAGTCAATCTTAAATCAAGTTGACAAAAATCTTCCATAGCGATCAGCTTTACATGAGTAATGTTCTTTACATTCGAATCTTTTGGAAAAATACGATCGATTCTTTTTGTAATATACGCATAAGTGTCTTTGCTTTTTACAAGCGCATGAGGGACGGTTATAATCTTAGCTTTATCTGCCATAGACATAACAAGATGTTCACACTCCGGCAAGGCACGGAATTCTTTTACTTGAGGTTTCAAAATATATCCTGTGGGGGAATTCACAACAGTCAATCTGGGATACGTTTCATTTGAAAGATGTAATGAAAGTTTTTTCTGAACACCCGGAATAGTATAGCCTTTATTGGTGCTTTCTTTTGCTAGCTCTTTCAGTACCGAGTCTGTTATTTCAATTTTCGGAATAGCATTTGTCATGAAAAATTTCTTTATACATGGCTTATGCCAGCCGCTACTTTCATTATTGTCTTTTATCGGCTTTCCGCAACACAGACAGTTCATATCTTTTCCTCTCTTATACTGACATTTTCGATAGGATCTTTACAAGCAACTAACAGTAAGGCAAATCGGTCTTTAAGGTTTATCTTCCAATTACGGCTTACAACCTCAAGAAGCCATCCTTCGGGAATCAATCCGTCGAAAAAAGAAAACAATGTTTTTGATGTATAAGGTTCTTTACGTATTGGAAGCGTCAATGAAACAGGATGATTATCTTCTGTTGCGATATAGGCTTCATCGTAAGAAAAAGAATATCCCTCATCGGTTTCGCACAACGTTCCGGCAAAGTTATTATATACATAGACGTATGCGGTTCTGAATATATTTGTCATTTATATGCTGCCGAAGTTACACCTTTTTTACCCGGAATGGCTTCCATGCCGAACATTGCCAATGCAACATTCACTTTATCCATGCGTACGGTTTCTTTTCCTTGCTCCAGTTCACGGACAAAACGAAGTCCAAGACCCGACCGCATCGCAAAATCTTCCTGCGTCAAACCGGCGGCTTTTCTACTTATCTTAATGAATTCTGCTATTCTATTCATATACACATTGACCCCTGTTAAGCTGTTGGATATATAATATACACCCTTTAGGGTATAATGTCAAAGAAAGAACAGTAAAACATACCCTATCGGGTATATAACAGCATTTGAAGTAAGTAATTATACCCGATAAGGTACAGTTTACAGATAATCAGTATCACTTAGATAAGATTTATAATTCTGATGATTGAGATAATCAGTTTAAAGTATAGAATCCTTATGTGACGGTATTCTGTCGTTTATTTGTGCGGAGCGTTTTTAATACTCCTGCCGATGGTAAAAACTAGTTGTTTTTGCCATCGGTAATACAGCTCCGTTTTAATTAATGCATAGAACCTTTTAAAAAGCTCCGGCAGCTATCAAGGATATGCTGCACCATTTCTTCTTCAGATACATCAGCACGTATACAGGTAGGAGCGCTCTTCATTTTTGCGGCTTCTTCGACGGAAGTCCCGTACCAGAAATGCATGTGAGGTGGGACAGCGTGGGGAATGGTAATTGCAAAATGAGCCAACTTGCCTTTAAATGAAGGATCAGTAGCGGAAAATGCACGATATGCCGGATGTGCGGCATGTGCACTATCTTGTATATATGAACTGCGGCTGACTTCTTTATTGCCTTTCCATACGATAATCTCATTTTTACCATTTCCTGCAACAAATTCAATATGAGTAAAATCATCGGCGGCACCGAATGCCTTGTACACCAGTGCCATAATATCTTCTTTTGTATAATCACCGCCCTTCGGATTTTGTCCGGCAAATTCTTTAATCAATTGCGTGTAAACATTTTGAATAGCGGGGCGCGGATCTTCGCAAACGGTAACTGAATTTACCCATTTGCCATTATATAACGCAAGCGGCTCTTTGGGTAATTTTTCTGCTGCCACTGTATTGATAACAGCCGTAAACTGTTTAAGTACCTCTTCTTTTGGAAGATTTGCTTCTACAAAAGGAGCTCGCTTCAAAGGATCCCCATGTACCAGCGATCGAATGCCCCATTTGCCGAAGCGGGCATCAAATGATTTTATTCCGGTTTTTTTATCAACTTGAGGAGCCGTAACAACAAAATAGCGCAGATTCTTTAATTCTTGAATTGGTTTTACCGCTTCAAATGTGAGCCAATTGCGAGTCGAATCTTCAACCATAGGGCGTGTACCTTTAAAGGTATATTCACACAAAACCTCTTTCTCAGAACCGTCGGCAGTACGTACAGTAAACGCTACCGTATTTGAACCGTCAAAAACAGCTTTTATCACGGGCGCCGCCACCGCATAATGTACCGCTGCTTTTAATCCGCCTTCACTATAGTACGGCATTGCAGCAGCATTTTTAGCGTATACATCCTGCAAAACAGCATCATCTTCAAAACGGCTGAGGGGCTGCCATGAACCTTTCATAACAGCAAGTTCTGAAGCTGCTGCAGTATCCGATACTGCGGTAGCAGGAACACTGGCACAGCCTGCAAGCAGGCACACCGACAACAGAGCAGCACCTATAGCTGCCTGTAAATACTTTTTAGATGTCATAAAAACCTCCGTAAAATACAAGGGTAGGGATAGTGGCGCAAACAATCAAAAATGTCAATGGTATCGCAACCGAATAATCGGAATGGTAGAATATGCCGAATCGATAAAATCTTCCGTATGCATAACGGAATGATTAAGGTGATTGCGGGAATTAGAAGATGCGTTTATGATACATGCGGCTCATCGCTTTGATGCAAAGGGAAGAAAATATATCGGTACTCCGATAAAATATTATTTTGAAGATGTAGGACTTCGAAATGCACGGATCGGATTTATGCATTGGGGGGCGTCAGGGTAGGTTGATATTGAATTGGTAAATGATATAGGTTTTCGTAAATATGAAATCTGCATTGTGTATCGTGATGATACGCAAGTGCCGGAAACAATTGCATTTTAATATTCTTTAAAATACATTGGAGAATTGATTATCGGATAGAAAGAACGAGGGAATTGAATATGAATGAAAAAGAAATAATTACATTTTTAAAAATGAATATCGAACCGGTAGTGGATGATATATATGGATGTATTATATATCGAGCGTCTGTGGTTTTAAGAGACAATGTGATTATTCCATGCGTAAAATTTTCGTGTGCGGATACATATATGGATTTAGTGATAAGAAGATTCGAAAAAGAAAATAAAATTTTTCTCAATAATGAGGAGAATCCTTACAGGAAAATCGTAAGTCATTTTTGTATAGAACATAATATCATAGACTCTAAAAAAATAGTAAGAATAGAAAGAAGCCGGTATTCTTTTCCGATAGAAATATTAAAGCAAATAAGAGGCGAAACGTTAATGAGCTGGACGGGGTTTGTTGTGAAAATGCGTGACGGAAATTATTTTAATTTCGGCACAGCCTTTTCATTCGCTTTTTTTGATCTTCCCGAAAATTATAATTTTTCAGATATTGCCGAAGTGATAAATCACAGCTACATAGATAGTAGCGGCAAAATACAAAATTACCGAAAGACCGGGTTAAAAAAATTTTCGAATGTAAAAATCTATAGAGAAAAAGATTATTTCAATTGTTACTTAAAGGGACTTTAAATATATAAAGTATAGCTGAATCCGAAAAGGCAATCCTTGCACTTTCCCCGTGCCCGATAAAGAACGGTGTTGTCGTTTTTGCTTTAATACCCTTTGTTACGACGCAGAGCGTTGCTGAAAAAGCAAAGGATATGCAATAATTCAAACGGTCTTCTCTGTCGATTATGCCTTATGTTTGCCTCAGTGCATCCAACCAAGCTAAATAGTCCCTTGCGCTCTGCTCTACCTCTTTCCGTGCAGCTTCGCTATATCCTGCGTTACTGTCTATGAGCATACCATCAAAGATAAAAATGTTCTATACTAACGATAGGAAACTGAAAACTGTACGGCTATTAGACAGGTAGTAAAATGAAACTCTTAATCTACGGTGCAGGTGTAATCGGCAGTTTGTATGCCGCTGCGTTTGCTGAAGCAGGATATAACACCACGGTGTACGCACGAGGGAAAAGGCTTAAAGCACTGCAAACCCTCGGTCTACAGTATGAGAAAAACGGCAAAATTCATAGAGCAAATGTTACCGTTATCGGTACATTGGAAAATGATGATTGGTATGATTTTATTTTTCTAACGGTAAAGGAAAATCAAGTACATACGGCGTTACAAGAGTTGAAGCACAATATCAGTCCGAATATTGTTACAATGGTCAACACGCTTGAAGCGTATGGTAATTGGGAACGTATTTGCGGAACAGGACGTATTATACCGGCATTTCCGGGTGCAGGCGGCAGTTATGAAAACGGCATCCTTAAAGCGGACTTTACGCCGCGTATTATTCAAGTTACAACCTTTGCCGAAATCAATGGGAATAAATCCGAGCGCTTGAAAAAACTTGCCGCTCTTTTTACCGCATCGAACATACCGCACGGGATTGTAAAAGATATGCACTGCTGGCAGCTCTGTCATCTTGCGCTGGTTGTTCCGATTGCCGATGCGTATTATAAAGCAAAAAATCCGGAAACGGTTTGGAAAGAATCGAACATTATGTATGATACCGTACAACAAATTAAAAGCAACGTTACTATGCTGTACTATTCCGGCGTAAAACTTTCACCGCCGAAAATGCATCTTTTAAGACTACTGCCAATTCGGATGCTGCAGCTCGTTTTTACATTTATTTTTAAGAGCCGTTTCGGATATATGTTTATGTACCGGCACTCAATGAAAGCTCCCGATGAAATGAATCGGCTGCATGTACAATTATATCGATATCTTGAAAAGGAATAGATACGGGAAAACTTCTAAAAACAGCAAGCCTATCGGCTTGTTCTGCAAGGAAACGGTTTATCATATCCGCTAAGGCGGATTGCGAATCCGTTTTTAGAAGTTTTCCTTAAGCTTATTTGCGATGGAGTGTGATATGCCAGCTACCAATAAAGACGATATTGCAAGCGTAGATGAATTGCTATTGACGGCAGAAGAAAAAACAAATCTCAAACTGCTGAACATAAGAGATGGGACACTAATCTCCGTAGTTGATAAAAAAAAGTTAGTAGGTAGTCTGGTTCTTCCCGATAGTGTTACTGAAATCGGCAAAGAAGTATTTTCCGGCTGTACCGGTTTAACACATGTTGTGATACCGAACAGTGTTACGAAAATCGGCGGCGGAGTTTTTAATGAGTGCAGTTCTTTAACAAGCGTAACAATACCCGACAGTATTACTGAAATTAGTTGGAAGATGTTTTTCCGCTGTAGTTCTTTAACACGTGTTGAGCTTCCTGACAGTGTTACTAAGATTGACTGGTCGGCATTTAGCTGCTGCACTTCCCTCATAAATATTGTAATACCTGACTCTGTTACTGAAATTGGCTGGGAGGCGTTTATCTTATGTACTGCTTTAACACATGTTGTGATTCCAGCGCGTGTTACGGAGATTGGAGGGCGAGCTTTTGGGAGCTGCGCCGGTTTAATACATCTTACCGTTGATAATGCAAATACGGTGTATTGCAGTGAAAATAATATCCTGTATACAAAGGACAAGACAACACTGATCGCTGCTGCTGCAGGTTTACAAGGCGGTATTATCATCCCTGATAGTGTGACTGAGATTATTGCGGATGCATTTGCCGACTGCTGCTCTTTGAAAAGTATTGCAATACCGGTTAGTGTTACTGAAATCGGTAATCGAGCGTTTTCCGGCTGTACCGGCTTAACCAGCATTGTGATGCCGGATAGCGTGACAAAAATACGGGAGGAGATTTTTCATAATTGTAGTTCGCTCACAAGTGTTGTACTACCTCGCGGTATTACCGAAATTGGCGAGGAGGCTTTTTCCTGCTGTGCTTCTTTAACAAATATTACTATACCTGACAGTGTTAGAGAGATTTGCTGGGCAGCATTTTACGGCTGTACCTCTTTAACAAGCGTTGTGATATCGGATAGCGTTACTTCGATTAGTGAGGATGCATTTACTGATATTAATCTTGATGCGCACTTTATTGTTTCAAGTGAATCGGTAAAAAACTTGCTAAGAGATTGTGGCAGCGGTATACGCGATGAGCAAATTATCGTTGAGCAGAAGCTGTAGCTTATTTGATAATTTGTAATGAGCTTTGATGATATCTTTTAATTTTGATACCGTATTATCATAACCCAATAAGTCTAACATTAATTAAGTTTGCATATTTAAACGGCTTAGAACTGATTGAAGAACCAACGCCGAGGAACGGCGGGTATTGCCCACTCCGCACGAATCATTATTTGGTTGTGTTCTTTTTCGGGTTTATGAATCTTACTTCTCCTGCATCTGTTTCAATTTTTGAAGATTTTTCTGCCGTAATAAAATATTTGTTTGCGTAAAAACATTCTCTTGTATCTTCGATTTTTACTGTTGAATTTCCTACAGCACGAATTATACTTTTTATCTTTTTTACCTGTCCGTAATAGGTATCTTTTTTTGGTGAAAAACCGAAATAGCAGTCTTTGCATTTTAGTTTTGAAGAGTCGGAAATATAGATGATGGGGTTTTCGTAGGGAAAATTATAAAAATAGCAGCCCGACAATTTTACACTTGCGTTTGCCGAAATAAAAATATGACCGCTGCATTCATCTGCATGAGTTATATATCCGCTCTCTTCTTCTTCATGAAAAAAACGGACATTGCTCAATTCTGCTTTTGCACTATCATCAATATCCATAAGGCAATCCTCGTCATCGTAGATTTCGGACTTGCTTCCGTAAATAAACAATTTTGCATTGTTTTTTATTTTAACTGAACACTTGTGCTTTGTCGCGTTTAAACTGAATATCTTGGCGATTGCATTTCTTTGGAGTGCAAGACCTCCCGCTATCCCATCATTTCCGGAAATAAAAACCTCATCCTTACTTTCTAATCTTGCGTTCTCTGTGATGCCGATTCCTGCTCCCGAATTATTGCAAGAAGTAATTAGTCCTGTGAAAAGTTCAGAATTCTGAAAAAGAATTATTCCATGTCCCCTATTATTGTATGTACTTATCCTTCCAACTTGTATTTTTGCTTTTCCGTTAAGGCAAATACCATAATCTCCATTTGCTTCCGAATAGATTGATTTTACATTCATCAATACTGCATCGCAAAGATAAATTCCACCGCCAAAATTCTTATAAGCAGAAAAATGTCCGAATCTTTTTTCTACATTCATAGAACTTGCCAGATAAAAACCTTCAAGCATATTGCCAACAGCATAAATTGATATATCTTCGGAAACGGCGATTTTCCCGAAGCCACAAACCCCGTATTCCCTATAAGAATAGGAAAAAAAATTTACTTTATTTACGGCAGACAAAAAACAAACTTCTCCAGATTCAAATATAAAAAGATTTGAAAATCTGTTTTTAAATGCAAAAACTCCCGAAAATTCCGCTTGTCCGGATACGGAAATTCCGCAATTCAAAGAACCAATCACCAAAACACTGTTCAATTTTGTACCGTCTGTATCTATGTTAAGCAAAGATTCAGACGGATTTTCATCAAGTAAGTCATACAAAGCATCTCTGCCGTTGGTGTCTGAAAATTGTTGAAATTCTTTTTGAAGTTTTTCGTGAATCTCGTTTGCCTTTTTATTGCGTTCTTGATCCACACACTTCATATATCCATCAGGAATAAAGACCGCCGTTTCTGCCCAAAAGTCTTCTTTATGCTCTTCATAAAATTTTTCACCGACAAAAATAATTCCTTTTACAACCGTGGCACTTTGAATGAAAATCTTTTCATCATCAGGAACTATGATGACTGTTTGTAAATTTTCTAAAAAAGCATCCGTTTCAGAAAATCCGCTGCCTTCAATCGTGATTTTTGATTTCACCGTGAAAGAACCTTTAAAAATGCCCGCCTTAAGTTTGAGCATTCCGTTTTCCGGAACGGAGTCTATCGCTTGTTGGAGCGAAGAGAATTTTGCAATTGATGGAGAGTAGGTAATAATAGAGCATTGATTTTTTTCCTGCATTTTTCTTTCCTTACTATGTTCTGACATAATTAAGTTTCCTTTTATGAATACATTTCTTCAAAAGAATTCTGCCATGCAGCTCGCATTGAATCCCAATTTGTATGGCAGTTTTCTTCAATCATCCGTGCCGGTGATTTTTTTGCCCATGCAATAATTTGAGCTTCGTATTTTCCGAGCGGCATATCGGTTTTATACAGTGTTGAAAGTTTTTTAGGGATATCCTGAGAGTCAATACGGAAACGCGAAGCGAGAGAACCGTCTGCACTGTAGATATAAGCATGAGGGATTTCAAAGTTTCCCTTGTGGAACTCGCGAAGGTTGCCGCCGATATCTTTTATGCCTGTGAATAGTGAAAACGGCAAACCGCCATCCGGTTTTGCGAATACGCTGATACCGCGGATCTTCATTTTTTCAGGGGATTGTACGAACCGGCGAAGTGAAAAATCAAATGCATCGATGAAATCGGAGGATTCGGGATTATCTGCCGTTCCGAGTTGACGGATCAATCGCCAATTCAAACGGATAAAAGTCTTTATATCATTTTTTTCCTTTTCCGTAAGAGAAAATGTCGAAATATCGGCTAAATCAAGCACATGCACGAACTGAGGATTTTCCTCTACCGTAACTGCCGTGTGCTGTTCTTCCCATGTCATGCCGTCTTGCCAATCTTTACGCAACAGTGCGATAGAGCTTCCGTAAAAACGAAGAAAAGCGTTTTCGTCATCAAATAGTATATGTGCGGCAAGCCCGCTCTGCATTTTGTGCAGAAGAGTTCCGAAAAAGCCGAAATTTTCATACGTTTCATCAAGAAAACGCTCAGCCGATTTATGCCCGCGTTCTTTTGCCCGCTTGTATCGTACGAGGTTTTGCCATAAAAAACCGGTATCATCTTTTGTCATTTGTTTTTTAGTTCCCATACTGAAAAACGGATCTCACCGGTGTGTTCAGTAAGAAATGCGAGGTTTGTGATTTTCGATTTTTGCTTTATGATAAGATTTGCTTCATTCATTCTTCTTTCAATGCTTTTACAATTCCATAGAAAATCAAAAGATAAAGCAGAAATAAAACACCTGTTATGACTATGTACGCAGTTTGTCTAAATCCTGAAAAAACAAAAATCAAATGTTCAACCAGTACCAATACAAGGAAAATACTCGAAAAGATTTTTATATTCGCACTTCCTCTTCCAAAAGAAATCCCAAACATTCCGAATAGAGTAACAAAAAGAAAAACTCCGCCTCCGACAGTAAGAAACATATTCCCTGTTCCTGAAAAAAAACCATAGCATATAAATGCGGAAATCCCGAGTGAAATCAAAACTAAAATCCAATTTATTTTCATAAAGTTTTCTCCATACTATGACCCGTTTAACTCATCGGCGGTACAGGCGGAATCGGCGGAGTATTTTGACCGAAAATTGCCGACAGTTCAGGCACGTTTCCGGCTGTCATCCAGTTTGCCATACCGGCTTTCCAAACAAGACTTTCGCGCGTAAACTGTCCGCTTGCTGCCATTTGAGAAAGTGTTGCAACCGTATAGGGGCCTGTTGTCTGTCCGTTTACTGCAACATTGTATTGACTTACTTGCGGCGGAGGCGGCGGAACCGGCTGACTCAATCCGCCCAAAGCGCCGTGCATCATTCCGGCCATATTCTGCCCGATTGCACTTCCCATAGCCATTCCTGCCATCATGCCTGCCGGATTAAAACCGCCGCCGTTGCCAAGGTTTATGCCGATACCGCCTGCCGCTCCCATCTTTCCCAGTGCTTCCGCTCCTGCAATGCCGACTCGTGTCTGCTGGTCAATCTGATGAGCAGCCAGATTTGAACTTTCCGTTCCGAGCCGTCTTTCCCGCTGGTACTCTTCCATGTTGATTTCCGCCATACCTTCCATCTGGCGAATATTGATAGCACTTTTTGCTTTTTCCTGCTCGCTTATGATGTCTGTTGTAACTGCTTTTAATTCACGATAACCTTCGCTTGATTTATCAAGTTCAATATCGCTTATATCAACCGAACTTGTTGTAACACCGAACTCACTTTCAAGCCGTTGTTTTAAAATAGGCTGCAAAACACTACTGACTTCAAAAATCTTTCGTTCAAGATGAATTACGGGAAGCCCTGTATCAAACGGGATATTTGTAACAATAGATTTTATATATTTGCAAACAGCATCCCGAATCTGCAATTTAAAAGCCTCAAGGTCAAAATCAATAAGCCTGTGAAGTTTTATAAATTCTTTGTAATTCGTAAGTCTAAAATTGATAGAACCGCGAACCGCAACGGGAACGGTAAAATTAGTATTGCGTGCATCAGCTACATCAAAAAACGGAACCCCGAATTTTACCTGAATGATTCCCGCAAGGTTTATAAAATAAACTTCCGCTTGAAAAGGGCTCGCCCCGCCGAATGCCGCACCGACAATCGAAGAGAGAATAGGAAGGTTTGCTGTTTTAATCGTATCGTCATAAGGTCTTTCAATATAGTCCTGCATTGTGCCGTCTTTTTGGTGATAAACAAAGACAGCGACTTCACCGTCTTTCACACGCAGACTTGAACCGTAGCGGATTGCGTTCTCTTTTTTTGTAGAATTCGCTTCTTCCGCTCCCTTAGGTCTCCATTTCCAAATCAAATATGTCGGCTCATCACAACGGATAACATCCATTAAACCGTCTTCGTGTTTTTTCTTGAATATGCCCATTAGTTTTACTCCAAAATTATTAATTCAGTATTCCGAGTTTTGTTAAAACGACAAGAAGTACAATTAGTGCTGCAAAACCGCCAAAGACAAAAATCAAAAATTTCTGCCACAATGGCATTCTTATTTTAGTTGTCTTAAAAATTTGGTTTACTTGTGCCAAACTTTCCGGATCCTTAGCAAAAATAAAAGGAGCGCGTGTTTTTAACTGTTTATATTTATTAATCCATGCAGTTCTAATTTGGTCATCTATTGAGCCTAGTGGAGCAGAGCAGGGCTGCGTAACGGAACCAACTGTAATGTATAAAAATTCAAAAAAATCTTCTTTTGCGTTTGGAATCGGGAACGATGTAATAAAATCGGATCTGTCACTTTTTGGAGTGTTGAATAAATCACTGTTAAAATTCGTAACCGAAGATGATGCTTTGATATTTCTCAGTTCAATGCCGCATTGAGGACATTTTAAATCATCGCTTGATAGAATTGCTCCACATGATGGGCATTTCTTCAGTTCCCCATCAAAAACTTGTTTGCGTTGATTTTCACTTCCTGTATTTCCTGCCGGTGTTCCGCAAGAATCACAGAATTTTGCACCGTCCATTAATTCTTTTCCACAATTTTGACAAAATGCCATTTTATTTTTCCTCCAAATTATAAAATTCTTCCCAAGAGAATTCTTTTATTGTTTTCATATCAAATTCAATAACTTTGTCGATAGGAACAATTTTCCCAAATGCAATGAACTTATCTTTGGGAATATGTTTTACAAGTAATTCATGAAAAAACTGTCCTCCTCGTTTTCCTGTTTCATCAGGTCTGTTGTCTATCAAAAGTTGATATTTAATGTTCTCATGTGTTTTTGATGATTGATAACCTGTTAGTTTCAAAAGCTCGCCAAAAAGTTTGTGTACTGCATTATGCCCGTCGCCGGATAAATGAGTTTTTGCTTCAACCATACAAAAATCACCGCTATCGTTGATGTATTCAATGTCTGCATGATTTTTCGCTCTGCAATTACTACATTGAACAGCACCAAGTCTATCACAAAAGGATTTTATTAAATCCTGTTCCGGATTTTTTCCTTTTTCTAAATCTTTCATCATTTTTTCCCGAATATTCCGCCAAAAGCAGAGCCAAAGGCACCTTTCATTTGAGATTTGACTTCGTTCATCGGCTGTGCGATTGAATCTTTCATCTGTTGTTTTGCCTCTTCAAAAGGCTGTGCCATTTGGTCTTTTATTTTTTCCATTTCGGTAAGTTCGCCTTTTGCCTTACGTTCTTCAAAATCCGCTTTTTTTTCGGCTTTTGCTTCTTCTGCCGCTAATTTGCACGCCTTTGAACAGTAGTTTTTCTTTGCCGTGGCGACAGCACGTCCTACAAGTCCGCCGGCAGAACCGAATAATCCGTCTCCGTCTATTTGCTTGTAGTATTTTCCGCACCAGTCACAGCGAACTTGTCCATTCCAAGCAGTTTTTACATGATTTAAAAATCCCATCTTATTCCTCCAATAATGATTATTTATTTCCAGCGATGCCGACAAAATCAGCATTGTAGTTCGGCTTTTTTGCAATTATACTTCATCGTCTGCATATTCCTTTGGTCATTTTTCCTAAAAACTTTGGGAATTTTTCCCAAGACATGAATATCGGTTCGTGTTATACTAGATATGGTCGATAGTTTCATTACCGAACAATTTTACTGGAAAATCATGCTGCTAAGTCTTATTAAGAAAATTTTTAAAATCGAGTCGATATTTATCTACACCGCACTCGCAATCTTTTTTTGCACAATCTTTTTTAAGCGGGCAAGCAACAATCTGATTCAGAAACTCGACACGGAAATGTTATTGCTTCAAATGGATCCGAAAAGCATAGTTGCCGGCAGAGATAGCGCTGACATTTTTTCGAAAAATCCTGTAGATTTTGAATCAATTGCTCTTAAACTGAGATCGGACTACCAAGCCTTCACTTATTTTGATGCACCTCTAAAAAAAGAACTTGAAGCAATCATTCAAAATATTCAAAGCGGTAATCGTAACACGGATGCTATTATCAACTTTCAAAATCACATTCATGGGGTGCAGACAAGACTTAATCTCGGATACGATTCTCTTTTATACAGTGCTCTTTTTCTGATTGCGATTGCCGTCTTTATAATCCTTGAGAAATTCTTTAAAAATTCAATACAGCTTGAACAACTTAAAACAATGCAGACGGAGCAGAATAATTTCAGCCGCGACCTTCACGACGGAGTTGCGCAGAATCTTGCCGCACTCAATATCTATCTTGAAAAAGAAGATTTTTCAAAATCAAAATTTTACGCAAAACAAGCTCTAAACGAAATTCGTTATATGATCGGTTCCGGAAGTATTGAGTTTACGGAAGATTTTGAAAAAATTATACGCGAGATTTGCACTGCATTTGAAGTGAATTTCGGAATAAAAACAAATCTATATGTTGCAAGTCAGAAAATAATTGCGCTCAAAAATACGCAAAAGACACATCTTATCAGAATTTTGCAGGAAGCGCTGAGCAATATTTCACGGCATTCCGATGCAACACAAGTTGAAATAAAAATTGTGGACGGGATTGATGATTTCCGTTTTATCATCTGCGATAACGGAAAAGGTTTTGAAGAAACCGACGTTGAAAGCAAGAAGCTAAAAGCTGCTGTAAAGCATTACGGACTTACCAATATCAAAAAGCGTGCCCAACTGATAGACGGCAGCGCGGATTTTATAAATGAAGGAGGTTTTACCATTGCAATCACCGTTAAAGATTCTGTTCATTGATGATCACACGGGCTTACGGGACGGAATGATTTTTATGCTTCAAAACAGAAATCCGTCACTTTCGATAATCGGTGTCGGAACAATCCCAGAAGCGGTAAAAAAACTTAATGAAGATAAAGATATCAAAATTGTGATTCTCGATTTAAACCTCGACGGTGAAAACTCGCTTGAATCGGTTTCAAAAATGAGAGGTGTGAAGCCTGATATTTTAATTTTGGTTTACACTATGTACAATGATGATATTCACGTAGAACATGCACTTTTGATCGGCGTTCAAGGTTTTATTACAAAAGAAGCCTCGATTGATGAAGTTGAAAAAGCAATCCTTGTGGTAGGTTCAGGGAACACGTATTACAATAGCGTTGCAAGCAAAGTTTTGCACACTCTTTTACCGCAGAATAAAGGCAAGCACATCGTCCGTGACGAAAAAAGCTATCTTTTTGATAATTACAAAAGTCTTTCAAAAAAAGAGCAAGAAGTTTTCATTCATCTTGCTGAAGGGCTTGATGTAGTTGAAATTGCAAAACTGCTCGGAAAATCGGAAAAAACAATCTTAAATCAGCGGACGGCCGTTTACGGAAAAATGTTTATTCGCGATCGGCATGATTTGATTGAAAAAGCAAAACTTTTAGGGCTGCTATTTTAATGAGAAAAAATGTAATGAACCGAATCAGCCGAAGGATGTTTACAGTCATTTTCACCATTGCAAGCATTTTGATTAATTATATGTGTTCATATCTTGCAGGGCTTGTTGCTTTTCCTTTATATTTGGATTCTTTGCTTACTATTGCCGTAACAGCCTTGTGCGGACTTATTCCGGGGATTGTGTGTGCAATCGCAAGTAACGCTCTTTTGTGTATTTTCGCAAATACAGGGATTCTTTTTATGCTATGTCATATTTCTACCGCAGTAGTTGCACATCTGGTATTTTATTCCGAACGGAAAAAAGCCAAGACACCTTCAAACCCGAATACCTCTTATACGGATGTTTCTTACACAACCGAAAATTTTATGTGGATAGGTTTTATCTCAGCCATTACCAATTCAATTCTAGGCGACACCATTTCCTATCTTTTTTACTCAGCAAATACATCCATTCCTCAAGTAGACAATGCCGTTCAAGGAATCTATGTTGTAACACAGAGCTTAACATTTGCGGCATACTTCGGCGGCACCGTTACAAATTTGATAGATAAAGTTTTCAGTGCAACAGTAAGCTTGTTCGTATATAGATTTTATAAAAAATCAATAGCGTCGGTGTAGAGTACTTCCGCTGTGTTTATCATTCATAGTAGATCGGGAATACCCGTGATGTGAGTACGTCATATCACGGGATAGTATTATTTGGATACCTGCGCGATAATGTTATACACTTCATCATGGATAACCGAGTTGGTGATTAATAAATCATCGATTTCTTGTCGCGGCTTATTCGATAGATTGGTTACCGTACCGCCCGCTTCGCTGACAATCAACTTACCGGCGCAGGAACTTAAGCCCATTGACGGCTTCACGTTGATCATCGCTTCGCTTTTGCCGGTTGCAAGCCAGATAAGCTCATAGACCGTACAAACAATTATCCGTATGCCGCGTACGTGCGGCTGCAATTTTTGTATAAGGGTGAGTACCTTCTCGCTGTATTCGGCATTATAACTTGATGTTAAGCAAATACTGACAATCGATTCGTCAAGCCGCGAACGCTGCGACACCCGCAGTTTTATAGTGCCGCAGTACGCTCCCTCGCCTTTGATTGCGTAATAAATAGCGTTATTCGGCCAATCGAATATGATACCGAAAATCGTTTCTTTATTTTTCCGCAAGGCGAGCGTTGTGCCGAACATCGGAATACCGGCAGCAAAATTCACCGTACCGTCAATCGGATCGATAAGCCATTCGTAGGGGCTTTCCCCACGGTTTTCGCCGTATTCTTCGCCGATAAACGTATGATCGGGAAAGCGCTGCCGGATGCCTTCTACAATTGCTTGTTCCATAAACCGGTCGGTAAACGTGGCAATATCGTTCAATTCTTTTTTTTCAATCCCCTGAACATTATACCGTGATGCTTCCCGATAGGCTCCCGTTACCAGCGGAACCAAATAATCGTAGAGGTGATGTAATGTTTCTGACGTCATGCTGCTATCCATAAAACTGCAAGTGTGAACCCCTTAAAACTAACCTTGAGTTTTAGAGATGCCCAAGTGACCCATCGCAATATTTGCTTCGGTTTCTTTATCGAAGAGGATGATGGAGTTACCGGAAAAATCGAATGAGACTTTTTTATCAATGTCATAATCGACACTGCCGAATACAACGGAGGTAAGAATGGTACCGTGTGAATTGATTTTAACGGTTGTTTCCATGCCCGCAGGTAAGGTTGAAAAGACGGTTCCCTCTGCACTTCCATGTTCGCTTATCTGCACATATTCAGGACGAATGCCGAGAATAACACTTTTTTCTTCAAACGGGAGCGGCGTATCGCTGACAAATTCCGCCTGCAATCCGCAAAATTGAATGGTACCCTTACGGTATTCAGCCTCGATAAAATTCATAGTAGGATTGCCGATAAAGTCGCCGACAAATACACACGACGGCTTATTGTACATTTCGAGCGGAGCGGCGTATTGCTTTAACAGTCCCTTTTCCATAATGCAGACCTTCGTAGAAAGCGTCATCGCTTCCAACTGATCATGCGTAACATACACAAATGTGGAATCGGTAGTGCTGTGCAGCCGTTTCAGTTCAACCCGTATTTCCGTCCTCAGCTTTGCATCAAGGTTTGACAGCGGCTCATCCATAAATAAAATTTTGGGATTGGGAGCAAGCGTGCGCGCAATGGCAACCCGCTGTTGTTGTCCGCCTGAAAGCTCACTCGGATATCTTTTTTCAAATTGCTCGATTTTCAGCAAGGCAAGCAGCTCCGCCACCCGTTCTCTGATGCGCCGGCTATCCCACTTTAAATTTTGCAAGCCGAATGCAATATTTTGATACACCGTCATGTGCGGCCACAACGCATAGTTTTGAAACAAAAAGCCGACATTCCGTTTTGACGGCGGTACATTAATTCCTTTCTCCGAATCGAAGACGGGCGTACCGTCGATAATAATCTTTCCCGATGTAGGCGTTTCCAGTCCCGCAATCATCCTGAGCGTTGTGGTTTTTCCGCAGCCGGAAGGACCAAGCAGCGTTACAAATGCACGGTCGTCTATTGTCATATTGAGGTTATCGACGCCGACAAATTTTCCCCATTGCTTTGTCACCTGTTCCAATATAATCTCAGACATCTTATTTTCCTCCTACGCCTTTCGTAACGCTTGCGCCTGTCAATTTATTCACCACCCAGTTGATAAGCAGCACGATAATGACAATCAATAAGTTTAACGCATTGCCGTACTGCGAATATCCTTTTTCGTTGTAATACATCAATAGGGTTGTCGTAATGAAATTACTATCCACAATCAAAAGCACGAACAAAGACAATTCGCGCATACACGAGATAAACGGCAAAAGATATCCCGACAAGAAACTCGGCTTTTGAATCGGAAAGATAATTTTCAGCATCCGTTTCCACCACGGCGTATTGGTTAAAATTGCAGCTTCTTCTATTTCACCTGACAGTTGCAGCATCGCGCCTGTAGCGGACTTCGTTGCAAAAGGCATATATTTAATCGCACCGACCAACACGAGCAGAAAAAACGATCCGTATAAAAACGACCAGTTAACCGATAGCGCAAGGTACGCCATACCGAACGCCATCGAAGGAATAAGATATGGAATAAACGCAAGTGTGCTCACGATTTTTGATAGCTTGGAATGCCGTTTGTTTACAACCGCGTAGCCGACCAACAATCCGCACGTACCGGCAATCAGTGCGCAGGCAAGTGAGAGCAGTAAGCTATGCCCCAGCGCACTCCATACATGTGCATTGACCAGAATACCGCCTTCCCAGTTATAGTATTGCGCTTGCAGAGCTTGCGAATTGGGGTCTCCGATCCAGAAATGAAACGACATATTGCCGAGTGTATAATTACCGGCGCTTTTCAGTACCGATTCCAGTGCAAAGGTGATCATCGGCAGAATGGAGATAGCGAAGACGATAAGAAGACCTGCTGCTGCAAGCGGACGCCGCGCTGCTTTTAGATTGATGAATGATACTTGCGAACTCTTGCCGGTTACCGTTGTGTATGACTTCCGTTTTCCGGTAAACAGGTTGTTGATGCCCAGTACGAATAGCCCTAATACTACCAGCACGATACCGACTGCATAGCCTTGCGCCGGATACGCCTGATTAAAATAGGTCATCGAGGTGGTTAACGTCATAAAGCCGATAGGAGTACCGAGAAAAACGGGTACGGCATACGCGCTTACGGAACTGGCGAACACCAGCAAAAATGTATTCATCATCGCGGGAGCTACAATCGGTAAGGTAATCTTTGTAAGGATTCTCCAGCGCGGCGTTTTTAGAATGGTTGCCGCTTCTTCAAGGTTGGCATCCATGTTTTTCAGAATACCGCCGATCAGAATATAGGCAAACGGCGCATAGTGAATACCGAGCGTCATCCCGATAGGGAATCGTCCGTAAACAAACCACTCCGGTGCATAGATATGGAACAACGAAGCGATAATCCCGTTTGCACTACATCCGTGCACCGTTACGTTAGCAAACATATTGTGCCAAAAAAGTGCAATCGTCCACGACGGCATAATGTACGGAAATAAAAGCAGCGCCGATATCGGTTTTTTCAGCGGGATGTTCGTCCGGTTGATAAACCATGCAAATACTCCGCCGATAACAATCGCAACTGCGGAAGCAATCAACGCCATGGAGATTGAGTTAAACAGCGGAACGTAAAAGTAATTTTTACTGTAGTTATACTCCGACGTGAGTAAAAGCGATTTCCATCCGCTGAGCGATATGCTTCCCGCCGGCTCTCCATGAAACAAAGCCTCCCGTAAATGTACGGTAAAACTTTCGATAATCATCGAAATGAGCGGGAAGATAGTCGTTGCACCGAGTAAAATGAGCGCAACGGTAAGAATGATATTTGAGGGCTGTGCAAAAAATGCTTTTAACTTGTTGCCGGCCCTCTTCACGGTAAGTGTCATAGGTTTCATATATATACAAGATACAAACCGGATCAATTATACCCTTCAAGAAGTTTGACAATCGATGCCCAATCTGATTTTACATCGGTATAATTTTCCAGTACAAATCCGTCGAGTAACGAATCTATGTCCTGTTGTACCATGCTATTTGTAGAATACACTCCATTCCCTTCCTGATAGGTTGCAATGCCTTCTGCCGTTGACAGATAGTTAATAAAAAGCATCGCCGTATATGGACGGTCGGTTGTTTTTGCAATCTGTGTATAAAATTTATACGCATAACCGTTAAAGCCTTTCATTTTATTGAAAAATTTTACTTTGTTGTACGTTCCCTCTGCACCGGTTGAATACTTTGTTACCGGAGAAAATCCGATAACGGGCTTTTCCGCATCGACAACAATCTTGGAGGCTATCTTTCCTTCACTTTCGTAATCGGTTGCTTTTTTCACAAAACCGTCTATAAATAGATAGCCTGCATTCTTAAAGTTTCCGGCAGCAACAGCGGAATCACATGTTCCTGCGCCGTATTTTTCGTCATAGGCAGCAGACAATTTTTGCGCCCATGCATCGGTTGTCAACGCTGCCATAAACAGCTGATTAATCGGTTCTCCCGCTTTCCGGTAATAGACTGCGGATGAGGTATCGATTAAATCCCACACATTGGTGATCTGTTCATCGAATTTTTTATCCATTGCAAATTCTTTAAAATAGTACATAAACGCGTACATATCGCTCTTCGCTGCGCCGGGTACAACGGGATTATAATTGATAAGATTTCCAGCGCCTAATTCAACACTTAAAGAAGCTCCGTTCTGGGTAACGACTGCATCAATTTCTGCCGAACCGCCGTCAATCAGCTTTTCAATAGCAGAATAGAAATCTTTTTCATTCTGCTTTACGCCGGAACCGGTTCCTTGCAGTCCGTATTTAGCAAAAAACGCCTTGACCGTTTTATCGGTTTTCGAGGATGTGGAGTACACGGTAAAATCACCGGTTTCCGCCTTTGCACGCTCGATTAACTGTTCAATGCTTGTGTCTTTCGCATTATTGATAACACTCAGCACATCGTCCGCTTTCTTTTGCTGCCCGCATCCGGCAATAAGCCCGATTAGTAACAAACAAACCGCTACAATTCCAAATTTTTTCATGTTAGAAAACTCCTTTTTCGTTCCTGTAGATTTTTGGAAAAACAACAGGGCATCCTGAAAGCCTCAAAACGGTTTTTTAAGAGCCCGGATGAGGTTGATTATACCTTCGCTCTTAAAAATTTGTCAACGAGAAATACAAAATACGCTGGACAAAGAAGAAAGATGGTTCTATCCAGTATTCTTACCGTTGCGGCGGGTATGCAAGCAGGGTTAATTCTTGTACTTCCCATACAATTAGTGCTGATACTGTTGAAGCCTTGATATTATCGGCAGTTAAACGCTTTTCAAAATTCGTTCTAAATGATGAAAAAGCCTTTGCTTTGGAACTGCAATCCCTTTGGAAAGACAAGCAAGAGGAAAAACCGAAGCACAATCAATCGGAGTTCTGTCTGATTGATGGCAGTTTTCTTTTTCGGCAAGTATTCAAGCAGTCATGAAGTTGAGAGTATAGTCGAAGGGGCGGAAAAGTTTACAAAGAAGTGGTATAATACTTTTGATTAAGAACGACAAATCGGAATTTACCTCTATTTAGACATACAAACTGTTGACAATAAAACTCCTATATAGTATGATTTGATAAACTACTATATAGGATCTTTTGTATGGAAATGAATGGAGGATTCCTTGTTACCAAAATAAAACAGCTTGGAGACCGGATCTTTGAGAAGATTCTCAGTGAAAAGAATATTGATGCGTTCAATGGAGCCCAGGGGCGTATTCTTTATGTGCTGTGGCAGGAGGATGGAATCCCGATTGGGTCACTCTCGATCAAATGTGGATTAGCGATAACTTCTCTTACGACGATGCTGGAAAGAATGGAAAATCAAGGGCTGATAAGCCGCGTTCAGTCTGAAACGGACAAAAGGAAAACACTCCTGTTTCTGACTGAGAAAGCACATGCCTTAAAGGGCGAGTACGATTCTGTATCTGATGATATGGGCAGCATTTACTACAAAGGTTTTTCGGAGGAAGAAATTACCCGGTTTGAGGAATGCCTCGACCGCATCAGAAAGAATCTTGAGGATTGGCAGGAGTCATGAGTATTTGTATCAAAAATCAGATTCAGAACATGAATATCGTCATCGGCTGCACAGTGGGGTGTGCATATTGCTATGCCCGCAACAATGTGAAACGCTGGCATATAATTGATGATTTCTCTGTTCCTGAGTTCTTCCCATGTAAGCTCAAGATGATGGAAAAGAAACGTCCGCAGAACTTTCTTCTTACCGGCATGAGCGATCTCTCCGGATGGAAGCTGGAATGGAGAGACGAGGTATTTGCAAAGATCCGTGAAAACCCACAGCATCAGTTCCTGTTTCTTACCAAGCGCCCCGATCTGCTGGATTTTGATACCGATCTGGAAAACGCATGGTTTGGCGTTACGGTAACGAGGAAAGCAGAACTGTGGCGTATTGACGCCCTTCGGAAAAACGTCAGAGCAAAACACTACCATGTTACCTTTGAACCGTTATTCGACGATCCCGGTTCAGTTGACCTTTCCGGAATCAACTGGATTGTTGTCGGCACCATGACTGGAGCTCAGAGCAGGAAGGTTCATACGGAGCCGGAGTGGGCATGGTCTCTGACGGATCAGGCACACGCGCTCGGCATTCCGGTGTTTATGAAGGAAGACCTTGTCTCTATCATAGGGGATGAAAATATGATTCAGGAAATGCCAGAAGAATTCAATAAAGTGTTGGTGGTACAGAGATCATGGCAGAAGTAATCGATGGAATCCTCATTAGTGAGGTGGGAACAAAGAACATCATGACCAAGTCCAGTCTGCCGGTAGGCGGTTACTCGGTCAATCCCTATGTAGGCTGTACACATGCCTGCAAGTATTGCTATGCTTCTTTTATGAAGCGCTTTACCGGACACAAGGAGGAATGGGGCACTTTCCTTGATGTGAAGCATTGGCCGGAAATTAAAAATCCGAAGAAGTATGCCGGACAGCGGGTGGTCATCGGTTCTGTGACGGATGGCTACAATCCACAGGAGGAGCAATTCGGGAATACCAGAAAACTTCTGGAGCAGCTGATCGGCAGTGACGCAGATATTCTAATCTGCACAAAGTCTGATCTTGTGGTACGAGATATTGATCTGCTGAAGAAGCTTGCACGAGTAACCGTTTCATGGTCGATCAACACACTGGATGAAAATTTTAAGAACGATATGGACTCTGCTTCGAGCATTGAGCGTCGTATCGCTTCTATGAAGCAGGTATATGATGCAGGTATCCGTACAGTCTGTTTCGTATCCCCGGTATTCCCCGGTATCACGGATTTTGAAGCGATCTTTGAGCGGGTAAAGGGTCAGTGCGATCTGTTCTGGCTCGAAAATCTCAATCTTCGGGGCGGTTTCAAGAAGACGATTATGGATTATATCGCTGGAAAATATCCTGATCTTGTACCGCTTTACGATGAGATCTATAACAAGCATAACCGCAGCTACTTTGAAGCACTTGAAGTAAAAGCTGAGGGAATGGCTAAAAAGTATGATTGTCCCTTTGTGGATAATGAAATGCCTTATGGCAGAGTCCCGCAGGGACATCCGGTGATCGTGGATTATTTCTATCATGAGGAAATCCGAGGGACAGAAAATACCGGAAAAAGAAATCGTTAAACAGAAATTGACCGAGCTCTTTGAACGAGGGAGACTCCTTGTCCGAAGGGCAAGAAGGTGCAACCGAGAAGACTTAGAACAATTCCAGTTTGCCAGTATCTTAAACAGAATATGAACAACGAAAAACATCGTAGTAATACGGTGTTTTTTGTTGCTTAAAACCTATAATTTCATACATGACCACAGGTTAGTACAAACCCTTGTGTGATTTTTTGAAAGGCTTAGAACGGGGATTTTCCCCGATTTTCACCCCGAAAAGTCACATAAAAAGGCTTGAAGTATCTTTCCTGTAGTTTTTTATTATCAGTTTGCACGCTCGATTAACTGTTCAATGCTTGTGTCTTTCGCATTATTGATAACACTCAGCACATCGTCTGTTTTCTTTTGCTGCCCGCATCCGGCAATAAGCCCGGTTAACAACAAACAAACCGCTACAATTCCAAATTTTTTCATGTTAGAAAACTCCTTTTTTGTTCCTGTAAATTTTTGAAAAAATAAGCGGACACCTTGAAAGATTCAAAACGGTTTTTCAAGAGCCCGGATGGGGTTAATTACACCGCAGCTTTCAAAAACTTGTCAACGAAAAATATAAAAATATGTGGGATATGAAAGGAGATGGTTTTTCAATACTCTTGCGGCTTATCTTGCTGCCTTAAACTATTTGCGGCGGAGCTTCGGGATGCTGGTAGGAAACGCCGTGTTTTTCGGCGCGGCATATCGGAGATGAGTCCTTCTCCACGAATAAAAAAGGCGCTGCAAAACTTTTACAGTGCCTTTCATAACAAAGCCGTTTGCCTCCAACCGGAAGCAAGCGGCTTGTTTTTATCGTTACATCACTGAATACCTCTAACAATCTCGTTTGATCGTTAGAGGTTTTCTCTATTCAGTATCCGCTTAGAACGGGCGGTCGGCCAGATACTTATACTCCTGCCAGCGCCGCTTTGCCTTCGCAACCGCTTTATCAAGCAGCATTTGAGCGCGTTCGGGATTTGCATTCTTTAACGACTTGAAGCGTACTTCTTTGTACATAAAGTCTGCAAGGTTAAAGTCCGGCTCTTTGCTGTCAAGCTGGAAGGGGTTCTTACCTTGATCTGTTAAGCGCGGATCGTAGCGGTACAACGGCCACAGACCGCAGGTAACGGCCTCTTTCTGGTTCGACATACCCTTCGTCATGTTGATACCGTGGTTGATACAATGGCTATATGCGATGATGATCGAAGGCCCGTCATAGCTTTCCGCTTCACGGAATGCTTTGATAACCTGCGACATATTTGCACCCATGGAAACCTGTGCAACATACACATAGCCGTAGCTCATCGCCATCATACCGAGGTCTTTTTTGCTGGTCTCCTTACCGGATGCGGCGAATTTTGCAATAGCGCCGATCTGGGTAGCCTTTGACATCTGACCGCCGGTGTTGGAATACACCTCCGTATCGAGTACCAGTACGTTGATGTTTCTGCCGGAAGCAAGCACGTGATCCAAACCGCCGTATCCGATATCGTATGCCCAACCATCACCGCCGAGTATCCATACGGAACGCTTAACAAAGTGATCGGTCAAGGACAACAGCTCTTTTGCAAGCGGGTCGGAAGATTTTTCCAATTCCTTTTTCAGATCGGCAACAAAGCCGCGCTGCTCATCGATTGCCGCATCATCGGCCTGCGTATTACTCAATACCTTATCAATAGCGGCAACGGCAACACCTTTTGCCTTGAGCTTACCGGCAACTTCGCGCGCGTATTCCGCAAGCTTATCGCTGGTTAAGCGCATACCGTAACCGAATTCGGCGGCATCTTCAAAGAGGGAGTTTGACCATACCGGTCCTCGCCCGTCCGCACGTTTTGCATACGGAGTTGTGGGGAGATTACCGCCGTAAATGGAAGAACACCCGGTTGCGTTTGCAATAACGGCACGATCACCGAAGAGTCGCGACAGAACACCGATATAGGGAGTTTCACCGCAACCTGCGCAAGCGCCGGAGAACTCGAAGAGTGGGCGGCGCATACCGATACCTTTCGGCTGGCTCAAGTTGACCTTGCGCGTATCGGGGTCGGGAAGGCTCATAAAGAACTTCCAATTTTCCGATTCAACAGCACGGTGCTCGACAAAGCCTTCCATATTAATCGCTCTAATCGCCGGATTTTCCTTAGACTTTGCAGGACACTGCTCCACGCAGATACCACATCCCGTACAATCTTCGGGAGAAACCTGAATGGTAAAGAGGGAATTATCGAATTCCTTGCCCTTATACGGTATAGAGCGGAATGCGGAAGGCGCATGGCCGATATTGGATTTATCGTAGACCTTCATTCTGATAGCAGCATGAGGACACACAATGGTGCACTGACCGCACTGAATACAGAGTTCGCTCTTCCAAATCGGTATATGCTCTGCAATTGCACGTTTTTCATACTGAGTCGTTGCAGTCGGGAAGGTACCGTCTGCCGGAATTTCGCTCACCTTTACCGCATCACCTTCATTGATAGCGATTTTGCCTAATATTTTGCGGACAAACTCCGGCGCATCGGCGCTCATTGCGGCATGGCGAGAAAGTTTACTCGTTGCCTCTTTGGGATAGGTAACCTGTTCAACCCCTTCAAGCGCCATATCGATGGTCTTGATGTTCTTCTGAACGATTTCCGATCCTTTCTTGCCGTAGGATTTTTCGATAAATTTCTTAATCAGCGCTACCGCTTCGTCCTCGGGCAAAATACCGAAAATCTTAAAGAATGCGGTCTGCATAACGACGTTGATACGGTTGCCCATACCCGCTTTTTCCGCAATCTTGACACCGTCGATAACGTAGAACTTCGCTTCTTTCGCGATAAGGTCTTTCTGCACTTCTATCGGCAGATGCTCCCATACTTCATCCTTATTCCAGTGGCTGTTTAAAAGGAAAGTACCGCCTTTTTTAAGACTCTTGAGCATATCGTAGGTTTCGAGGAAGGTGAATTTATGACACGCAATAAAGTCTGCTTGTCCGACGAGGTAGGGCTTGCGGATCTTTTTCTTGCCGAAGCGCAGGTGCGATGTGGTAATTGATCCGGACTTCTTGGAGTCGTACACAAAATAGGCTTGCGCGTTGTTGTCGGTCGCTTCACCGATAATTTTGATGGAGTTCTTGTTAGCGCCGACCGTACCGTCCGAGCCGAGCCCGTAGAACATCGCCTGATGCATACCGGAATCGTCAACATGGAAGTGATGATCGTAGGCAAGGCTTACATGCGTTACGTCGTCTTCGATACCGACGGCAAAGTTGCTCTTCTTTTCTCCTTCCATATTATCGAATACGGCTTTAACCATTGCCGGAGTGAATTCTTTTGAACCCATACCGTAGCGACCGCCGAGGATAACGGGATAGTGAGTAAAGGGGCATTTCTTTGCAGCCTGCATTTCACCGATTGCAGTGCGCACATCTTCGTAGAGGGCTTCGCCGAGCGAGCCGGGTTCTTTCGATCGGTCGAGTACGGTGATATTCTGTACGGAAGCGGGTAATGCTTTTACAAAAGCTTCCGCGCTGAAGGGGCGGTATAAGCGTACTTTCAGTAAGCCGTACTTTTTACCTTGGCTATTCAGATAGTCTACGGTTTCTTCTACCGTGTCAGCACCTGAACCCATCAGAATGATGACCGATTCCGCATTGGGATCGCCATAATAGTCGAACAAGTGATAAGCGCGTCCGGTTAAGGTCGCGTATTTATCCATAACCCGCTGAACGATTTCGGGGGTTGCCAGATAGTATTTATTAACCGCTTCGCGCGCTTGGAAGTATACGTCGGGGTTCTGAGCGGTTCCGCGAATCATCGGTTTTTCCGGCGTTAAGCCGCGGAGACGGTGTGCGCGTACCAGATCGTCATTGACCATCTGGCGCATCACATCCTGCGAAACTTCTTCAATCTTCTGAATTTCGTGAGAGGTTCTAAAACCGTCGAAGAAGTGGAGGAACGGAACGCGCGCTTCAAGCGTCGCAGTATGAGCGATAATCGCGAGATCCATAACTTCCTGTACGGAGTTGGAAGCCAGCATTGCCCAACCGGTTTGGCGGCATGCCATAACGTCCTGATGGTCGCCGAAGATGGAGAGTGCGCTGGTTGCCAGAGCACGGGCTGCAACGTGGAATACCGTGCTGGTAAGCTCACCGGCAATTTTGTACATATTGGGGATCATCAGTAAGAGACCCTGTGATGCGGTAAAGGTTGAAGAGAGCGCTCCCGTGGTTAATGCACCGTGAACGGCTCCGGAGGCTCCTCCTTCGGATTGCAGTTCGACGACTTGCGGCACGGTTCCCCAGATATTGGTTTTTCCGTGGGCGGAATACTCATCGGCAACTTCCCCCATCGGGCTTGACGGCGTGATAGGATAAATTGCGATAACTTCGCTGAGTGCATGCGCGACATGACCGGCGGCAGTATTACCGTCAATCATTACGAGGTTTTTTTCAGGCATAGTATCGTCCTTCTAAAGTATGGTGTGAATGGGTGCGTATACTATATTATTCAATATAATATATCCAATTTGCATACAGCATAGTCTTTTAATGCAAAAAGTGCAAGAGTTGGACAATAGTTTCTTTTTGCCGTTTAAGTGCATTTTAAACGGAGCTTTATCGAGGTAAAAATCTTTTAATCCGCTATTCATGATTGCCCCTGTGTGCTATACTCACCGACAAATGAATTTTTCTAATTGTAATCTTGATTCCACTCTTTTACAGGGGCTTGAAGAAGCCGGTTATATTGAATGCACGCCTGTTCAAGAGCAGGTGTTTTCCGCAGGAATGGACGGTTCCGATCTTTATGTACAATCTCAAACAGGTACGGGAAAAACAGCTGCGTATCTGGTAACACTGATGCAACGGATGCTTGCTGCAGGAACCGAAGACCGCCGCCCTGCTTTGATTCTTGTTCCCACGCGGGAACTTGCCGTTCAAGTTGAAGAAGAAGCGCTTAAATTAGGTAAACATACGGGGATCCGTGCCGCGAGCTTTTACGGCGGCGTCGGGTATCAGCAGCAGGAAGAAGCGCTTAAAAACGGAGTAGACCTTATCATCGGTACCCCCGGTCGCGTTATCGATCTTGAAAAATCAAAAACCATGAAGCTGAAAAACGTCGGCTTTTTAGTTGTTGATGAAGCAGACCGTATGTTCGATATGGGCTTTTATCCCGATTTGCGCAGCCTCCTTTCGGTATTGTCCAAGGCGGAAGAGCGGCAAACGATGCTGTTCAGCGCGACCTTAAATACATGGGTAAAAAACCTTGCATGGGAATACACCATCGATGCAAAAGAAATCACCATCGATGCGGATAATGTGACGGTTGATGAAATCAATCAGAAGCTGTTCCACGTGGCTGCGGAGCAAAAGATGTCCCTGCTGCTCGGTATCTTGCGTAACGAAAAACCGGAGAATGCTATCATCTTCTGCAATACCAAAAAGACAACGGAGATTGTTGCAAAGCGGCTGCGCATTAACGGCTATGCGACGGAGTTCCTCATCGGCGATTTGCCCCAACCGAAGCGGCTGCATATTATCGATTCGTTTAAGGCGGGTAAACTCAGCTGTTTGGTTGCAACCGATGTCGCGGCGCGGGGAATCGACATCAACGACCTCGCAATGGTTATCAACTACGACCTTCCGAATGAAGCGGAGAACTACGTACACCGAATCGGCAGAACGGCGCGGGCGGGAAAGACCGGCGCTGCGTACAGCCTCTGCTCGGAACAGGATGTGTACAACCTTCCCGATATCGAAAAGTATATAGAAGCAAAGATACCGGTTGTTATTCCCGGCGAAGAGGATTTTGAAAAAGACCGCAGCGCCGATCAGTATATACGGCTTGACCGCGATTCCTTTGACGAAGAACGATCCGGCGGACGGTTCGGACGCAAACTGCGCCCCGGCGAAAAGTTGAGGCGGGAAGAGAGAGACTCCCGGCGCGGCGCTAAAACAGCGAAACCTGCGTCCCGGCTTGCCGATTCCAAACGCAAAAAGAAAGGCACGCAGGGAGAAGACAAAACCGATAGAAAATCTGCCGACTCACTCGGCGGTTTGAGCTTTGAAGAGCGGATGGCATATTACAAAAACCGGTACGGAAAAAAACTTGCCTCACAGGAGAGCGCCGCCCTTGCGGATACCAACGAGGGTACGGAAAGCGCCAAAGAAAGCCGCAATGCTCAGCCTGCTGCCGACAAGAAAGGAAAGGCGGGAGCCCCAGTAAACCGCGCTAAAAACCGGCAGGGACAGCCTGAGAAAAAGCGGCGCAAAGGTGATAAATATGTTCCGTCTCAAACGGGCGATACACGGCAGGGTTCAAAGCAAAAGAGACGGCCGAACCAAGACCGAATGCCTGAACAGCGGAGCCGAACCGGAAAGGCGCCGGTACAGTCTTCGGCACAAGCCCAGCCGGTAAAACAAAAAACAGGTATATTCGGTATGCTGAAAAAACTGTTTACCGGAAAGTAAGGAGTGATGAGAGATATGGATGCAGTAAAACGCTTTTTTAAATACATTGCAGTCGATACCAAATCGAATGAAGATAATCCCGAATGCCCCAGCACCAAGGGACAGCTTGAGCTTGGAAAGATGTTAGTGCAGGAATTGCACGAGCTGGGCGTAGCCGATGCCGAACAGGATGCGCACGGATATGTCTACGGAACAATCCCTGCCAACACCGATAAAAAAGCGCCGGTTATCGGATTTATTGCACACATGGATACCGCGCCCGACTTGGACGGAAAATGTGTCAATCCGAAAATTGTGCACTACACAGGCGGCGATATTAAACTGAACGAGACCTATTCGCTGACGGTAAAGGAATTTCCGTTCCTCAACAAACTTATCGGCGAAGACATTATCACCACTGACGGCACCACGCTTTTGGGTGCGGATGATAAATCGGGCATCACCATCATCATGGGGATGGTTGAATACCTCCGCGACAACCCGCAGGTGCAGCATGGTACGATTAAAATCGGCTTTACCCCCGATGAGGAAATCGGCAGAGGTGCAGACCTCTTCGATGTAAAAAAATTCGGTGCGGATTTTGCGTATACCATCGACGGCGGAGAAATCGGCGAGTTGGAGTACGAAAACTTTAACGCTGCAAGCGCTAAAATCGAAATTCAAGGGAAGAACGTCCATCCGGGTACGGCAAAAAATATCATGATCAATTCGCTGCGAGTTGCCGGCGAGCTGGACGCTATGCTGCCGGTAGAACAAAAGCCCGAATATACGGAAGGGTATGAAGGCTTCTTCCTCCTTACTCACCTTAACGGCGCAGTGGATCACACCTCCATGTCGTACATTATCCGCGACCATTCTACCGACAAATTTGAGCAAAAGAAGACGCTGCTGCGGAATGCCGTTGCTTTTTTGAACACAAAATATGGCGCCATCATCACGCTTTCCATTACAGACAGCTACTATAATATGCGCGGACAAATTGAACCGCATATCGAAATTATCGACCTTGCGAAGAAGTCTATGGAAGAGATCGGCATCACGCCGATTATCCATCCCATCCGCGGCGGGACGGACGGCGCACGGCTTTCGTTTATGGGACTCCCTTGTCCGAACATCTTTGCCGGCGGCTTTAACTTCCACGGCCGTTTTGAGTGCATCCCCGTAAGCTCTATCTATAAAGGGATCGATTTACTCATCCGTATTATCGAAAATGCCGTAGGGTAAATAGGCTGTGATTGTTAAAAATAGGTTTGTTGTAAGCTACCTTGGAATAATTGACATGATATAATAGATAATGATAATAGATATTATGTAATTAATAATCGTTCTACCGCCTTGCGGCCATATTCGTGTTCTAGAGTGAGGATAAGCAATGAAGAAACAACTCGGCTTGCAAAAAAGACTGATTATTATTTTTGCAATATTTATTGTTACGGTATCGATTTTGCAGACTGTTTTGGCAGGCAGTATTGTCAGACGGGCCATTACCGCAAAAGTTATGGAATTACTGCAAAACAAAGCAACTACAACTGCCGAAAAGATCGATCATGAAATTGAGGATCTTTCCTTCTGGTTGGAAGGAGTTGCCGATACGCCGGTTCTGTTTGATGAAAGTTTAACTATTCAACAACGATTGCAAGAAATCGATTTCCTGATTAAACGTCAACCCTCCGTAAAAAACTACGGTATGGCAGGTATGGACGGCAACCTCATCCGTGCGGACGGGAGTAGTTTTTTTTGCGGCGATCAACCGTGGTACAACACGGTGATGAGCGGAACACCGTTCTTGTCCGAACCCTTTCAAGCAGGAAAAGATGTTTTTCTTATCTCGTATGCAATTCCTATGTATGATAAAGATAAGCGGATTAGTGGCTTTTTTTCTATTGATATAGACGGGCAATATCTTTCCGATATCTGTAAAACGGTTACCGTTGGTGCAGGCGGTTCGGTTTTTATCGTCGGGACGAGTAGGAGAGTTATCGGTGATACCGATTTTAGTCGCGTTACAGCAAAAACGTCCATTAGCGAGGCTGCGAAGACCGATAAGGACATGGCTTCGTTATCTGTGCTTGTCGAATCGGTTTTTAGCTCGGATGATGTCGTGAACGGTTCGGGTTCGTATAACGGAGAAGCTCAATTTGTCGTAGGCAAGAAGATGAAAACCGGATGGGTTGTAATGCTGCGTGCACCGGCTAAAGAATTTTTAAGCGATGTCCGTATATTGAACCGTTGGATGTATCTGATCGGTATTGCAATGCTGCTTATCGCTGCTCTCGTAGTGTATTGGTTGTCACGTCGAATTATCAGCCCGATTGTACGTGTCGCAGCCGCATTAAAAGATATTGCACAGGGCGAAGGTGATTTAACCGTCAGTTTGCCGGTAACCGGCTTGGATGAAATCCGTAATCTTTCAGAATATTTTAACCAAACGATCGGAAAAATCAGAACAGCTATTCAATCCGTTGATAAAAATGCCGGGGCAATGACAAAGATAGGCGATGAGCTTGCCCAAAATATGTCTGAAACCGCCGGCGCTGCAAATGAAATCAGCACTCATATTGAGGACGTAAAGAGGAAGATATTTACCCAGGCCTCAAGCGTTACCGAAACATCCGCAACTATTGAAGAGATTATTCAAACCATTAAACAATTGAACACCAGTATTGCAACTCAAGCTGCGAGCGTTTCGGAATCTTCTTCGGCTATTGAAGAGATGGTTGCCAATATCGCTTCGATTACCAAGACTTTGGAGAGGACCGATGAATCGATAAAATCACTTGCATCTGCGACCTCCGACGGTAAAGAAACGCTGCACAGCTCCAATGCCATTACGCAAAAAATCGCCGAAGAGTCGGGCAGCTTAATAGAGGCGAGCGGTGTTATTCAACATATTGCCAGTCAGACAAACTTGCTTGCAATGAATGCGGCAATAGAAGCTGCCCATGCCGGCGAGGCGGGGAAGGGCTTCGCGGTTGTTGCCGATGAGATACGCAAGCTGGCCGAAGATTCGGCAACACAGGGAAAAACCATTACAACGACGCTTAAACAGTTCGGCACGGAAATCGAAAGCCTCTCAAATTCGGCACAAAGCGTTGAAGAAAAATTTAATGCCATTTTTAATCTGTCGGAACAGGTTAAGATGATGAGTAATCAACTGACCGAGGCAATGCGCGAACAGGAAAATGCCAGTAGGGAAGTGCTTACCGCAATTAAGAATATCAATACGGTTACAGTAGAAGTTAATAGCGGTTCTGCGGAAATGCTGAAGGGCGGTGAAAAAGCTGCAAAAGAAATGGCGATACTTGACGACCTTACCCGCGTTATCACCGGCAGTATGGATGAAATGACGTCGGGTGCATCATACATCAATACGTCTGTCCAAGAAGTTAACCAAATTACCCAGCGTAACAAAGAAAGCATCGCCGGTCTTGCTGCCGAAGTAAGCAAGTTTAAAGTCAATTAAAATAAATAGGGGAGGGACTTTTCTTTTTTTTCGATAAAAAGAAAAGCCCCCCGCTTGAGTTGCCTTCATTAAACTTTCAATAGACATAAAACCACATAAATAAAAACTTGACAAATTTACTTGGTAAATTTACAATATATTTACTAAGTAAATTGACGTGTGTGCATAATGCGCACGGCTAAAAACTCTTTTGGAAACCAATGTTTCCTGCAAAAACCTTTATGGAGAAAGGTATGAAAAAACTATTCATTGTAATGGCGTACATTATTGCCTGTGCCGTATGCGTTACAGGCTGTTCAAAACAGGACTCTAAAACCTCCGGTAAAACGGAAATCAGATTTGCTTCGTGGGACAGCGCCGAAACTTTGGAAGCTCAGCAAAAACTGGTTGACCGCTTCAATGAAACTCATAGCGATATCAAAGTTTCATTGGAAGCCTACGGCGACGATTACGACACCAAGATCAGCGCCGGTATGGGATCGGGCGACGCACCGGATGTTATGTATATGTGGAACTACCCAGCCTATTATGAAGGCTTGGAAAATTTGGAACCGTATATCGAAAAAGAAGGTAAGGCCTATAAAGAAAATTTCTATGAAGCCCTGTGGCCGTACAATCAAATGAAAGGAACAATATACGGTATGCCGGTCGGTTTTACCACACACTGTCTGTATTTTAATAAAGATATTTTCGATAAAGCGGGGCTGGCATATCCCTCTTCCGATTGGACATGGGATGATTTGCAAAAAAATGCTCAGCTTATCACCGAAAAAGTTCCGGGCGTAAAAGGATTCTCATTCCAGTTAAAGGCAGATCCGTACGATTTTGAAATGTATCTGTGGAGCAACGGAACAAGCTATATGGATAACAACGGAAATACCGACGGATACTTGAATTCTGCCAAGAGTATAGCCGTATTCGATATGTTCCAAAATATGGAAAAACAAGGATGGGCTATTGCAACCGAAAAAGGCGGTTCGGACGAAATGAGCGGCGGTAAAACCGCTATGTATGTTTACGGGGGTTGGGCGATTGCACGTTTTAATCGAGAAAACTTGAATTACGGTATTGTCGAAATTCCCGCCTTTGCAGGAGCAGGCAAAGATTCTGTCAGCATCCTCAGCAGTTCGGGAGTATCGATTGCCAAAAGTTCAAAACATAAGGACGCTGCGTGGGAGTTCATAAAATACTGGACAGGTTCCGAATTAAACAAAGAGCGTATCGGCTATGAGCTTCCCGTTTTAAAATCCGTTGTTGCCGAAGAGGATATTATGACCGACGACAAAACCGCTCCTTTTTACACTATGCTTGAACATAGTGCAGGCTACACTCCTTCGGCCTTTATAAGCCCTACCTGGTCTGCTCTGTCGGATGAGTTATCCTTAGCTTTTGAAAGAATCTTTAATCCGACTACATTGGAAAGCAGTGCAAGCGTTCTAAACGAGATAAAATAAATACGCAGCACATAAAGCAGTTCGCATTTTAAGGTAACCTGTTCTGAAACTGAAGTTTCCGAACAGGTCGACTGTAGTGCGAAACCTCAAGTATCGTACCCTGATGCTCTGCGTCGGGGCATGGTGATTTAAAATTTTACAGTATTTTTTCAAGATAAGGACATTAGGAGGAATTTTTAAAAATGAAAAAAAAGAGCGTAATAGCTCCCTATCTTTTTATTTCTCCATGGGTGATAGGATTCATTGTTTTTACCGCAGGGCCTCTGCTGATGTCGCTTATTATGAGCTTTTTTGATTGGTCTATTACAAAGCCCCCTGTTTTCACCGCCTTTAAAAATTATATTACAATGTTCACGCAGGATAAGCAGTTTTACCGTTCGCTGTTTATTACATTAAAATATGCCGTTATTTTTGTGCCGCTGAATATGTGCCTCGCGCTGTTTTTGGCACTGTTGATTTCTCAGCCGGTCGCGGGCGTTAAATTTTTTAGAACAGTCTTTTATATCCCCACCGTTATTTCGGGTGTTGCCGTTTCGATTGTGTGGGGATGGCTGTTGAATGCCGATTACGGCATTTTCAATTATCTTTTGTCTTTAATAGGTATTTCCGGCCCTAAGTGGCTGTTAGATCCGTCGTGGGCATTAGTCGCCGTTGTGTTAGCAAGTGCCTTCGGGGTCGGCACGATGATGCTCATCTTTTACGCAAATATCAAAACCATTCCGGCGGATTTATATGAAGCTGCCGACTTGGACGGAGCGGGCGTTGCGCGTCAGTTTTTCAGTATCACCCTTCCGATTATTACGCCG
Source organism: Treponema vincentii (assembly GCF_010365865.1). Lineage (NCBI taxonomy): Bacteria > Pseudomonadati > Spirochaetota > Spirochaetia > Treponematales > Treponemataceae > Treponema > Treponema vincentii. The sequence continues at coordinate 2,451,623 of NZ_CP048020.1, read as the reverse complement.
ACCATATTATTCAATTTGATAACTTCGTTGATAACGGCATTTCAGCAGTTGACATTGGTTATGCTGCTGACCGGCGGTGAGCCGTTAAATGCAACGTACTTTTACGGATTGTACGTGTACCGCAATGCATTTAAACATCACCGTTTGGGTTATGCCTCTGCGAATGCATGGGTTATGTTCATCATTATTTTGATATTGACGATGTTGGTGTTTAAGTCTTCTTCCGCATGGGTGTTTTATGAAACCGAGATCAAGAAAGGGAAACGTGGGACTGTTGAATTGTCAGGAAGGAAAACATGAGGCTGTCGAAAAAAAGTAAAATACTGATATACACTCTGCTGATAGCAATTGCTCTTTATTTTTTATTTCCGTTTATATATATGCTGCTAACCGTGTTTAAAACGGAAGCGGAGGCAAATGCGTATCCGCCCCGCTTTTTTCCTAAAGAATGGCGATGGGGTAATTTTGCTGCTGCATGGAAGTCCCAGCCCTTCGGGTTGTATTTTTTTAATTCGGTTCTTATTACGGTTATGACGACGATCGGGCAGCTCATTGCCTGTTCTTTAACTGCATACGGCTTTGCACGGTATCGGTTTAAAGGTAAAACCGTTCTGTTTATCATCATGCTTTCTACGATGATGATTCCGTGGGATGTAACAATGATTCCGCTGTATATGGAGTTTAATCTTTTCGGTTGGATCAATACGTTAAAGCCGTTGATTGTGCCCGCCTTCTTCGGTTCGGCCTATTATATTTTTTTGATGCACCAATTTTTAATAGCGGGCGTTCCGCGCGACTTTGAGGAAGCCGCCCGTATCGACGGTGCCCATGCGTTTCAGATTTATGCACTGATCTTTATGCCGATATTAAAACCGCAACTTATTTTAGTTGCAGTTTTAAATATGCTGACGGTATGGAACGACTATCTCGTCCCGCTTATTTTCTTGCAGAGTAGAGCAAAGTATACGCTCGCGTTGGGACTTGCGTCGTTTAAAGGTGTGCATGATACGCAGATTATTCCCATTTTGTGTATTACCGTCATTATGATTATCCCGCCTATTGTGTTATTTATGATCGCACAAAAATACATTATCGAAGGCACCTCAGGAGCAATAAAATGAATACATACGGTTTTGCGTATGGAATTGATACGGTACCTTTCAGTGCACGCGGTTCGTATTTTGCCGTTTCGGAAAATGAAGGAAAAGTATATATACGGGATCTTCACGGAGGGGACGGTGCCGATTCAAATATCTATGAACTTTCGATAGACGGTTATGTATGGAAAAACTTGATATGCGAAAGAACGGAAACCGTTCTTTCATTTCATGCTCAAGATGATGCCGCCTGTTTTGTTATGCTGTTATGTACTGCGGATGATCGGCTTTTTATCAAAGCTGCCGGTTTTACCATCCGTTTAAAAGGAATTACGGACGGCGCATACGATACGCTTGTGCAGGTTTCCGAAGGGGAATATGAACATCAGCTGTATGATAAACAATTAAAAATATGCGTGTCGGTTTTGGAAGGGCGCTGCACTGCAACATCAACGTGGGGAGTACGAGGAAGCGCCTGTCCTGTACTTACGGTTAATGCCGATGGGCAAGCTGCCTGCGCCGTGCTTAGAAGCACAACCGTTTCTTTTCGTCCTGATGTGTGCACAAGGGACGACTTTGATAAAGCGGAGCAACAGCTTGCAGCCGAGTATGATGAATGGAAACGCCGCTTTCCCTGCTTCATCGAGGCGTATCAAGAAAGTCATTCGCTTGCCCGTTATATTGTATGGAACAATACCGTCCATGCGCAGGGAGCATTAACCTGCGATGCCGTATATATGTCTAAAAACACCATGTTCAATATTTGGAGCTGGGACAATTGTTTTACGGCGCTTGCACTGGGAGGCGTATATCCGGAGACGGCCTACGGACAGCTGAAAATCTTTTTTGACACACAGGATGTATTCGGTGCATATCCCGACTATGTTAATAATGCATTCGCATCATTTAACTGTTTAAAACCGCCTATCCATGCATGGGTATATCACAAATTGCTGGAGGCAAATCCGCTTTTTTCCCGCATGGAATACTTTATGCCGGCGTATAAAAGGTTTTGCCGTGCCGCGCTTTACTGGCTTGACCGCCGCCGCCCGAACGGAAGCGCTTTTCCGCTGTACTATCACGGTAATGATTCAGGTTGGGATAATGCTTCCGTTTTCCATGAAGGTATTCCGGTGGAATCTCCCGACTTAAGCGCCTTCCTCATTCAAAAAATGGATATCTTATCCTCCTTTGCGCAAAGGCTTGGCAATGATACGGAGGCTGTACAGTGGAAGCGGCGGGCTGATGAGCTTTTTGCCGGCTTTATGGACAGGTTTTATGAGGATGGCGCTTTTCATGCATGGAATACCGGTACGGGCAGTAGAATTAGAACGGGACATTCGCTGCTGATGTATCTGCCGTTAGTTATTGCCTACCGCATGGATAAACGGATTGCCGATGCATTAGTGCATGATTTGGAACAAAACTTTGAAGCTCCGTTCGGACTCACTACCGAGCAAAAAAACAGTCTGCTATATAAGAAGGGCGGCTATTGGCTCGGTCCCCTGTGGGCGCCTGTAACCTATTTGTTTATCGATGCACTAAGAGCGAACGGATATCCCGATTTCGCAAAACGTTTGGCGTACCGTTTTTTTGAGGTAACAAAAATCGGTTTAATGGCAGAAAATTACGATGCGTTTACGGGCTGCGGGTACGACGATCAGGCTTTCACATGGCCAGCCTGCGTATTTTTGCAACTCGAAAAAGAATTCGCATAAGAGAACAGGACAACCGCAATCGAAATATTGCAAGCGGTATTCCTTCTGCGTGAAATTTTGTCCAAAATTTCACGCAGTTTATTTTACAAGAAGAGCAATCGCATCAGCTCTGTAAACCAAATGCCGCAGAAGAATGGAGGTTGGACAACCATTTGAACCGCAGGTTCAACTCTGGTTGGACGGACTCCATTCTTCTGCGGGGCTGTTAACAAACAGGCTGATGCAATTGCTCTGAAGAAGGAAGTAGATGGAACGGCAAAAAAAACGATGGGAAGATGAAACGCTTTTACACATTGGGCGGAGGGAAGCGCAGCCGCATCTTATGCGCAGCGGTATGCAGCCTACCGATATATCGCTGAACGGCGAATGGGATTTTTTATACCTGCGTGCGCCGGAATTTTCGCCTGAAGGTTTTTTTGAGAAAAACTTTACGACAAAGGAATGGAATACGATACCGGTGCCTTCATGCTGGCAGATGCAGGGATACGGGCAGATGCATTACACGGATGTGTGGTATCTGTTTCCTGTCAATCCCCCGTTTGTGCCGAGTGAAAACCCAACCGGAATATATCGCCGTTCTTTCACGGTGCCTGATACGTGGCAAGACGGTAAAACAATACTACGGTTTGACGGTGTCGGCAGCGCATTCGATGTATGGATAAACGGCATTCATTGCGGATATAGCAAAGTAAGCAGGCTTGCTTCCGAATTCGATATTTCACATTGCGTGGTTATAGGTGAAAATCAAATCACAGTACGAGTTTACCAATGGTCTGACGGTTCGTATTTGGAACGGCAGGATATGTGGGTATTCAGCGGGATACTTCGCGATGTAACGGTGTATCACGAGAGTACATGTTCAATTTCTACTTGCTTTGTTTGCGGCGATTTAAAAAACGGATACAAGGACGGTGTGTTATATGCCGATGTTCTGCTGAGTGCAGAAGCCGAAGGTGCAGATTATACGGTAGAATATCATCTGTCGGAAAAAGACAGCGGACGGGAGATAGCACACGGCTACGCTGCCGTTCAAGATAGTACCTGTAATACAATGCAGGAGGGTGTTCAAAACAGCGGTACGGTATTCTGCTCGAATAACTGCAATTCCGGACTCAGAGTGATACGCGAAGAAATTGCCTCGGTGCATACATGGACTGCTGAGACTCCTTTTTTATATTGCTTACAGCTGGAACTAAAAAAAGACGGACGAATACTTGACACTACAGCGCTGACGCTCGGTTTTAGAAAAATTGAAATTATTGACGGTAATTTTACCGTAAACGGAAAAGCGATATTGTTGAACGGTGTCAATATGCACGATTTTAGTCCGTCCGGTGGCAGTACGGTAGATAAGACCGTTGTCGAGCAGGACATCATATTGATGAAGCAGCATAACATCAATGCCGTTCGCTGCTCTCATTATCCCAAGGCAGATTATTTTTACGATTTGTGTGATACCTACGGCTTATATGTTATCGATGAGGCCGATTTGGAATCGCACGGTTTTGAATGGATACAAGCGACGAATTGGCTTAATGAGACGGCATCATGGGAGCTCGCCTATATCGATAGGTGTGAACGGATGGTAAAGGCTCATTATAATCATCCGTGTATCCTGATGTGGTCGATGGGAAATGAATCGGGCATGGGTACCAATTTTAAAAAAGCTGCAGACCGTATCCGTTTGCTCGATAAAACCCGACTCCTTCATTATGAGGGTGATAGTAATGCGGAAATCGCAGATGTGTATTCAACAATGTATACCCGTTTAAATCGGCTTCAAGAAATTGCCGAAGGTAATGACGCGCACGGTAAACCCCATCTGCTTTGCGAGTATGCTCATGCGATGGGAACGGGGCCGGGCAATCTTGAAGAATATCAAAACCTGTTCCGCCGGTATAAAAGATTGCAGGGCGGTTTTATTTGGGAATGGTACGATCACGGGATTCAAATCACAAAAGAAGATGGGAGTATAACGTATTATTACGGTGGTGATTTCGGTGACGAACCTACTAACTCCAATTTTTGTATCGACGGTTTATTAATGCCGGACAGAACGCCGTCCACAGGCCTTTTGTGTTATAAAGAAGTTATTGCTCCGGTAGATTGCTATCCGGCAGATCTTGCCAAAGGGTTGATTACAATCCGGAACCGCTACGATTTTACGGATTTGCATGATATTGCTTTATATTGGCAGGTTGTATCTAACGGTACGGTATATGCGAGCGGCATAATCGATACGTTGACCGCCACTGCGGGGAAGGAAGAGACAATCCGTATTCCCTATTCCTTACCCAAAGAATCATTTGAAGCATATTATCTGAATATACAATTTACGCATAAACACAAGACCTTATATGCGGATTCGGGTTTTATTGTTGCAAAGCAGCAGCTCTTATTACCGGTCGCGCGGATACCTCGGCAGCGCTTACACGACACGGAACACGGTTTGCAAATATCAGATGAACAGACAAAACTTATTGTGTCCGGCAATGAGGTGCAGGTAGCGTTTTGCAAGGTAACCGGTAGACTGCTTGAATATACGGTAGATGGAATAAGCTATCTATGTGAAGGTTTTACTCCGAATGTTCGGCGCGCGTTGATAGACAACGATATGTATAAAGTTAAAGATTGGAAGGAGAAATATTTTATACATAAACAACAAGAACAGTTGGAAGCCTTTACCTACAGTTCCGAGAAAAATTATGTAGCGGTACATATTTCCACACATTTCTCCTTTTTAAATCAAGCATTCGGATTTAAATGCGAATACCGTTACCGAATATTTCCGGACGGGGAGATTGAATTTGACTTGCAAGCACGTTCATTTGCGTATACCGATTTTGTTCCTCAGATGATTCCGCGTGCGGGAATAGAATTCAGTATGCCACTGCAATTCAACCGTGTTACATGGTACGGATTAGGTTTCGAAGAAAATTACTGTGATATGAAAGCCCATGCTCAAAAGGGTGTGTATTCCGCGTCCGTGCAGGACATGCATACCGAATATGTTAAACCGCAGGAAAACGGACACCGGGAAGAAGTCGAACGGCTCCTGTTGAGCGGCTCCGGTAAAGGTCTGTTATTCAGCTTTGAAAATCCGGTAGGGATCAATGTACATGATTATACAATTGATGCGCTGGAGAAAGCTGGCCATATCGGCAACATAGAAAAAGCCGGAAGAGTAGTGGTGCATATCGATGCAAAACACAGCGGCCTCGGTTCCAACAGCTGCGGCGAAGAACAAATGTATAAAAACAAAACCCGCATTAACGATTTTGCAATTACAATGCGTTTCCGCCCTGCTAATCCGACAGATTTCGTGGAGAGATTATGACGAAAAAAAATATTATTACCAAGCATAATGTTCCGTATATTCTCCTTGCACCGACAATTATTATCTTTGCCGTATTTATGGTTTATCCCGTGTTTCGTTCTTTATATTTAAGTTTTTACGAATATCGCGGAGGTACCTATGAATTCATTCATTGGGAGAATTATATAAAACTATTTCAAGACGGAATCTTTTTTAAATCGCTTTTTAATACTTTTGTATATCTATTAATTCAAGTGCCTGTTATGGTTGTGGGAGCTTTATTGATTGCAGTGCTCATTGAGCAAAAATTCATCCGCGCAAAAGCCTTTTTCCGTGCAGCAATATTCTTGCCGTCGGTAACCGCCTTGGTAGCCTATGCTCTTGTATTCAAAGTATTAATGAATTCCGATTACGGCTTGATTAACTATGTACTAAAGGTTGTAGGTTTGCCGCCGGTTAATTGGTTTTACGGCGAATGGAGTGCACGGTTTGCAATTATCATTGCAATAACGTGGCGATGGCTTGGTTATAATATGATCATTCTTCTAGCAGGTATTCAAGCAATACCCGAAGAATTAACGGAAGCAGCGCAAATCAGTGGCGCATCATTTTTCCAAATATTGTTTTATATAACTATTCCGATTATTAAACCGGTTATTTTATTTTGCACGATAACTTCTACTATCGGGACTCTCCAGCTTTTTGATGAACCTTTTATTTTGACAGAAGGTGGACCGAACAATGCGACATTAACAGCAGGGCAATATTTATTTAACAACGGTTTTACTTATCTAAAATTCGGCTATGCTTCCGCTATCGGTTATGTGCTTGTCGTGCTGATTGCAGTATTATCCGTTTTGCAATTTAGGATAACGGAAAGGAGCGACACATGAAAAATAAAAGAGCGGGAGAAATCCTTTGTTTAATTATTTTGATTATTGCGACCTTTTTAGCTTTGTTCCCCTTTTATTTTATGTTTGTTTCGGGGACAAATACTAACGCGGATATTCTTGCTGTGCCGCCGCGCCTTGTACCCGGATTTGAATTGATACGTAATTTTCAACTGCTGAGTAAAAAAATAGGGTTATTACGCAGTACATGGAATACGCTGACCATTTCGGTTATCTATACTGTCGTATGCACTGTCTTATTTTCTGCAGCCGGTTATGCACTTGCACTATTTTCATTTAAAGGGCGCAATGTTATTTTCGGTTTTATTTTAGCATCCATGATGATCCCTGCATTGGTTATGTATGTACCGCTTTTTGAAATGATGATTAAAATCAATTTAACAGATACCTATGCCGGTGTTGTTTTACCGCTCCTTGCAAATGCATTCGGTATCTTCCTTATGCGTCAAAATATGCTTCATTTTCCTCCGGTTTTACTTGAGGCCGCACGGATAGACGGCGTAGGTGAATTGGGGATTTTTGCTAAAATTGTATTGCCGAATGTAAAGCCTGCCTTGGGGGCGCTTATTATTTATATGTTTACCAGTATGTGGAATAATTTTATGTGGCCGCTTATCATCCTTGGCAGCAAACGTTTGTATACTCTGCCGGTCAGTCTCGCGATGCTTGATGGGAATCCTACAAACAAAAAATTATGCAGTTATACTTTTAGCAGCTGCTATCGCAACGCTGCCGGTGTTATTGATATTTTTTATTTTTCAAAAACAGTTTATCGCCGGCGTCATGGGAGGCGCCGTAAAAGAATAAGCGGTGTTCGGGAAATGATTCTCGAATATAAGGAGGAAAAAATGACAAAGCGTATTGTAAGCGGCTTGTATATTGCCGCGGCAGTTTTTTATGCTGTTCACCGGGTGTAGAGGAAAAAGTACCGCAAATAAAGCGGAAAATCAAACCGTTACCATTTCAGTTTGGTCATGGGATGTTGCGTTAATGCAGTTGCAGAGTGCAGCGGAAAAATTTAAGCAGACACATCCTAATGTCGAATTTGAATTTGAAGAGATGGGAACGGATCAGATTTATAATAAGCTATCAACATCTCTGGCAACAGGAAATGGAATCGCTGATGTCGTTTCGATAGAAGGAGATGTGTTTGCCGGATATGTCGATAAGTTTCCTCAGGGCTTTCTTGACTTAACGGATGTTGTCGACGAACGGAATTTTCTACCGGTAAAAAATCGGTGAGGTAAAATTTAACGGAAAAATTCATGCGTTCCCGTGGGATGCGGGGCCCATGGGATTATTTTATCGCAAAGATTATTTTGAGCAAGCCGGTGTAAAGGCTTCCGATATTGTTACATGGAGTGATTTTATCGTTGCCGGAAAAAAAAAATAAGCGCCGTATGTAAAACACCTTCGGGGAAAGCGGTTAAGATGCTGCCTATACGGCCGACTAAACCGTCGCTTTATGCAGTTTTCTGTGCAGAACTTGGCCAGTCGGTGTTTAATGCAGACGGGAAACCTCTCGTTGATACTCCGCAGTCGTTGCAGGCGATGCACCTTTTTAAAGAAATCTATGATGCCGGTATCGGGCAAAATTACAACGGCTGGGATGAATATGAAGGTACGGTTGCTAACCAAACGGTTGCAACAATTCCCGAAGCGGTATGGATGATCGGAACAATAAAAGATAAAGCTCCCGATACTGCCGGAAAGTGGGGCGTTATCGATTTGCCGAAAATAAGTGCGGGTGGCTCTTCAAGCTGTGCAAACGGCGGTTCCGTGGTTGCCATTCATGCAAAAACAGCTGTACCTGATCTGGTAAAAGAATTTGTAAAATTTGCAATGACCGATACCGCTTTGCAAGCAGGAGGTTTTGAAAAATACGGATTATATCCATCGTTTATTCCGAGTTATAGCGAGCCTGTATTTGAACAAGGGGATGATTTTTTCGGCGGCGATGCTATCTATAACGTATTTATTGAAAATGGGAAAAAAATCCCTGCCTTTCCGCAAAATCCTAACATAGCCGAAGCAAATGATATGATCGGCGCTGCTGTTTCTCGTATCTTGTTAAAAAATGAAGATATAGATACTACGTTGATTGAATTGCAGCGGGATTTATCGACAAAGTTTGCAAGATAGCTTATAGTTATCGACTATAACCTATCCGATAACTTCGGATAGGTTATAGGTTTCCCGTAGGATTATGATTATGAATAAAGAGCTTTTAGGCGTTGTCGGATTATTATCGGCTACCATATTGTGGGGTGCAGGGTTTCTTGCCGTAGATCTTGCGTTGACCGCATTTACGCCGATGCAAATTATGGCGGTGCGTTTTTTCCTTGCATCAATCATTATGTTTTTTGCTGCACGTAAAAGTTTGCAGAGCGTTTTAAAACAAGAGGTGATAGCCGGTGTTATCATGGGGCTGTGCTTATTTCTTGCGTTCACGTTACAAACGATCGGTTTAAAGTTTTCCACACTGTCTAACAACGCATTTCTAACGGCGACGAATGTTGTCTTTGTTCCCTTCCTCGTGTGGGGTGCATATAAAAAGCGTCCTGCACTGCGTGAATTCACCGGTATGATTTTAGCGATGGCTGGGGCGGGATTTTTAACATTGACAAAAGATTTTACTATCGGCATCGGAGATACGCTCTCGCTTGCCGGCGCATTCTTTTTTGCCTGTCAAGTTTTTTTTACCGGTAAATATGCTCCCCATTATCGAACTGATATCCTCAGCTTTGTCCAGATAACAACAGCCTTTGTCTTATCCTGTATTTCATTGCCGTTTACCGGCGGAATGGCGGGAATAGTGTGGGGGAAAAATGCTTTATTATCGATTTTATATCTCGGTATTGTCAGTACGGCAATTACCTATTTTTTACAGACCTCATCACAACGATATGTAAAGCAAGTACAGGCTGTTATCATCTTGTCGCTGGAAGCGGTATTTGCCACTCTTTTTTCTGTGTTGCTGATACACGAAAAACTTTCATTTCGAGTACTGTGCGGCGCCCTATTGATTTTAAGCGCTGTACTCATCTCGGAGCTGAAATTGAAAAAACTATTGCGTTTAAAAAAAGAGTTGTGATACGGTAACGTAATGGCTACAATAAAAGATATTGCCGAAAAAGCGGGCGTTTCGGCTGCTACCGTATCGCGCGTTCTAAATTACGATGAAACACTCAGTGTCCTTGATGAGACCCGCCGTCGCATTTTTGAAACGGCGGCAAGTCTTGAATATGAGCGGAATAATAAAAAAAGGAAAAAGATTAAATTAAAAATAGGTTTGATGAGTTCATATTCTCACGAAGAGGAACTTGCCGATCCCTTTTATTTGGCGGTACGTGTAGCTGCTGAAAAAAAAATGGAAGATGAAGGGTTTGTACGAATGAGTATACCGGTATCGGCGCTCACCGGATCTATACCGCCGGTACACGGAATAATTTGTATTGGAACCTTTAGCCCCTCTATTGTAAAAAAAATTGCTGCGCTAAAAAAACCGGTTGTATTTGTAGACTGTAATCCCGACGAAACCCGTTTTGATTCTGTAGTTATCGGTATGGAAAAAGCCGTCATCGGTGTGTTGGATTATTTGCGCAAAAACGGCCATTCAAAAATAGCCTTTGTCGGCGGCGGCGGTACGGAACTCGATTATGACGGAAACGAAGTACCTGATATCCGCTCCGAAGTGTATATAAATTATATGAAAAAATATAACATTTGGCGGCAGGAGTATTTGTGTAAGGGAGATTATTCTCCTAAGTGCGGCTACACCCTTATGAAACAACTTTTATTACAACAGGAGCCTCCGACTGCCGTATTTGTTGTAAACGATTCTATTGCAGTCGGTGCCTATAAAGCCGCGTATGAATTGGGATGGAAGGTACCTGATCAAATCAGTATTGTCGGTTTTAACGACATATCTTCTGCAAAATATATGGTTCCGCCGCTTACCACCGTCAGTCTGCACATGCGGACAATGGGAAGGCAAGCCGTCGGTATCTTAGCCGACCGTATCCGCTCGGACAGAGAAGTTCCGGTAAAAGTCGTCATCCCGTGTGAACTGATTGTGCGTGAAAGTGTACGGAATATTTCACGGTAAGCTATTCCTTCTGTACGAAATTTTAAATAAAATTTCGTACAATTTATTTTTTAGAGGAAAGGTAAACGCATCAGACGAATAAATATAAATCGCAAAATCAGGAGGCTGGGCAAGCATTTGAACCGCGAAGAGGTTCAACTCTGCTTGAACGACCTCCTGATTTTGCGGGGTGTTAAAAAGAGAGTCTGATGCGTTTACCCTGCTGGCGAATCTGGACACGTTCGGGTTTTTCCGCTATGCTCAATAATCTTGTATGGACTATGTAGAAAGTTTATTTAACACGAATTTTTTAGAGTATGCCAGTTATGTTATCCGTGACCGCGCAATTCCCGACGTAGAGGACGGTTTAAAGCCGGTACAGCGGCGTATTCTGCATTCTCTTTTTGAGATGGATGACGGAAAGTTCCATAAGGTTGCCAATGTCGTCGGCTACTGTATGAAGTATCACCCGCACGGGGACGCTTCCATCGGCAACGCATTGACGGTACTCGCCAATAAAAGTCTCTTTATCGACAAGCAGGGGAACTTCGGCAACCTCTTTACAGGGGACGAAGCCTCCGCCCCGCGGTATATCGAATGCCGCATCACCGAATTTGCAAAAGATATCCTGTTTAATCCCCATATTACGCGATATGTTCCTTCTTATGACGGCAGAAACAAAGAGCCGGTTGTATTCCGCGCTAAGCTGCCGGTCGTATTGCTTATCGGGGCGGAAGGCATCGCCGTCGGTATGTCTACCAAGATACTTCCGCATAATATCCGCGAAATCATCGAGGCGGAAAAAGCCTGTCTTTCCGGTAAATCCTTTACGCTCTATCCCGACTTTCAAACCGGCGGGCTTATCGACGTGTCCGACTATCAGGACGGCAAGGGCAAGGTGCTGGTGCGGGCAAAGTTGGACACCTCCGACGATAAACGGATTGTTATCCGCGAACTCCCCTTCGGCAGCACTACCGAAAGCCTCATCGCTTCGATAGAATCGGCGTCGAAGTCGGGAAAAGTAAAAATTTCGGAAATTAACGACTATACGGCGGAACAAGTAGAAATAGAACTCAAGCTGCCGCGCGGCGTGTACGCAGCAGATGTTGTCGATGCGCTCTATGCCTTTACCGATTGCGAGCAATCGATCTCCTGTAATTTGCTGGTCATTCAAGACAATCTGCCGGTTCAAACGACTGTTACCGAAGTGATTAAAACCCACGCAAAACAGCTGACCGCCCTGCTGAAAGATGAACTTTTGTATGAACAGGAGATGCTGACCGATCGGTTGCACCTCAGAACACTCGAGCGGATATTTATCGAAGAGCGGATTTATAAAAAGATTGAAACGATGAAAACAGCCGAGTCGGTCATTAAGGCGGTTATCAAAGGTTTTGAACCGTTTAAGGCAGAGCTGATACGGGAAGTAACGGAAGAAGATGTAGATCGGCTCCTCAAAATCCCCATTCGGCGTATTTCGCTCTATGACATTCAAAAAAACCGTGCCGAGGTACAGGAAATATCCGCCCGGCTCAAAGAGATTGCCCGTCTTTTAAAGAACCTTAAAAAGTATGCGCTCAGCGTCCTTGACGGGATACTCGCAAAGCTGCCGCCCGAAGTTACGGCGCGCAAAACGGAGATTACCGGCTTTACCAAAGTAGATGTAAAAGAAGCGGTTAACCGCGATTTATCGCTCCGCTATGACGAAGCAACCGGCTACCTCGGTACCGCCGTAACTACCGGAAAAGAAATACTCAAAGTTTCGCCGTATGACCGCATCTTTATTCTGCGTAAAAGTGGGGTGTACACCGTTATGGATGTGCCCGACCGGCTCTTTGTCGATACCGGTATGTGGTATTGCGGTTTTGCGGAAAAAGAATTATTGTCACAAATCCTCTTTACGGTTATTTATAAAGATGAGAAAACACAGTATCCGTATATCAAACGGGCACGGGTTGAATCCTATATCTTGAACCGCGATTACCTGTTTGTACCGGATACGGCGACTGTGCTGTATGCGGGCACGGCAGAAAATTTCGAGTTTACGGTGCAATACGCGCCTAAACCTCGAACAAAGAAGACCGAGGAGCGTTTCAAAACCGCGGATTATCCCGAAAAGGGATTAAAAGCACAAGGAGTACGTCTTGCAGAACGAGAAGCGACAGCAGCGGCTCCGGTAACGAAAAAAAATAGTAAAAAGTAACGGGAAACCTCTGGAAGTCGAATCTTTTTAGAGATGCCCTGCCTTGTAGGGAGAAAACTGCCTATGCAAACAATCAATGAACTAAAACATTATACCTTTCAAGCGATGCTGGAAAATAGCATCAAGCGATTTGGGGAACGCCCAGCACTTTCATTTGTGTCGGGAGAACCGATTTCGTACAATGAAGCCGGTGAGCAGATAAAGCAGCTGCAGCAACGTCTGTACTGTCTCGGTGTTAACCCCGGCGATAAGATTGCAATCTACAGTCATAGCGTTCCTCATTGGGGGATCGCCTATTTTGCGATTGTTACGATGGGTGCCATTGCCGTGCCGCTGCTGCCCGATTTTACCGACAAAGAGGTCAAGGCCTGTTTGGAGCATTCCGAGACGACGATGATCATCGTTTCGGAAAAACTGATGAGCCGAGTACCCGACACCGTTTCCGTTCTCATCGATATTCAGGACTTTTCAGTTAAAAAGGGTACGGAAATAAGAGACGGCAACCCTCCGCCTCATACCTGCAAAGAAGACGATACCGCTTCCGTTATTTATACGTCCGGTACGACGGGGCGTTCCAAGGGTGTGGAACTTTCGCATAAAAACCTCGTTTGCAATGCAATCGCAGGACAGTCCTGCCAGCGTATTAACGAGTATGACCGGGCGCTTTCCATTCTGCCGCTTTCTCATGTATATGAATTTACGATCGGCTTTTTGATGTTCTTTTTGAATGGCGCCTGCGTGTATTACCTCGAAGGAATCCCATCGCCGCGGATACTCCTTCCTGCTTTGACGAAGGTACGCCCGACGATGATGCTAAGCGTTCCCATCGTTATGGAAAAAATATACAAAAATAAGATACTTCCTGCGCTTACTTCCTCGCCGTTCCGTGCATGGCTGTATCATACTAAGCTCGGCAAGAAACTCCTTAACCGCCTTGCCGGAAAGCAGCTGAAAAAAACGTTCGGCGGACACCTGAAATTTTTCGGATTGGGCGGCTCGAAAACCGATACGACCGTTGAGGAATTCTTGAGAGATGCTAAATTCCCGTATGTTATCGGGTATGGTTTAACGGAAACGGCGCCGCTTATTGCCGGTTCTACCGTCCGCCAAAGCGTTCCGGGCTGGATTGGTTACGCTATCCCCGATGTCGAAGTGAAAATCGATAACCCTGACCCCAAAACCGGTATCGGGGAACTGTTGGTCAAAGGACTAAATGTGATGAAAGGCTACTATCGCGCCCCTGAACTCACAAAAAATTCGTTTACCGAAGACGGCTGGTTCAAAACCGGCGATCTTTTTATGATGGATAAAAGAGGGCATTTAGCGATTAAAGGCCGGTCAAAGAACATGATCCTCGGCGCCAGCGGTGAGAACATTTACCCCGAAGATATTGAATTTGTGCTGAATCAGCATCCGCTCGTAACGGAATCGCTCGTGGTTGAAGGAGAAAAGTCTTCTCTTGTCGCCTACGTACAGCTTGATGAAGAAAAAATCGCAGCCGAGGTGCAAAAAGAACAGAATCAAAACAAAGAAGGCTCTGCCATTCAAAATCTGCAATCCGCCGTAGCAGGCGCTGTTTCCGGCTTGACGGATGCGATGGCTTATAAACGAGCGGAAATTTTAAACGAGATTAAATTTTTCGTTAATTCCAGTGTGAATAAGATGTCGCGGATCGATAAGATCGAACCGGTCGAAGGGTTTGAGAAGACTGCCAGTCAAAAAATTAAGCGATATCTCTATAATTTTGCAAATCGAGGGAAAAAAGAAGGCGAGGTTCCGGCAGGGAAATAAGATACCTGCAAGTCTGATCGTGTAATTTTCTCTGAAATGCTTGACATTTTTTCCTATTTTCAGTATAAGTTTGTCCATAGTTATTTATCACTTTCCCCTGTAGCTCAGTAGGCAGAGCAAGTGGCTGTTAACCACTGGGTCCGTGGTTCGAACCCGCGCGGGGGAGCTTCCAA
The DNA here is from genome assembly GCF_010365865.1 of Treponema vincentii. Classification (NCBI taxonomy): domain Bacteria; kingdom Pseudomonadati; phylum Spirochaetota; class Spirochaetia; order Treponematales; family Treponemataceae; genus Treponema; species Treponema vincentii. The sequence goes on along the minus strand of NZ_CP048020.1, from coordinate 2,436,327 downwards.
AGCTCAAACAGTATGACTGTTTGAGCTTTTTTGGTTTTATCCGGTTACCGGCGCCAAAAGGCGGGTACACATAAGATAACGATGGTATAAAGCTCCAAACGACCTGCCAGCATAGAAAAAGAAAACACAACCTTTGCCCAATGCGGAAAGAATGAAAAATCTCCACCACTTCCGACCTTGCCGAATGCGGCGCCGATATTTCCGACCAACGTAAGTGATGCAGCTATATCGGTAAGGATGTCTGTTCCGGTTAAGGCCGCCGCTAAAAACGTTACCAATAGACACACAAAATAGACGAATATAAAACCTGCAACGCTGTATACAACGTCTTTCCGTCCCGGGCGGCGGTTCAGTTGAATACTGAACACACCATGTGGGTGTAAAAGCCGTTGCATTTCGTTAAAGGCTTGCTTACGTAAAATAACCCAGCGAATAACTTTGATACCGCCTGCCGTTGAACCGGAACACCCGCCGACAAACATCAGTAAAAAGAGGAGCGCTTGGGCAAACGCAGGCCATGCGCAGTAATTCACCGTAGAAAATCCGGTGGTTGTCATAATCGACGCAACATGGAAAAAGCTGTGCCGAAAAGCGGCTGCTATGCCGTAAATCGGCACAAGCACTAACGCCACACCGACTCCTGCACAAAAAGCGATACGGATATACGCCCGTAATTCGGAATTCCTAAAAAATTCTTCGGGCTTTCCGGTAAAAAGATGAAAGTAGAGGCTGAAATTCACGCCCGCCAAAAACATGAACACTGTACAGATAATTTCAATAGCTGCCGAGTTATAATACCCGATACTGGTATTTTGCGTTGAAAACCCGCCGGTTCCGAGCGTAGAAAAACTATGGCACATTGCTTCTAAAAACGGCATTCCTGCAATACATAAGAGGATAATTTGCAAAACCGTCATCCCCAAGTAAATAAACCAGAGCGCTTTTGCCGTATGCGTAATCTTTGCCGTTACTTTTCCCTTGTCCGGGCCGCTTGTCTCACTTTTTTATCAGCTGAAAACCGCCGACGCCGAGCAACGGGAACAACGCCACGGTTAACGCAACAATTCCCATACCTCCAAGCCAGTGCATTTGCGTACGCCATACCCGCAGCGCCATCGGATAGCTTTCGATATTCTGTAAGGCGCTTGCGCCGGTGGTCGTAAAACCCGAAACCGATTCAAAAAACGCATCGCTAAAGTGCGGCACAAATCCCGACAGCATGAACGGAACCGCACCCAATAAGCCCGCGCCGAGCCATGCGGCGCTTACCAAAAGGATTCCTTCGCGCACGGTAAGCTGAATCGGCTGTCGTTTGGTTCTCATAAATAAGAGGAGTGTTATTGCCCACAAAATTGCCATCGGTATGAAAAATGCCGACAGCACATTCCATTCATGCAGGTAGACAGCGACTGCGACCGGAATCAAAAAACTCCCGGCAACAATCGAAAGAATCATAAAGATAATAGTTAAACATTGGAGAAATTTCATTTTTTACCGGTAAAATATTTAACCACCTCGTCACTCTTTGTTACTTGTACGATAATGGCGAGTTTATCATCCGCTTCAAGGATGGTATTTCCATCGGGGATACGGCAGCCTGTTTCGTTCGTAATGAGCAGTATAAGGAACACGCCGGGCATTGCAATATCTTTCAGGCTTTTTTCTACCGCTTCCGACTGATCGGAAATAATGACTTCGACTATCTCGAGCTCACCTGCACCCATCGTATGAATACGGGTAAGATGCTTACCGCCCAGATGGCTCATAATAACGTCAACCGTAACGTCCTTTAAAGGAATTGCAACGTCTACACCGATTTTATATGCGACATTCGACATCACGGAACTCTGTACCAGCGCAATGGTTTTGGGGATGCCGAGTGTTTTAAGGTATGCAGAAGTAATCATGTTCAATTCATAATTTTGCGTCGCATTGATAACGAGATCGAAGGAATTAAGCGCAATTTCTTCTATAAATGCCTCATCGGTAACGTCGCCGCTATAGATACGCGCTTCGGGATACTCCGCCGCGGCTTGTTTTGCAAGGGCGCTGTCTTTATCGATAATGGCAACTTCCCAGCGGGATTTGGTACGAAGGCCGAATAAACGTTTAAACATACCAAACGAATGCTTTTCGATAAGGCTCGCTGCAACTCGCTTGCCAACCTTCCCGATACCGACCAGTGCAATCTTTTTGATAGGTTTCACCGTGAATCCCGCAAGCGCATAAAACCGTTCAATATAATTCGGCAGCGTTAGGATTGAGATTCTCATACCGGCATGAAGCACTGTCCCGCCTGAAGGAATGACGGTCTTATTCTCATCCTCTACGGCAACAACAACAAAAGGACTATCGATAGCAACAGTGCGAATATTTTGCAGTGTAACTCCGTCCAGCTTGCTTCCTGCACCGATGGTAAAACAGGTAAGCTGATACGGAGAATTTTCAAAGGCGATAATATCACTGACAGCCCCGTGCTCAACCGCATTGATGATGGCGAGCGCCGCTTCTTGGTCGGGATGCACCAAAAAATCGATACCCAACGTACGGTCTTTTCCGGTGTTCAGCGATGCAACGTAATTTTCATTTCTTACGCGGGCAATCTTCAGTACCTTGGGAGCAAGAGATTCGGCAACACCGCAGATAATCATATTCAGTTCGTCACTGTCGGTAAGGGTAACCAGCGCGTCTGCCCGTTGGATACCGGCTTCGGTCAAGACTTTCGGGTCGTTACCGCTCGCCTCCGTTACGATACAGTCCAAGCGGTTGGCTGCATGGCGGGCGGTTTCTTGATTTTGTTCGATAAGAACCACATTATGCTTTTTTGCGATTAATCTTCGGGCAAGCTCAACCCCTGTTACGCCTGCGCCAATAATAATGACAGTCATTTGCAATGATACTAGCACAAAAGCACCGGCATGGACAGGGGCTCATTGATGGGGAATGCGCCCATTTATAATTTATAATTTATAATTCATAATTCATAATTCATAATATAAATGGGCTTTCCTATTCCCTGTGATTTACTCCCTTTTCAACTTTCCCTGCTTGTCTCCTTCCTGCTAGTGCATAGGCACGGTTAGGGGGTCGGCTGAGTTGTCGTCAGCGCGCCATTTGAGCCGACATACCAATTTTGACTACCCTTCGGCGTTACCGTGAACTTTTTGTAGTTTTCGTCAACGGAAATATCGCTGTGAAGGACTTTGGTTGAAGCGTTGTAGTTTGTATCCGGTACCGTAATGCGTCCGACAGACCTTTTGCCGGTCAATCCGCCGGAAAGCTTAATACAAGCACCATCCCTTAAAAATATATCATTTTTTCCCCTGTAGTTATTAGCCGAAGGAACAATGCGGGTACTGCTTTGCATTGTAAATTCTCCCGCTCCATCCGCGCCTTTATATACATACACACCGCCGCCAGCTCCCGATGCCTCACAGCCGTTCACATTACTATCGATAAGCGTACACGCTCCGCGCCGGACATAAATGCCCCCGCCGAGACCTGCAGAGTCGGGCGCTTTACAACCGCTGATATGCACATGGGTAAGTGTTATCGTTCCGTTGTTTGCGATGCCTCCGCCGACACCGATTGATCCGCGAGCCTCATTGTCTTCAATACGAACAGGGTTCCCCAGCGTACCTGTTATAGTAACAATACCGTTATCAGCTTGGGTACCGGTATCTTTGATATACAAGCCACCGCCGCCGTCCATAATATTTGTTCCGTTACTCACTCTATTATGCCGGATAGTAACACCTTCTTTAATCGTACACTCAGCCTTTTTACCCACGGAGATACCGCCGCCTGAAGTTTTTGCCGTATTGCCTTGAGAAGCGTTATCGCCGCCGATAGTACAGCCTGACTCTATAATAAGCTTTGCACTGTTCACCGCGACACCGCCGCCATTTTCGGCGCTATTCCCTGAAATACGAGCACCGTCTTTTAACGTCAGCGTACCGTTTACATAATCGTCTCGATCTGTCGTTATGTAAATACCGCCGCCGTTAAAGTTTCTAGCATTATTACCTTCAATACTTCCGCCTATTATGGTAAGAGTTGCCCCATTAGTATAGTTTGTGAAGAATATCCCTCCTCCGCCTTTCCTCCAATCATTTACGTTCGTACTTGTCAGTTCATTGTTTTTTACGGTAACATCCTGCAGCGTTGCATTCACGTATTTGTCGGAATAACCGGGGGCACTAAGGTAGATGCCTCCTCCCGTCTCCTTCGCCTTATTGTGTGAAATATCCGTTCCTGTAACCTTTAGAGTGGCTGTCCTGTCGTTCGACCCAAAGGCTATCCCGCCGCCGGGACTATCCGCGGTGTTATACGTAATCGCTCCGCCAATTATAGTAAGATTACCTTGGTTAGAACTTACACCCCCGCCTGATGATGCCGTATTTCCTTCTGGTTTAGCGGGATCCATTCCGTCGTAGTACTGCTCTCCACCGATAGTACAGTTATCTAAAATCAGCTCACCTTTCGAATAAATTCCTCCGCCCACTCTTGCTGCTTTGCAAGCAGTGATAATACAGTTTTTAAGTTCAGCCCTACTATTCGCACCGACATATATGCCACCCCCGATGTTTGTACCGACCCCCGGAGCTATCGCCATGCCGCCTGTGAGAGTTAAACCTTCCATCGTAAGATTTCCGCCTGTCACATTAAAGATACGGTGTGCCGACTTGCCTCCGGTATCCTTGTTTGCATCGAGAATATCGGTCGCAGGATTACCGCTCTTGCCGCGTATTGTGATGCTCTTGGATACGGTAATATTGCCGAAATTACCGGAAGCAGAGGTTGCTTGTATCGTGCCATTCACAATGATGACGTCACCATCTGCGGCCCCTTTCTACAGCATCTTTAAGCCGTTGCCAAGCCCCCGGTCCCGCCGCGCTTACTTCCAGTCCCTTACTGTTATAGAATACAACTACATTTTGGCTATTATCAAATCCTTCTTTTTTCCGCCCATGCCGTGAGTTTATACACGACATTCGGAACGGTAGGCAGCTCTATGGTTAGCGGCGTTGAACCGGAACTTTCGCTTACGGTGAGTCCGTTACGTTCCAATTTATAGTGCACCGTAGCTCCGCTCGTAGCGGTTTCAGCTTTCAAGAGTATGTTTTGTACTCCCGATCCATAGGTTATTTCATGAGGGTCAGCATTTGTTCCGTGCTTTGGTGTTACTGTCCACGAACCGCTTGTGACGGTTATAGTAACCGGACTAACCTTATTGGTACTGGTAGAAGCGCGTAATTCATCTTCGGAAAGCAGCCCAGCTTCATCTTGCAGCCGAAGCCGGTACTGCTTTACCGCCCCGCCCACCGGGACATCCGTTTTTATTCGGATAATCCATTTTTCAGTTGAAGCCGGTAATGGATCGGGCGTTACTCCTTCTTTAACCTCTGTAGACAATAAAGCTATTGCATCACTGTATCCCAACAACCGCCCGCCTGCGCTGCTGATATCGAATCCGCTTTTGTCTGTCTTTACCGTTAACGGTATCGAGGTGTATGAGCCGGAGCCTTCGGCGATAGAAAGCTGTGCAATATTTTTATGCAGAAGTTCGGAACTATTTATTTCCGTATCCATACCCTTGGCTTCGAGAAACAAAACATAATACTGCTTACCGTTTCCATCGGGTGTAGCGGTTTTTCCGATTGCCCGATAGGTAAGATTGGGCGGCGGGGTATTTGCTTTTACATTGAGCTTAAATGTTTCTGAAAATTTTCTCCCGTCTTTAGCATACAGCGTAATCGTCGGCCCGATATTCTTTTTGCCGTATTCATGTTTTTGCAAAAATTTCTTTTTATATGTGAGCGTTAATTGACTGTTTGAATCCTGTATCAGTTCATAATCGTTTGGTCGTTTTGGGCTGTTTGTCGTTGTGCCGGCAACGTCTGTGGGAAAAACGATAATATCGGTAGGGGCGCCTGCATCTTGCGGCAACTTAAAGGTGACGTTTTTGGGATTACGGACGGTAAATATTACCGTTACATCGCTTGATGAAGGAATACTCTGTATTGTGTCTGTATCGGTTTGTACGGTGATTGCAGGGTTAAAGCTAGACCGGACAATTGCAGCCTCTGTTGACCAATAACTTAAATAGTCGTCAATATCGGCCTTATAATTTTCACATCCGGCACATAAAACAAAAATTACCAAAAAACTAAGAATCTTACGCATAGAAGAGGTCTCCTTCTTCTCGTATTAAGTTACGTGGAAACGGCTGCCACAATCTCTGTTTTACAGGTCGCGATGAGATTTACTAACGCGACACTTACACTGCTCCATCCATCTTAGCCGGATACTATCATAATACCGATTAAAGGTAAATTGCACAAATCTCGCTGCTGTATAGCATCACCGCCATCCGTGGCGGATATGAAAAACAACCTGATACGTTTACCCTGTCAATTATTTTTTCTTGACCATTTGCGATTCCGTTAGTATTTTCTATTTGTCAAACGAGAAATACAAACGGCGGTTCGGCTGATAGACAGATACACGCCGGAGAATTTGAGGAATGGAATGACAAAGAAACACGGAAAAAAACATGAGCAGGAGTGCGAGACCCAGCCGGCAGAGCAGAACGGTATGAACACGGACTCCGCAGCCGGTAAAAAAGCCGCAGATGCAAACCCGCATGGTAACAGCACAGGAAATGCCGAACAACATGCGGCACCGGAACAGCAAACCGGCAATCAAGAGCATGGAAATACGGCGACCGGACAAACTGCTCCGAATACGGAAGCATCGAAAGATACGAAGCCGGAGCCGTCCGCTGCCGAAAAGCTCGCATCTTTGGAAGCAAAGTGCAAGGAATTGCAGGATCAATATCTGCGCAAGGCTGCGGATTTCGATAACTACCGCAAGCGTATGATAAAAGGAAAGCAGGAGGCAATCGATTACGCAAACACGAATTTGATTTCCGACCTCTTGCAGATATTGGATGACTTTGACCGCGCAATCGAGGCCGGTAAAAAAGCCGGAGAAGATAGCGCCGCCGCTTTTATGCAGGGCGTTGTGATGATCCGGAGCGGCTTATCTTCGCTACTTGAGTCGAAGTACGGTCTGCAGTATTACGAAGTGCAGGGAAAACCCTTTAACCCCGACATTCACGAAGCCGTTGCAACAAACCCTTCGGCCGAGGTTACGGAACCGACTGTTGGAGCGGAACTGCAAAAAGGGTATAAATTGAAGGAACGGATTCTCCGTCCGGCAAAGGTTATGGTATTGATGCCTACACCGGCAGAGAAAAAATAAGATAATCCTTTATTTAAGGATCAAACAAATAAGGAGTTTTTATTATGGGAAAGATTATCGGAATTGACTTAGGAACAACCAACTCTTGTGTTGCGATTATGGAAGGCGGAGAGCCCGTCGTTATCCCAAATGCCGAAGGAGGACGTACCACGCCTTCTATCGTTGCGTTCAAAAAAGATGAGCGGATTGTCGGTCAGCCTGCTAAAAACCAGATGATTACCAATCCGGAAGGTACTATCTATTCGGTAAAACGGTTTATCGGCCATCGGTACAGCGAATTAACCGACGAACTCAAGCGCGTTCCGTATAAAATCGTACCGCAGGGTGATGATGTCCGCATCGAAGTGGACGGTAAAAAATACTCAACTCAGGAAATTTCAGCGTTTATTCTGCAGAAAATGAAGAAAACCGCAGAAGACTATTTAGGCGAACCGGTAACGGAAGCGGTTATCACCGTTCCTGCATACTTCAACGATGCACAGCGCCAAGCAACGAAGGATGCCGGTAAAATCGCCGGCTTGGATGTAAAGAGGATTATCAACGAACCGACGGCGGCTTCGCTTGCATTCGGCTTTAACAAGGATTCAAAGAAAGAGAAGGTTATCGCGGTCTACGACCTTGGCGGTGGTACCTTCGATATTTCGATTTTGGAATTGGGCGACGGCGTATTCGAGGTTAAATCGACCAACGGCGACACCCACTTGGGTGGCGATGACTTTGATAACCGCATTGTTGAGTGGCTCGAAAAAGAGTTTAAGGCCGATCAGGGTATCGACCTTTCAAAGGATCGTATGGCATTGCAGCGGCTCCGTGAAGCGGCGGAAAAAGCAAAGATCGAGCTTTCCAGCCGTGCGGAAACGGAAATCAACCTTCCGTTCATTACTGCCGATGCGAACGGCCCCAAGCACTTGCAGAAAACATTGACCCGTGCAAAGTTCGAGCAGATGACCGACGACCTCTTTGAACGCACCAAAGAACCGTGCCGCAAAGCCTTAAAGGACGCGGGGCTCGAACCGAATCAGATCGACGAAATCCTGCTGGTAGGCGGTTCTACCCGTATGCCGAAGGTTGCGCAGATTATCAAAGAAATTTTCGGTAAAGAAGGTTCAAAGGGCGTAAACCCCGACGAAGCGGTTGCGGTCGGCGCTGCTATTCAGGGCGGTATTTTGGGCGGCGATGTCAAAGACGTACTGTTGCTCGATGTTACCCCGCTTTCGCTCGGTATCGAAACGATGGGCGGCGTGTTCACTCCGTTGATCAACCGTAACACCACTATTCCTACCCGCAAGAGCCAGGTATTCTCTACTGCGGCTGACGGACAAACTGCGGTTTCAATTCACGTCTTGCAGGGTGAGCGCGGTATGGCAAGCCAGAACCGGACGCTCGGCAACTTCGACTTGGTCGGTATTCCTCCGGCTCCCCGCGGTGTTCCGCAGATTGAAGTTACATTCGACATCGACGCGAACGGTATTGTGCATGTTTCCGCAAAAGACCTTGGAACGGGTAAAGAACAGCACATCCGCATCGAAAGTTCCAGCGGCTTGAGCGAAGATGAAATCAACCGCATGGTGAAGGAAGCGGAGGCCAACGCCGAAAACGATAAGAAAGAGCGCGAAAAGGTTGAGGTACGCAACGAAGCGGACTCGATGATCTATCAGACCGAAAAGACCTTGAAGGAAATGGGAGATAAGGTAAACGCAGCTGATAAGCAGCGTATCGAAGATGCCGTTGCAACCTTAAAGAAAGCGATTGAAGGCGGAGATACTGCCGACATTAAGTCCAAGACCGAAGCGTTACAGCAGGCTGCATACAAAATTGCAGAAGAAATGTACAAGCAGCAGGGTGCCGGAGCCGGTGCGGCGGGAGCTGCCGGAGCAGGTACAGCAGGTAGCGCTGACGACAGCGATCCCACCAAGGGAACCGCCGACGACGTGGACTACGAAGTCGTAAAAGACGAAGATAAATAACTAAGAAGTTTTTCTTCTATGCGAAATTTTCTTGAATTTTTCTTGAAAATTTCGCATATTTTTTTTACAATAAGGGTAAGCGTAACAAATAAATAGAAACAAAGCGCAGACGGAGAGACTATTCTTGTTAAGAATAGTCTTTCCGTTAGCCTTTTAGAAATAGGCTAGGCAGATGCCAGCATATTTTTTTAAGATAAGGGTAAATGCAGCAAACAGATAAAAACAAATCGCAGACGGAAAGACTATTGTTGTTAAAAATAGTCTTTCCGTTAGCCTTTTAGAAATAGGCGAGGCAGATACGAGGCATGAACAAAAATTACCCGCAGTCGTGCTTCTGCACGTCGAGGACTAATTTTTGTGGAATAACGAAGTAGATGCCCGCATATTTCTAAAAGGAAAGGTTGAACAGCCTACAGGATTCTGCGGGATATACTAAAAAATCGTTTGCTGCGTTTACCCTAGACGGAGCTTATTTTGGCACAACGAGATTATTATGAGGTATTGGGTGTAGCAAAGACCGCTACTGCTGATGAAATAAAAAAAGCCTATCGCAAATTGGCAATTCAATATCACCCCGATAAAAACCCCGGAAATAAAGAAGCGGAAGAAAAATTTAAAGAGGCGACTGAAGCCTACGAAGTGCTCATTGACGATAAAAAACGCAGCGTCTATGATCAATACGGTTTTGACGGTGTTAAAAATATGGGCGGCGGTTTTGACCCGTCCGCATTCCAAGGCTTTGAAGATATCTTCGGCGGCGGAGGAGGTCTTTCCGACCTGTTCGAAAGCTTATTCGGCGGAGGCAGCTTTGGAGGATTCGGCGGATTCGGTTCATCGAGCCGCGGTTCGTCACGAGGCAGCAGCGGCCCCGCGCGGGGCGCAAACCTCCGGTATGACCTGCAGATCGATTTTACCGACGCTGTATACGGCAAGAAGATTGAAATACAGTATTCACGCGACGAGCATTGTTCGGAGTGCAAAGGCTCGGGAAGCGTCGGCGGGAGCGGCAGAAAGATGTGCCCTGACTGCAAGGGTACCGGACAGGTACGGCAGAATACCGGCTTTTTCTCCATTGCGAGTACGTGTCGGCGCTGCGGCGGATCGGGTACCATTATCGAAAACCCGTGCAAAAAATGCGGCGGTTCCGGCTTAGAGCGGAAAAAGCAAAAAATCATTATCACAATTCCCGCCGGCGTAGAAGAAGGAAAGCGTATCACCATTCCCAAACAGGGGAATGCAGGTTCAGGCGGCGGCGATTACGGCGACCTCTACGTATTCATCTTTATTAAGCCGCATCACTTATTTGAACGGCACGGAAATGACCTGTACTGTGTAATTCCCATCTCGATGACGCAAGCCGCGCTCGGAGGAGAGATAACCGTAAAATCGCTGAACGATAAGCGCCTGACGGTAAAAATTCCCGCAGGTACGCAACACGGCGATGCGCTCAAGGTGCGCGGAGAAGGTGTTCCCGCAGCAAGCGGCAGAACCGGCGACCTCTACCTCAAGGTCATCATAAAAATACCGACGCGAATATCTTCAAACGGAAGAAAACTGCTCAGCGAATTTTCTGCGATGGAAGGTGAAAATACGACGCCGGAGATGGTACCTCTGTCCAAGTTATAGCATGACTTTTGCAAATATACAGTGCATCTGCGTTGTCGCTACGCCGAAATAAATGCTCAACGTACAACAAGTACGCCTCCGCTTTATTTCGGCTAGGCTCCTAGCATCTGCATTGTCTATTTGCAAAAGGCTTACGGCAAAAGGCATTTAAGAACCGCCATGGACGGCGGTGGTTCTACTCAGCAGCGAGTTTTTCGTCAGAAAACTCGTAGCCCAAGAATGTATAGGACGTACATTCTTGGGCGTGCCTGCGGTTAATTTGTGCTCGCGCCTCGTATCTGCACCGTCTATTTTCAAAAGCTTACGGAGACTCTATTTTCAAGAGCGTTGGAGGGAAGGATGAAAAGGGGTTTTATATTTTTATTTTGTCTGTGCTGTGCGGCGGCGTTGAATGCGGAAGAGGCAGCCGATGACTTCGGCTTTGAAAGCGAGGCAGAATCGGGTAGTGCTTTTTCGATTGATATCGGCGGAAAGCTTTCCCTCGGCGGCTCGTTTTATTTTAACGATTTTAAGACTTTTAAGGATGTACAGCCCGGCTCGCTGATTGAGGGAAAGCTGCATGTTCATGCAACTGCGCCGATGACGGAAGCCTATTTCGGCGTTAAGCTTAATGGTAAAACCCTCGCTCCCCTGCTCGGCAAAACGCAGGCTGTTTTTCCCGAACAGTCCCAGATTGCTCCGTGGATTGACGAAGCATATCTTAAAATGCTCTTTAGTTCGGTTGTAATTACCGGCGGCATCCAAAAGATGAACTGGGGGCGGGCGGAAAGTTTAAGCGTGCTTGATATCGTCAATCCTCGCGACAAAACCGATCTTACGCTAATGTATGCCCCGCAGGAGATGAAAATTGCCCGCCCGCTCATATCCGCTACTGTGTACCTTCCGCACGATCTCAAACTGGAAGGTGTATATTTGCCGGTATTTGAAGGGAACCGCATTGTTACCGGAAAAACCGACCGCTGGTATTCACAGCAGTTTGATCGGATATGGGGTAACAGTGCTTCGGTCTTTCATAAGCCTGCTACCAATACCCTCGCATATTCGCAGGGAGGCGGGCGGCTTACGGCTGCCGTAGGAGGTAAGCACGACTTCGGCATTCAGTATTTTTACGGTCGGCTGCCGGAGCTTGCGTTTGAAACCCTTTTCCCTACAACTTTTACCGGTCTCTATAATCCCTATCACCACATCGGTATCGACTACGGTGTCGGACTCGGCCCCGTATCGCTCAGTGCGGAATTCGCCGCAAATATCACCTCGGATTTATCAGGCAATAATCCTTCCATATATAACCCGTCGCTTGCGTGGAATATCGGCGCGGTCTATTCCGCACCCCTCGGCTTTACCGTGAGTTTGACCGCAACGGAAAATATTCGGCTTCATCATAACAGAAGCGTTGCTCAAAACAACGATGTGGAATACGGCAAAAAAGCAACGGATACTAAGCTCGCCTTTTCCGTATCGCAAACCCTCTTGCGTAATTCCTTGGAATGGAAGCTCGGCGCCATTGTCGGGCTTGAGGACGCAGACTTTTGCATTATGCCCGGTATCCACTGGCAGCTCGCAACCTTGCTTATCGACTGTAATGCCGGTATCTTCGGCGGTAAAAAGACCGGAAGCTTCGGACAATTTTACCGCAATAGCTTTATCAGACTCACTCTCGCGTATGAGTTTTAAAACAGGTTGCCTTGAAATGTGATAACCGAGGATACGTATGACATATACCCAATGGTATGATTCTCCGCTGGGGAACATTTTGCTGGCAGCAGACAGCGCAGGTTTGACCGGCGTGTGGTTCAACGGCGAAAAGTTTTTTGCTCAGTATCTTGAAGAACAGCATGAAGAAAAAGAAACCCCATTTTTACACCAAACAAAGCGATGGCTTGATGTCTATTTTTCCGGAAAAGAACCTGATTTTACCGTGCCGTTCCATTTTAACGGAACGGATTTCCAAAATGCAGTGTGGAATATCCTCTGTACTATTCCATACGGGCATACAACTACCTACGGTGAAATAGCCAAGCAGATTGCCCGTCAACGAGGTCTATCCCGGATGTCCGCACAGGCGGTTGGCGGCGCAGTCGGTCATAATGGAATTTCTATTATAGTGCCCTGTCATCGCGTTATCGGTGCAAACGGCAGCTTAACCGGCTATGCAGGCGGCCTTGATAGAAAAATAGCATTACTGACGCTGGAGAAAATTCTTTAAGATGCAGGCAAATACAGTGTGGGTATGATAGATATATTAAAATTTGCGGAAGACTTGGAATCGACACCGCAGCAGATGATAGACAAAGCGGGCGGCTACAATAATGAAAACGGTTTCACGGTGATTCTCGATAACAGCAATACGGAGCAGGCTCAGTATCGGGACGCGCCGCTTTTCTATGGTCAGACACTGACGATAAACCCAGCGAATGATAATACAACAGCACAACAAACCACAGCATTCGGTAATAATCCCAAGCCAACGCAAAAAACAGCACCGGATAGAGCTTCAAACAGCGCAACACCAAAAGCGAAAAAGTATGTTCCGGAGCAAATCCGAAGAATGAAGAATCTCTATCAATATGGGGACGGTTCTTTTAGACAGCAGTGCAAAAACTTCTATGTGCAAGGAAAATTCATGGAGAACTATGAAGATAATGTTCCTTGGAAAGGAGAAATATACGAGTGTTGGCCATCTTACCATAATTTATCATTAGCTCAGCTACGCGGGTATTTTACGTGGCGGACAGAGCTGCGGAAGGGAAACTATCAGAAGCACTGCGAAACGTTTGTATCGATGTATCTGTATGAGCTGCTCAATGGGATAGGAACGAAATCGGTGGAAGACAGTCTTAGGAAAATGGAAGAATTTGAAACGGGTTATATCGATTCAGGATTTGGCGACAAATATCTGCGAGATATGCTTCATCGCTGGATGCTGGAATTCGCTGTATTGAAGGGACTTGCCCCGGATATTACCCGTAAATATGCGGACAGCGACATACTGGAAAAAGACGCCGCAGTTGAAATTCTTCACTATCCGGAAAAATTCAATGCCCAGGAAGTGTTTAATGCGCTCTGTGTGTTCGGTGGGAAGAAGACTGCCGAATCGAAGCTGATACAAGAGCGCGGGACGGAAGCTATCACCCTCTTTGTAGCCGTATGGCGGCTTGCTTCCGTTCAATATCAAGAAGATGGAAAAAAACCTTTTCAACTTTGTTTTGGGCGCCGAAGAGCACAGGACTGGCACCCTCTTGAATACACACTTTACTATGATAATAGTAAGAAAAGAAAATCCGTCGCATATGAGCTGAATCCTTCTCGATCATATCTCTTTAAAGAGGGAGCATGGTATGTGGTAACGTATCAAAGCTACTATTTTAATAGAAAGATAATTGCTGACTTTTTACATGAAACAGACCGAAGACTGCGCTTATACCTCAAAATAAGACATCCGCTAAAAGAGCGAAAAGAAGCGGCATGGGCGGTACCTTATATAGAGGCGGTTATAGAGGAAGATCGGAAAGCAAAAATCGAAGCGGCGCGTCCTAAGGTCTCGATTGACTTTTCCGGTCTGGATAAAATCAGAAAGGATGCGCTTGAAACTCAAGACAGTCTGTTAACCGAGGAAGAGACGATGGGCTCGCCGGAGGCTGCATCCAAACAGACGGAACACTCAAAGCACACCGGTACTTCCGAATATGCCGGAGATACCATACCGGACGCTGCACCTATACCGATTCCGGCGGCCGTTCCATCGACCGCATCCATGCCGTCCGCAACAGTGCCGTCGGATTCAGCATTCGTACAATCCGTTCCGTCCGGAGTGTCCGTTCCGTTAGATGGTTTGTTAGACGGTATGCAGATACAGCTGTTGCAGATGCTGCTCCGCGGAGAGCCGGTACAGGAATTGATTACAGCACAGCATGGAATGCCGAGCGTTATCGCCGATGCTCTCAACGAGGCCTTGTTTGATCTTATCGGCGATACGGTGGTAGAATGCGAGGGAGAAACGATTACCCTTGTGGAAGATTATCGTGATAATATTATCGGGATATTGGGATAGGGCAATCGCATCAGAGGCTATTGTAAATCCCCCGCAAAATAATAGGCCGTTCAACCAGAATTTCGATGCGTTGCATCTCAAATGGTTGCCCAACCTATTATTTTGCGGAATTCGATCTACACTTCTGATGCGATTGCCCTACGCTTTTAAAATAGCCTGTGCGAAATTTTCTCAAAAATTTCGCACAAAATGAAGACAACCGCTTAAAATATCCGTATGCGGTTGTCCTGGATAGTGGGAGATGAAATAACATGAACGAAGCGGAAAGAAAAGTTCCGAAGCGGATTGCGCAGACAGTATTGCATTCTTTAAAAGGCGGTGTTGTGCCACGTATTGGGCTGCCTTATATTACCGTCGGAAGGAAAAACGAAATTCAAGCCTTGCTGCATGATGTTGATATTATCGCCGAAGGAGGCGCTTCGTTCCGCTTTATTGTCGGGCGGTATGGAGCGGGAAAGAGCTTTTTACTGCAAGCTATCCGAAATTATGTGATGGATCGAGGGTTCATTGTTGCGGATGCAGACCTGTCCCCGGAGAGGCGACTGCAAGGAACGCGGGGGCAGGGGCTTGCAACCTACCGTGAGTTGATCGGGAATCTTTCCACAAAGACAAAACCGGAGGGCGGTGCACTCACGCTGATATTGGAGCGGTGGATCAGCAGCGTGCAAAGTGAAGCCTTGCAAGAAAGCGGGTTTCACCCCGGAGACCCGGCGCTGACTGCGCTTGTCGATCAAAAGATTTACGCGGTAACTGCTTCGGTGAGCGAGCTGGTACACGGTTTTGAGTTTGCTCAATTACTTTCAGCCTATTATCATGCGTACCTCAAGAGCGATGATGAAACGAAAGCAAAAGTAGTGCGGTGGTTCCGGGGTGAATATGCCCTCAAGCGTGAAGTAAAGGAAGAACTCGGTGTCAATATCATTATTACGGATGATGACTGGTACGAGTATCTCAAACTCTTTGCAACATTTTTCCGGCTGGCGGGTTATTCCGGCATGATGATTATGATCGATGAACTCGTCAATATTTATAAAGTTCCCAACTCCATCACACGCCAGTACAATTACGAAAAACTCCTCACCATGTACAACGACACCTTACAAGGAAAGGCAAAATACCTCGGTATTATCATGGGGGCAACACCGCAGGCGATAGAGGATAAGCGGCGCGGTGTGTACAGTTACGAGGCGCTCCGCTCCCGTCTTGCAGAGGGGAAGTTTTCTAAGCCCGGTGCACGGGACTTACTTGCGCCGGTAATCCGGCTTGACCCGATTACTGCGGAAGAAATGCTGATCCTCTGTGAAAAGCTCGCTGTGATGCACGCCGGACTCTACGGCTATGAGCAGAAAATCGCCACAAATGACTTGGCTGGGTTTATTAAAATTGAATATGAGCGAATCGGCGCCGATGTGCATATCACCCCGCGCGAAGTAATCCGGGATTTTATCGAGCTGCTGGATATTTTGTACCAAAATCCGGGAATGAGCATTATCGAGTTACTAAACTCCGATACATTTTCGTACGCAAAGTCTGATGCGGTATCGGACACCACCGATGAAAACTATGCCGAGTTTACGATTTAAGGTGAGTGCGCAGAAGAGCGATGGATATTTTTAATCAATACGCCCCTTTTATACAGGATTATATTTATCGCTCCGGCTGGCAGGCGCTTCGCGCGGTGCAGAATGCGGCGGGCGATGCTCTTTTCAATACCGATAACAATGTGCTGCTGACGGCATCCACCGCCTCCGGCAAAACCGAAGCGGCGTTTTTTCCAATCTTGAGCCTCTTATACGAAGAGCCTGCTGCCTCGGTGGGAGTGTTGTACATCGCTCCGCTCAAGGCGCTCATCAATGATCAGTTCGGACGGCTGAACGAGCTTTGCGAGGAAGCGGGAATCGCTGTAACGCGATGGCATGGTGATGCGCCGCAGAGCCAAAAACGGAAGCTGCTCCGTAAACCGGCGGGGATTTTGCAGATCACCCCGGAATCTCTTGAAGCGCTGATGATCACCAAGCAGAGCGAAATACCCTCTTTGTTCCATGACCTACGGTTTATTGTCATTGATGAAGTCCACTCCCTGTTGCGTGCCGACCGCGGCGGGCAAACCTTTTGTCTGATCGAGCGGCTCTGCCGGACTGCGGGCTGCAATCCCCGGCGGGTTGGGCTTTCCGCCACACTCGGTAACCCTGAAGAAGCGGGAGCCTTTCTTGCTGCAGGCAGCGGGAGAGAAACGGCTATCCCCAAATGCGACGGCGGCAAAGAGGTGTGGCGGCTTTCGATGGAACACTTCTTCAACACGGAACCTCAAGCTGACGAAGGCAAGCCCATCACAGTAGAGGCGCTTACCGTAGAAGCCGCGACGGATACTGCCCCCAAGGCTGCCGATCCGGGGATGGGCTATATCTTTGAGCATACCCGCGGTAAAAAATGCCTCGTGTTTACCAATTCCCGCGAAGAGTGCGAATCCGTATGCCAGCACCTCCGGCAATACTGTGAAGTCAACCACGAACCCGACCGCTTTTTAATTCACCACGGCAACCTTTCCGCTTCGTACCGCGAAAGTGCGGAAGAAGAAATGAAGGATGACGACTCGCTCATCAGTGTGTGCGCTACCGCTACACTGGAGCTGGGGATTGATATCGGGAGGCTGGAGCGGGCATTCCAGATTGACGCACCCTTTACCGTTTCCGGTTTTTTACAGCGTATGGGACGTACCGGACGGCGCGGCACTCCTTCGGAAATGTGGTTTGTTATGCGGGAAGATCATCCCGAAGCGCGGGCAATGTTGCCGGAGATGATTCCGTGGTATCTCATTCAAGGAATTGCACTTGTTCAGCTTTATATCGAAGAGCGCTTTGTGGAACCGCCGCGCACGGAAAAGCTGCCCTTCTCCCTGCTCTATCACCAGACCATGAGTACGCTTGCCTCCTCAGGTGAGATGACACCGGCAGAGCTGGCCTCCAGAGTACTGACCCTGTCGGTATTCCGCCGCATCACTCAGGAGGACTTCCGTACCTTGCTCCGGCACCTTATCACTATTGATCATATTAACCGCACGGAAAACGGCGGGCTGATTGTCGGGATTACCGGAGAGCGGGTTGTCAACAATTATAAGTTTTACGCAGTGTTCCAAGAAAATATCGAATACACGGTGCGTTCCGGTTCCGAAGAGCTGGGAACAATCGTCAAGCCGCCGCCTGCGGGCGAGAAGATAGCCATTGCAGGCAGAGTGTGGGTAGTGGACGAGGTGGATCACCAGCGCCGCGAGGTATACTGTACGCTGGTAAAGGGGAATATCCCTGCGTATTTCGGTGATGTGGCAGGCGATATACATACCCGTATTTTGGAACGGATGCATACTGTCCTTGCCGAACAGAAAAGCTACCCGTACCTGATGCGCCATGCCGTGTGCCGATTGCAGGAAGCGCGGAATACGTTCAGCAAGGCAGGGATGGACACTCACCCGCTCATTTCCCTCGGCGGCTCTATGTGGGCGCTCTTTCCTCAGCTGGGCAGCTATGCTTTTCTTGCGTTGGAACGTTTTCTCAAGCTCCGCTGCGGTGCACGGCTTGGGATCAAAGGCTTGAGTCCGTCCAGACCGTACTACCTACAGTTCACCATGCAGGTAAGCGCACAGGAATTCTATCGCATTATTGCCGAAGAAGCCGCACAAAACTTTGATCCGCTGGAGCTTGTGTACGAGAACGAAGTTCCCGTCTTTGACAAATACGACGAGTATGTTCCCTCTGAGCTGGTGCGCAAAGGATTTGCCTTAGGAGTGCTGGATATCGCCGGAATGAAGCAGCGGGTGCTGGGATGGAAGGGAAATATGGAGAAAACATAATATGAAACACAGACCAAGTTATACAATAAACCTGTTTAGAAACGGAAGTTGCCGAACAGGTCTAATATGTCTATACTTCTAAGTAAGAGCAATATCGGATACTCTTATGAATAGCATTACAAGACAAATTTTTCGTGCAGTATATGAAGGAAAGTGGCTCTATGTTGAGTACTGCAATAAAAAAAGTGAGCAAGTTTCTCGATTCTGGATAGGAATAAAAGACATTCTCAAAAATAAGGACGGAACATTGTACACTTTACAATGCAGTGGCCTCCATCTTCATACGTATACACTTGCAGATAATATGTTGCTTTCTGTAGAACGTATACTATCGGCAAGTATTGTAAATGGTACATATATGCCGATAAATCAACATCTTGTTGACGATATTGATTGTAATCCTGCAAAGTATGAATTACTATTTGATGGCTCTGCAAACTTCAAAATTCTCAATTACCTTGCGGATTGCAATAAATTTGAAAGTATTCCGTCATTAAACAATGATTTTTGCCTCATAGAAAATTTAGATGACAATGTCCTCCTCAGTAATCCACAAGAATATTGCTTATCTGATACGCAGTATCGAGAAATTGTTGATGCGTTTAATAAAAAACTGAATATAAAGCAGAAAAAACATCAAATGGAGGGGCAGCTGTGTCTAAATAAACTAAGCCTTTATACCCGGAAAGGGCTATATGTACTTGCGTATCGTGAAATATTTTTAAATGTCGAAAAACATACATTAGAAATATCAAACGAAATTTCTTTTAATAAAGAATTCTATATGAATGCCGATTCGGACGACGGTAAGATTGAAAGTATTCGTCGCTTTCTTGAACCATGTGAATTATATCTACTCAAAGATTTTGATAAAAACTTACAAAAAATTGAAAACATCATTCAGGAAAAAATTTCAAAAGGAAAAATAGATGATCGTCCGTATTTTTTATATTTACAACGAAATGTCAAAGTCAATCTTGAAAAAGAATACGAATCGATTCTGACTATGTATGAAACCGGTAAGGTCTCCATTCCAATACGTGCATTCTTCGGAGAACTGCATAGTATTGAAAAAAATGAAAATGATATACCGATAACATTACTGAATAAAAAAATAAATCTTGATCAGCTGCTTTCCATACACAATGCAATGCATAGCCCTGTATCGTATACACAAGGGCCGCCCGGAACAGGCAAAACCAATACAATAATAAACACTATTATCACCGCATTCTTTAACAATAAAACGGTTCTATTTTCTTCGTATAACAACCATCCAATCGATACTGTGTTTCAGACTTTAAGTTCACTGCAATATAAAAGGCACTCCGGAACTATCGATATTATACCATTTCCAATTCTCCGCCTTGGCAGTAATGAGAAAGTAAAAGAAGCATTAAACTATATAGAAACGCTGTATCAAAAATGTTCAAACATTACAATATATAGTACAACACTTGAACGAAATAAATACGATACGATAGAGCGAACAAAAAAACTATCGACATTGTTAAAAAATCATCAAGAAACGGTAGAACTTGCCGAACGAAAAGATACACTTGAAGCAATGCTTGAAAAAAACACAAGTATGGAAATGCGGCTTGTTTTGGAAGGACAGCAGCTTAATGCAATCAGAAAGAAACTTAATGAAATCCCCAAGGTTTCCGATCAGGATGCTCTTAATCTTTTGGAAAATGATGAAAATGAGTTTCTAAAATATCTTTATTATATATCAGCAAGATATATCCAACAGCTATCAGAACCGGAGTATGATGATCTTCGTCTTATTTTAAAACTTGAAAAAGAGGAAGAACGCATTACGGCTTTTAATAAATATACATCCGTCGATGATAATATTTGCAAACTGCAAAAGATTTTTCCGATTATTGCAACTACTTGTATTTCGGCGCATAAACTCGGCAGTGGCAAACTTTGTTTTGATTGCACTATAATTGATGAAGCCAGTCAGTGTAATACAGCTCTATCACTTATCCCGATTATACGCGGTAAAACGCTTATGCTGGTAGGTGATCCGCAACAGCTTAATCCGGTAATTACCTTGGATGAGAATATCAACAAAGCATTAAGAACAAAATACGGTATTTCTGACGATTACGATTATATTACAAATTCAATCTATAAAACTTTTTTAGCAAACGATTCAATCAGCGAAGAAATCTTACTTCATAATCATTATCGTTGTAATAAAAAAATCATTCAATTCAATAATGAAAAATATTATAACAACCGGTTAAATATAGTATCAGAGTCTACGGTTTCGGAACCATTGGTATTTTATAATGTTGATAGTACAAGAACTAATTTTAAAAATACTTCCAAACAAGAAGCGGAAGCGATTGTACATTATATAAAAAATAATCCTGATAAAAGTATCGGGATTATTACTCCGTTTAGAAGTCAAAAGGAACAGATAGAATTTTCAATAAGGGAAGCTGGTATCAATCCAAAAAAATACAGTTGCGGAACGGTTCATGCATTCCAAGGCGACGAAAAGGATGTTATTCTATTCTCACTCGCATTGACCGATACCACTAATAATAAAACTTACGAGTGGTTAAAAAATAATGGTGAGCTTATCAATGTTGCAACATCCCGTGCAAAAGATCGCCTTGTGATATTTTCAAATAATACTGTTCTTAATCAGCTGCACCGGAATGCAGAGAAGACAAAATCAGACGATATCTATGAACTTGCGGAATATGTAAAAGCAAAGGGCTCATACAAGATAACAAACTGTACAAATGATTCGCGAGCACTTGGTACAAAACCGTATAAAACGGAAACAGAAGACGCTTTTTTGGAAACATTGAACCATGCACTTTCAATTATTTCTTTAAAAAATTAAAAATACTGCGTCGAAACAGAAGTACAAGCTTCGCATATTTTTAAACCGGGGACGGTTCATCGGGACTATTTTTTTCGATGCAGTTTTGATTTTGTGATTTATAAAATCGGCTATAGAAATAAGAAAGAACCAATCCTTGCGATTGAATTAAACGGACGAGAGCATTATAATAATGCGACCATAAAAGATAATGACACGAAGAAAAAAGATATTTGCAAAGAGCAAGGATTTACCCTTATTCCTGTAGAAAATTCTTATGCTCGGCGGTACAACTATATCAAAGATATATTAGTCGGATATTTTGGTCAGGCGCCCGATTCATATAAGTAGACAGATTGTTAATGGTGTATATAATTAGTCCATCGGTTGGTGCACCGAGTGAGACGGCAAGTGCGACTTTTCTTTCTGTCAGAGCTTTGCCTTTTGATCCGTATGCCCAGCCATTTATTTATAATCTCTATGCGAACATGCTGTTAAAAAAACAAGACAGCGTATAGGAGGACACAATGCAGAGCCATACAAAAAAAGAGCTGGGAGTTCATCCGTTTTTATTCCCGATGCCCGTACTCATGATAGCGACTTACGGTGAGGATGGAAAAGTTGATGTAATGAATATGGCATGGGGCGGTATCTGTGCAGAAAATATGGTTTTGATGAATCTTGATGAAAAACATAAGACTGCGGCGAATCTCAAGTACAAAAAAGCGTTCACCCTCAGTGTTGCGGATATCCCTCATATCGAGGAAGCGGATTTCTTTGGTATTGCAAGCGGAAATACGATGCCGGATAAATTTGAACGCAGCGGCTTAACGGCGGTTAAGAGCGCCAAGGTAGACGCACCGATTATCCAAGAGTTTCCCCTTACGCTTGAGTGCAAAGTAGTAGAGATAAAAAATGCAGTGTTCGGCTTTTACGTTGTCGGGGAAATCGTCGGAGTTCTTGCAGATGAGGCTGTTTTAAACGAAAAGGGCAAAGTTGAACCGTCAAAGCTCAATGCATTCATTTTTGATCAATTCCAAAACGGCTATTATGCCATCGGAGAAAAAGTCGGCCAAGCATGGAAGTCAGGCGTAGATTTGATGAAAAAATAGCTTGATGCGTTTACCTTCCTTTTGTGCAAAATTTTATCCAAAATTTCGCACATTTTTCCAGTAGACGGGTAAACGCATCAGGGAAATAGCTCCAATTCTGCAAAATATATAGGCTGGGAGACCATTTGAGCTGCGTAGCAGCGAAACTCTGGTTGAACAGCCTATATATTTTGCAGGGCTGTCATAACTACCTGATGCGTGTACCCGTAGCGTGCTGGCGTTGACGCAGTACAATCTTTGGGTTACACTCAGTCGTTATGAAAATTTGGTTGAAATATTTTATCGGTATTGTGCTGGGGGTGACCTTTGCTCTTGTCGCCGGTGCTGAAAATACGCTATTTGTACAGGCTGTAGACTTTTTATCAAAAGCAGCGATACAGTTCGGAAGGTATGCCCTCTATCCGGCAGTTTTTTTCGGATTTACGCTCAGTATCTTTGAATTACGTGAAAATAGAAGTCTGCTCAAAGTTGCGATTATTACAAGCCTCATTATCTGCGGTGCCGCATTATTATTGTCCTGTATCGGATTAATATCCGTACTTATTCATACACCCGCTCGTATACCTATTTTTGTAGAAGGCATATCCGATGTACAAGTTCTTGGTGTGAAAGAATCGCTATTACAATTACTTCCTTCCAGCTCGTTCGAAGCACTGATAAATGGAACCTATATCCTACCGCTTTGCATTTTCGGTGGGTTTGCAGGAGCCGGCTGTGCCGTTGACAGAAATATTGCGAAGCCGACCATCACGCTTATCGATTCCTTGGCGCGGATTTCTTATGCGGTACTGGTCTTTTTTGTGGATATGCTGGTATTCGGTATGGTAGCCGTTTCGTCCTACTGGGTAATTAAATTTCACGAAATGCTCTTGACTGCGGTTTTTGCCGATTTTGCAATTCTGCTTATTGTCGATTTGTTGATTATCGCGCTTGTTATTTATCCCGCATTATTGAAAATCTTTTGCCGCGATATCAATCCGTATCGAGTTCTCTATGCAAGCCTCGCACCCATGATGGCAGCTTTTTTTTCACAGGATACCCATGTTGCGCTCAGTGTATTGCTGCGTCACTCCAACGAAAGCCTCGGTGTACGCCGGCGCATTTCCTCCGTTGCCCTTCCTGTTTTCTCTAATTTTGGAAGAGCGGGTTCGGCTTTAGTCATTACCGTTAGTTTTGTTGTGATTTTAAAATCTTATTCGATTAATGTATTTAGGATAGCTTTTAGCGATATATTTTGGCTTGTGGGATATGCCTCTCTCTTTTCATGTTTGCTCGGACGGTTTTCTATCGGGGGAACATATATTGCGCTGACCTCCTTGTGTATGCTTTACGGACGAGGCTTTGAGTCGGGGTATTTGATTTTACGTCCGGCTGCGTTTTTTATCAGCTCCATCGCGGCAGCAATTAACGCATTAACTGCAATAACGGGAACCTATATCACAGCGTATCGATTCAACATGACCGGCAGAAAAGATTTACGATTCTTTATTTAACCGAAGCCGGTATTGAAGTGTAAAATTATGGAACAAAAATTTCCCGTTTCTTCTCTGCTCAAAGAAATCAGCGGATATTTCCATGAAGCGGGCTTTTCCGCATATCTCGTAGGAGGGGCTGTCCGCGATTTTTTCTTAAAGAAAAAAGCAAGCGATTGGGATATTGCAACCAATGCGCAACCGCAGGAAGTAATGCGCTTATTCCGGCGGACAATTCCTACCGGAATAGAACACGGTACCGTTACTATCATCTATAAAAATAAGCATATCGAATGTACAACTTTCCGTACCGAAACGGATTATATCGACGGACGGCACCCTGCAGCGGTTGCATATACGGCAAGTATAGAAGCAGACCTTGCCCGCCGCGATTTTACGATGAATGCCATTGCAGTTTCTCTTCCTGACGGAGAAATCGTCGATCCCTTTAACGGCAGAGCGGATATCCGTGCAGGGCGGATTCAAACAGTCGGGAATCCGCTCGACCGATTTTTAGAGGATGGCTTGCGTCCCGTCCGTGCTGTCCGCTTTGCAGCGCAGCTCGACTTTACCGTCGATGCAGGAACATTGCAAGCAATCCCGCAGGCGCTGCATATCACCAAAAAAATTTCGATTGAACGATTCCGCGAAGAGTTTACAAAAATGCTCAGCTGTCAAACCCCGCTTACCGGCTTGCGGCTAATGGAAAGCACGGGGCTGCTGAATCTCTTTATTCCGGAACTGATGGAATGCCGTGGCATCGGGCAGGGAAGCTATCATCACTTTGATGTACTCGACCACAGTTTTCTGGTGTGCAATGCCTGCCCAGCAGGAATGGAACACATCCATATCCGGCTTGCGGGACTTTTCCACGATATCGGGAAGCCCGCTGCCCGCAAGGAAGCGGTGGACGGCAGCTGTACCTTTTACCGTCATGAAGCTATTTCCGAGAAAATGACTCGCAGCATTATGCGACGCCTGAAATACTCCAATGCCGAAATAGAAAAGACTGCTCATTTAGTTGCCGAACACATGTTCCATTATGATCCTTCATGGACTGACGCCGCTGTCCGCCGTTTTATCGTCCGCGTTGGGAAAGAAAATATCGATGATTTATTTGCGTTGCGAAAAGCGGATGTTTTCGGGCTCACCGGTACGTATGCAGAGCCGAACTTTCTTGTAGAATTTACGGCACGGATTGATACGCTCCTCAAAGAGGACGGGGCGTACAGCCTTAAAGATTTAGCGGTTAATGGAAAGGATCTAATGGCTATCGGTATCCCGGCGGGGAAATGTCTCGGTCTTGTTTTGCATGATCTTTTGGAAACGGTATTGGATGATCCTGCGCAAAACACTAAAGAGGCGCTCTTACCCATTGCCGCAGCGCTCTATGAGCGGATACAACGGTTTCAATAGGTATGGGTTAGCATTTTTTCCCTACAGTCTGTTTTATACCCTCCGTTAGATTTGAGAGGTGACAAGGTGCAAAAAACGGTATCAAAATTGAAAGATATTAAAGACATGACATCTTTCAATCGGTCTATCGTAAAACGATAGTTTCGGAAGATACCGATTAGCATTGGAGTACAATATGAACATATCCGACACACAGAAAAAAATATTGGAAATCGGCAAACAGGAATTTTTGCAGAAAGGTTTTAAGGATGCATCATTAAGGAAAATTGTAGCGGATGCCGGTTTTACGCAGGGGGCATTCTACGGTTATTACCCCGATAAGGAAGCATTATTTACCGCGCTGGTATCCGAAGCGGCAGACGGTTTGGTTGAACAATTCAAACATGCGCAAGAAGCTCATTTCGATTTAATCGAAAAAAGTGAAACGCAATTCAGCAGGAAACTGTCTACGGAATATCTGCAGATTTTCGTAAACTATATTTATGATAATTTCGATGCATTTAAACTCGTAATTTGCCGGTCTGCCGGAACAAAGTACGAGCACTATATTCACGATTTAGTTGAGCTTGAGGTATCCGTCACCGAAAAATACTACCGCCTTTTACGAAAGCGAGGAAAGCTTGAAGGTGTTGTGAGCCGTGAACTGCATCACATGATTACAAGCGCCTATTTTACCGCCGTGTTTGAAACAGTTGCTCATGATATGTCTCGCAAAAAAGCGCTTGAGTATGTAAAAGAATTAGCCGTCTTTTTTAACTGCGGTTGGGACGGTATTTTAAAGCTAACGTAAGATTGTGAAGTGGTGTCGCTGTAAGCAATACTATTTTGAGATATGACCGATGATGCATATGCAAATCTCGTATATAGGATCAACTAAAGATTGACATGCGTAAACATCTGTGTATATATTATCATATATACGGAGGATTATTATGGTTTGTGCAAAAGTCTTTATGAGTGGGAACAGTCAAGCGGTGAGGATTCCAAAAGAATTTCATATTGACGATACAGAACTCTTTATCAAGAAGATTGGAACAACAATAATTTTGTATCCTCAAAATCGTCCCTGGGAAAATCTTAAAAAAAGTTTATCGGAATTCTCTGATGACTTTATGGCGGAAGGGAGAAAGCAACCTTCATTGACAGAAAGAGAAGCATTTTAATGTATTTGCTGGATACGAATATTTGTATTTTTCTCATTAAGAATACATTTCCCGTTCTCACTAAAAGGATTTTTGCGACAAGCGGTAATGATCTGTTTTTATCGTCTATTTCAATCGCTGAAATGGAATATGGAGCCTCAAAAAGTCAGAACAGAGAAAAAAATCGAAAGGCTTTATTAGACTTTTGTGTTGATTTTAATATTCTTGATTTTACGGCAGAAGATACGGAAACATATGGTATGATCAGAGCGTATCTTGAAAAGGAGGGGAGCGTTATCGATCCGTATGATATGCAAATTGCAGCCCAAGCTATGACAAGAAATTTAATCGTTATAACAAATAATTACGATGAATTTGCTAGAATTCCCTGGATAAAAGTAGAAGACTGGACAAAGAAATAGGACAAACCAAAACAGCCGATTCAACTTAACATTGTGGTGCAATATCTAACGGCTAGTGTTATGAGGAGTACTATGCGTTTTATAATTGAAACAAAGAAATCAAAGGATGAGATTCTGCAAATTATACGTGGCAATACTTACATAAAAACTTCTGTATTTGATTTTCCCAAAGGAGACAAATATTTTGAAGGGAGCGTATCTGAAAATTCATTTAAAATTTGTAGATGTATACATTATCGAAATTCATTTTTACCTTTGATAATTGGAACTATTGAAGCACATGAGTATGGTTCAACAATCAACATCAGAATGAGAATGGCTATCTCTGTTATCGTTTTTTTAGTTGTATGGTTTACCGGCGTGCTTGCGGGATGTTTAATAGTTCCATTCGCCGGATTTCCTATGCCGGCTGCTTTAGTCCCTTATATCATGCTTGTTTTTGGGATTTTGCTTGTCATAATCCCAAATAGAATTGAAGCTAAAAAGGCAAGAGAAAAGTTAGAAGAGCTTTTAACATAAGCTTAAACGAGAGTTTTTCCTACCACCCTCCACTCCCTTGACAAAGTTGCTCCTTTTCTATTTTATATCACTGATATATATCATTGATATAAATTGATGATGAAAGGATGGAAAAATTGTCAAAAACCGGTGAACATACTGCGGAAAAAACCGCTTTACAGTATCTATTGGAGCTTGCAAAACCCTGTAAGAGGCTGCTCGTCACTTCCGTGATTTTTGCCGTATTGGGCGCAGCTGCGGGAATTATACCATACCTTGCCGTGTCCCGCCTTATCATTCGGATATGCGCACGGGATTATACCCTACAGGCAATTTTTGTAACGGCACTTATTGCACTTGCCGGGTATCTTGGGCAGCTCTATCTGTCTACACTTTCTACGATACGTTCTCACCGTGCGGCGTTTACCGTGCTGAAAAACATCCGTATGCAGCTGACGGCAAAGCTCTCCCGCGTTCCGATGGGTTTTATACTGGATACCCCATCCGGTAAATTCAAAACAATGCTGGTCGATACGGTAGAAAAACTGGAATTACCGCTTGCTCATATCATACCGGAACTGACGGCTAATCTGCTGATTCCTTTTTTAATGTTAGTCTATTTCTTTTATCTTGATTGGCGCTTAGCGCTTACCGCTTTTGCAACTTTTCCGCTCGGCCTTATTTGTTATATGGGGATGATGAAGGACTACGAAAAGCGGTATGCAAAAGTTCTTACGGCAAGTAAAAATATGGATGCCGCAACGGTTGAATACATCGGCGGCATCGAAGTGATAAAAGCCTTTAATCAAAGCACCGTATCATATCGGAAATATACTGAGGCAATAGCGGAAAATGAGAATGCGAAAGCGGAATGGTTTAAAAAGACCAATCCTTACTACGCTGCGGGAATTGCAATTGCTCCTTCCAGTTTATTAGGTGTGCTGCCTCTCGGCTGTTGGTTTTTCATACACGGGAGTATATCCGCCGGAAGTTTTATATCGTGTATCATCTTGTCGCTCGGTCTTATTGCACCGCTCATTCAGGCGCTGCGTTACACGGACAGTCTTGCAATGGTAGACTCTACCGTAAAAGAAATTGCGAAATTGTTGGAAGCGGAAGAAATGAACCGTCCGAAGAATGGTGTGCCCATTAAAGAAAATACTATTGCATTTTCTCATGTATCGTTTGCATATAGCGATACGGAAGTTTTGCATGACATTTCATTTCAAGCGGTTCCGAATGGGATGACTGCATTTGTCGATCCGTCCGGTTCGGGCAAATCTACCATTGCCCGCTTAATCGCCTCGTTTTGGGAAGCAAGCAAAGGTTCGGTTATGATAGGCGGCTGCGATGCACGGAACATTCCGCTTTCGCAAGTGATGGAGCGAGTTGGCTATGTTTCACAGGATAATTATTTATTCCATTTATCCATTCGGGAAAACATACGGATTGGGAAACCGGACGCTACGGATGCCGAGATAGAACAGGCTGCAAAGAAAGCAAGCTGCCACGAGTTTATCAAGGCACTTCCTCAAGGGTATGATACGGTCGCAGGAGACGGAGGGAATAATCTTTCCGGCGGAGAGAAGCAGCGCATTGCAATCGCACGCGCAATACTAAAAGACAGTCCCATCATTATGCTGGATGAAGCGACCGCTTTTACCGACCCCGAAAATGAAGCAGTCATTCAGCGTTCTATCGGAGAACTGGTTGCAGGAAAAACATTGATCGTCATTGCGCATCGGCTTTCGACTATCACGATGGCAGATAAAATTATCGTTATGAATCACGGACGCATTGAATCGGAGGGTAGGCATCAATCGCTGTTGGAATCGTGCGAACTGTATCGCACACTGTGGAATGCGCACATCAGCGTAAGCGATAAAAAATCTGGGGAGGCTGTATGATTACTATGTTTAAACGATTGTTGCATTTTTCAGGTGCGGAAAAAAGAAGATTGATACTCTCTTTTATTTTTCATATCGGTAATTCGTTTTTTGAGATGCTTCCCATTATGGCAATTCTGACGGTTCTCTCCGGAATCCTTTCCACCATTTCAGGAAATGGGATGTCGTACAAAACGATTTGGGTATCGCTCGGAATTATGCTGCTCAGTATTGTGGGCAAAATCGTTTTTATCAATATCGCTTCTATAAATAGAACATTGGGAAGTTTTGCCATGTGCAGCGAGTGGCGGATGAACCTCGGTGAAAAATTAAAGCGTGCACCGATGGGGTATTTCAGTGAGCACCGATTAGGAGACATTACCGCTGCGGTTACCACCACACTCGGTGATCTTGAAACAAGTGCGGTAACGGTGCTGGAGGCGGTCGCAGGCGGATTTATTCACGCCTTTGTTATCAATGTATGGCTGTTTGTTTATGAATGGAGAATCGGATTGCTGATGCTTGCCGGTCTTTTAATTTCGTTTTTGATTTATGCAAAAACTCAAGCTGCGGGAGAAAAATATTCACCGCGCAGGCAGGCGGCGCAAGCACAACTGGTAACCGGTATTTTGGAATACATTCAAGGGATGACGGTGGTAAAAGCATTCGGACTCGGCGAGCAATCCGGTAAAACGGTTGATGCAGCAATCAGTGAAAGCGCAGCGGCAAATATCATTTTGGAAAAGATTTTCTCCGAACTCGCGGCTGCTTTTCAAACAATATTCAAAGTGGTTAGAGCGGCAATACTCATTACAGCCCCCTATCTTTTAATGCATGGAAATATAACACCGAAAAAATGTTTGTTGCTGACTGTCGCAAGTTTTATGATTTATGCAACGGTGGAACTTGCCGGAAGTACGGCCGCTGTTGCACGGGTAGTTGATGCTTCTCTTGACCGGCTGGAAGAAATATCGGATATGCCGTTATTGGATGAAAACGGTACGGAGCATATTCCGAATAATTATGACATTACGGTTCGGAATATTTCTTTTTCTTACGATAGAAATGATACAAAAGAAGTGATACGGAATGTCGATTTTACGGTGCCGCAAAAAACAAGCTGCGCGATTGTCGGACCGTCCGGTTCGGGAAAAACAACACTGTGTAATTTAATTGCGCGCTTTTGGGACGTCAGTCAGGGTGAAATTTTACTTGGCGGTATCAACGTTAAGGACTACACATGCGACAGTCTTTTGAAAAATTTTTCTATTGTGTTTCAGCGCGTATACCTGTTTGAAGATACGATAGAAAACAATATCCGTTTCGGTAGGCCGGATGCAACGATGGACGAAGTGATTGCCGCAGCAAAAAAAGCCTGCTGTCATGATTTTATCACTGCACTGCCGGACGGGTATCAAACTAGAATCGGAGAAAACGGCGCAACACTGTCGGGGGGAGAAAAGCAGCGTATCTCCATCGCGCGGGCAATTCTCAAGGATGCGCCTGTTATTATTTTAGACGAAGCGACTGCCAGTGTCGATCCTGAAAATGAACACGAGTTGCAAACAGCTATCGAGGAGCTGACAAAAAATAAAACGCTCTTGATGATTGCGCACCGTTTAAATACGGTACGCAAAGCGGATCAAATTATTGTGCTTGACGAAGGACGTATTGTGCAACGGGGTACTCATGCCGAACTTATGAAACAGGCAGGGCTATACCGGAGATTTGTCGGCATCCGTGAAGAAGCAATCGGGTGGAAGATTGATCGGAGAGAACGTTAGGAATGGGTGGCATAGACGGCTTCACTTTTTTCGAGATATTTTTTTAGGAGGTTCTTTGTAAGAAGCGTTCCTCCTAGTATAAGCTTTGATAACAGGTCGTAGCCATAAAAAACATGTCGAATATCAGAGTCATACTGAATTTATGTACCTACAGTAACAGTACATATACACCGTACTGCATATTAATCCCACAGTCAGCGGTTTGTAACGTCTTATTTAAAAATGAAGATAATAAGAACTTGCGAAAACAGGTAAATATTTGAGAGCTACCTAATAGCAGTATACAACAAACTCGTTTATCGTAGTTCCACGTCTGTTGCCTTGCCGTTTCTTTCGGCAAAGTTCTCTCCGTCAGCGTTCGGTTCCTTAAACACCTTGAAGCGTACCTGCATTCCTTCCGTAATCTTTTTACGACGGGAAGATTTGGTAAGGTTTGTAAGACCAAAGTAGAAATCGCCGTGATCGACAGTTTCGATAATTCCCCAGTTTCCTTTAAAGCGTTTAATGGTGCCGCTTAACGTATCGCTTTTTTGTTGTTCTTTCGCTTTAATCCAATGGTTAGGCGGAACCAGTCTATCGGTTGTCATTTCATATTGATCGGGAAAAGCTTCAAGAATTTCTCGTAAGGTATTATGGTTATAAGATCGGGGATCAAATTCCGGCATACTCCGTCGGATGGATTTGCCTAAATCGGAAAGACTGACCCATCCGTCTTCTGTCATTCGTGAGTTTTTATAGGCATGGTTTAATAATTTTTCCAGAGAATCGAAGGGAGAATCTTGACTCTCCTCTTCAGGGGTTGTTGCACTATCGAGGTTTTCCAGATATTTAAATTCATTACAAGCGTTTACCCAAAGAGCCTTAGCATTTTGTTTCCCAATACCGAGAACATAAAGCCCGTACTCCCGCAATTTAAGCGCAAGGCTATAATAGTCGGAATCAGTCGAAACGATGCAAACAGCATTAATACTTTTATTGGTGTTGGCAAGCTCAATAGCATCCATAATGATAGTATTATCGGTTGCATTTGGCCCGTTACGAAATTGTTGTACCGGACGAATGGGGATCTTTTCAAGCCAATTTTTCCACCCGTTCATATTCGGTGTTGTCCAGTCTCCATATAAACGTTTTATCAATAATTCGCCTTCTTTAGAAACTTCGGTGATAATGGCTTCCAAAAAACTCGGCGGAATATTGTCGCCGTCGATCAGTAGTACATATTTTCTGTCCATACAGATATTGTATCCTTATTTGTATATTTTTCAAGGAGGCGCTTTTTGCTGTAAGAAAAAAAACGGACACCCATACTCTATATGAGTGTCCGAGATGTGTATAGTTTTAACTGTAAAACAGCTTAATGGAGAATAATCCTCAATAAGAAGATAACAAACAATATCCAGCTGATAATCGGGATTTGCTTGAATTTACCTGTTATGGCCTTCAAAATAACGTAGGAAAGAATGCCATACACAATACCTTCGGCAATGCTGTAGGTAAACGGCATCATAACGATTGTCAAGAACGCAGGAATACCTTCCGTAGGATCTTTGAAATCGATTTCGGCTGCGGCACTCAGCATCAGGAATCCGACAATGATAAGCGCCGGTGCAGTAGCTGCTGACGGAATCAATAAGAAAAGTGGCGAGAAAATCAAGGCAATTAAGAAAAATACACCGGTTGTCAACGCGGTTAAACCGGTTCTTCCTCCGGCCGCTACGCCGGAAGTGCTTTCGACAAAGCTGGTAACGGTAGAAGTTCCCAGCATAGCACCGAAAACCGTACCGATAGCATCGGAGAGCAATGCCTGCTTTACCCGTGGGATATTTCCGTCTTTGTCGATAAGTCCTGCGCGGTTGGTAACGCCGACTAAGGTCCCGACCGTATCAAAAAATGTCAACAAACAGGAATGAAAAGAATACCGTAAAGAACTGGAAACTGAAGATATTGCTGAAATCGAAATTCCAGAAAACCGGAGCTGCCGGAGCGCTTACGATAGACCAATTTTCCCATCCGCCGAACGGTGCCGTAACACCCATTGGAATACCGATTACGGTAGTAATTAAAATTCCAAGGAGAATTGAACCCGGAACATGTAGAACGTACAGAATTGCAGTAATAACCAGACCGATGAGTCCCAATAAAGCAGCTCCTGAAGTAACGTTGCCGAGACCGACTAATGTCGCAGGATTATCAACGATGATTTCCGCATTTTTCATACCGATTAATGTGATGAAAAGGCCGATACCTGCTGCAACCGCTTTCTTCAGATTGATCGGGATTGATTCAACAATCGCTTCCCGTACATTGAAAAAGGACAGCAAAATAAACAGTAAGCCTTCGAGGAATACTGCCGTTAATGCTGTTGCGGGTGAATACTTCATTCCGATAACAACAGTATACGTGAAAAAAGCATTTAAGCCCATGCCGGGAGCAAGCGCGACAGGAAGATTGGCAAGTACGGCCATTATCAAGGTTGCTATTGCCGCAGATAATGCGGTAGCCGTAAATACACTGCCGGGATTCAAGCCTGCATCGCTTAAAATGAGCGGGTTGACGGCAAGAATATACGCCATTGCAAGGAAAGTTGTTAATCCTGCAATGATTTCGGTACGCACATTCGTTTTGTGCGCTTGAAGCTGAAAGAGTTTTTCCATAAAGTAGCCTCCTTTTAGAATAAATGAGTACCAGTCAGCATTTCTATTAGTGTATCACGGAATAATTGTTTCCGCAAGAAAATTTTTTTTTTGCTTCCTTATTTTTTTTTAGGCTATATTGTCAGAATAAATGCATCAAGCCGTTTTTTGTACCTCCGTGTACACTTTTCAACGTCGAGTTTTTGCTGCGCAAAAACGTCGCTGCTGCGCGGAACCACGGACATCCCCGCCCACGAATGTACATCCGTGTACATTCGTAGGCTGCAAGTTTGCAAGCAAACTTGTTACTTCTTGAAACCACCGCCATCCGTGGCGGTTCTGAGATACGTTGAGGATTGTTTGCAGTAGCGGCACGGATGCCGCTGGTTATATCAGAAGCGATGTTTCAGCGATGCTGAAACTCGCTGCCAAAAGTGTACAAGGATGTACACTTTTGGCAAGGCAACGAAGTAGATGCGTCGTATATTTTCAAAAGGTATATTTGACAGAACTAGGCGTTTCCAACTATACTAATCACGATATGACAATAGCCGGACGTAATAGAATCTTAATTTTCGGTATTTGTATTACTGCGCTCATGGTAATCGGAAGCATAAGCTGCTGTATTGTTATTGTTGCGCATAATTTGCTTGCGAAGTTGCCGACAGTCTCGGAAAGTACTTTTCAGTTATTTAGACTTCCGTTTTTTGCCTATAATAATTATGCAGCCATGATCGGTATCGCAGCATTTCCGCTAATAGCATTGGCACTGCTTGTTTGTATTTTCTTTCTTTTCGAAAAAACTCATGCTCTTGAGATTTCTTTTTTTGGCTTGTTTATTTTCGCACTGTCTGTTGAAGCGTTACAGCTCCTTTTTCCGTTGCAAGAACGGTATCCGCTATTGACCGTTTTTATGGCTTCCGTTGCACGGATTATTTTCTTCTTTCGGTTTGGAGCCTGCTTGGCGCTTTTAACTTCAAGCCTCTTTGCCCATAAAACTTTTACGCGGGAAACGGGATCTATTATTTTCTTGCTGAGTTTTATCGCGTTTGCATTGTCTCATGTTATTCCGATCGATACCATTCAAGTGGTCTCGTTTTTCTCATTTTCTCGCTCCTATCGCTATCTCCTTTATTCCTTTAGTGGGATTGTCTGCGTATTGGCAGTTGTATCGTTTTTGTTGGTCGGCATTTATCGCAGTATTACCGAGTATCGGAAGGCTGCAATTCAGCTGTTGATAATGTTAATTGCATATACGCTTTTACTGTATACCGGTTCCTGGTTTTTTACTGTCTTTGGCATTGTAGCTTTGCTAGTAGGTGGGGGCCTTTTCCTCAAAGCAATTCATCAGTTTTATCTGTGGCAATAGCTTACGCATGGAGCAGTAAGGCAAGAAAACCGATAGCAACCGGTATCAAAAGGTTGTCATAATCTTTTAGGGGCAGCATTTCGATACACGCCCCGGCAATACCCAATACAAGGCTTTTCCAAAACTTTCCGCTGACGGCAAAGGACGAAAGGAACACAGCGGCAAAGCAGGTTACACTTCCGGCAACGGTCTTATCTTTAAAAAAAGCTAAGTGAATTTTTCCAAAACGCTTTCCGACAAGGCTCGCAAGGCCGTCCCCGAAAGCAAGTGCAAATATTGCAATTTTTGCCGTATGCATGGGGAAAAACAAAAGTGCGGCAAGCACTCCGGTGGCAAGTGTTAGCGGTCCCAATACGAACCGCCCTTTATCGCGTGCCCGTGATGCGTAACGAGTAATATGCGCAATGATACCAAGCTCATAGCCGCGCATACGAAAAAATTCTGAGATACAGTAGAGCAGCGTGATAGCAACAATAGCGATAATCGTAGGCGTATACCAGTGTTCGGCAAATACAACGGTTAAAGCAGAAGACAGATGAATGGTTTTCCTAAACACTTCAACCAACAGTTCCTCTACGGAGGCAGTTTGAGAGAATGTACGGTATCGGAAGCGTTCAAACCATTTCATATAATCCCAATATACTATTAGCCTTTAAAACAACAGGAACTTTGCGATTCTAAAATAAACGATAAGGCTGACCGCATCTACAATCGTGGTGATGAGCGGGCCTGCCATAATAGCGGGATCCATGTGGAGTTTTTTTGCAAGAATCGGTAAAAGTCCGCCGGTGAGTTTTGCAATAGTAACGGTTACAACAAGCGTTAGCCCGACACTTGCAGAAATCAGAATCGGTTTTCCGTCCAAGAAATAAGCCTTTACAAAAATAGTTAGCCCGAGCAGCGCACCTACCATAATTGCGATACGGAGTTCCTTCCATAATACTTTACCCCAGTCGCGCAGCTGAATTTCGCCGGTAGCAAGACCGCGGATAATCAATGTCGATGACTGGCTGCCCGAATTTCCGCCGGTATCCATCAACATAGGAATAAATGAGGTGAGTATGGTAAGTGTTGCCAGCAGTTCGGTGTAGTGTTCGATAATCTTGCCGGTAAAGGTTTCCGAAACCATCAGGAGCATCAGCCAGCCGATACGGTGCTTGGCGAGTGTAAAAACGCCGGTGTTCAGGTATGCGTCTTCGGACGGCTGCATAGCGGCCATAATCTGGAAGTCTTCGGTAGCTTCCTGCTCCATAACATCCATGACGTCGTCAACGGTGATAATACCGATCAGCCGTTTTTCCGCATCGACAACGGGCAGGGCAAGAAAGGCGTACTTCTTAAAAACCGCGATAACGCTTTCTTGATCATCGTGCGTGTTCACATAGATACATTCGCTTTCAAAGATATTTTCAATAAGCTCCTGTTCGGGCGCCAACACGAGTTCTTTTAATGAAACGATGCCCTCAAGTACCCTGTTAGCATCGGTTACATAACAGGTATAGATCGTTTCTTTTTTAAGTCCCGTCTCTCTGATGTAGTCCAACGCCTGTTTTACCGTCATCGTCTTTTTAAGGCTGACGTACTCAATCGTCATCAGGCTTCCTGCGGAATCGGGAGGATATTTGAGGAATTGATTGATGAGCTTGCGTTCTTCTTCGCCGGAGTTCGCTAATATTTTCCGTACTGCGTTTGCCGGCATCTCCTCTACAAGGTCTACGACGTCATCAAACGCAAGTTCGTCCAAAATAGGACCGAGCTCTTTATCGGTAATCGATGAGATAAATGCGCTTTGCTGTTCACTCGAAAGGAGTGCGAATACTTCGGCTGCAAGATCCTTGGGAAGCATTCTAAAGAGGAATACTGCATTTGCCGCATTTTCTTTATCCAATATTTCAGCGACATCAACCGCGTTCATCTCGGCGAGTTCCGCAATTAATGCCACGTAGTGCCTATTGTCGAGCAGCTCTTGAATCCGCTCCATTTCCTGCGTCTTATCTTCCATAGTTAAGCCCTAGTATACTTAAAATGGCCGGTTTCTGCTATACCGGTTTAAAAAAATGTATAGGTACTCTATAATGCTCCCAATGAGAAATATATTTGGGTCGAATCTCCTTATGAAAATGTCTGTATGCCATTTACGCCAACTAAAGGCAGCGGCGGTATTGTTCTTCTTGTTTTGTATTGTATGCCAAGAAGCCGTTGCAGAAAATCGGTTAAAATTGGGAATTGAACAGTTGCCGCAATATCGTGCCATTTTTGCCGGAAAGCGAGTAGGACTGATTACCAATCAAACCGGTATCGATTCCGCGGGAACGCCCTCTGCGGTGCTGTTGAGCCGGTCGGTGCAGCTTACGGCGCTTTTTTCGCCCGAACACGGTATACAGGGCAACGAACGGGAGGGGGCATCCATCGGACACAGCGCCGATCCGCGAACGGGGCTGCCGGTATACAGCCTTTACGGAAATACCAAACGGCCGACGCCGGAAATGTTAAAAGATATCGACATTCTCTGCTTTGATATTCAAGATGTCGGAGCTCGTTTCTATACCTATATTTCCACCATGGCATACGCGATGGAAGAATGTGCGCGGTATAAAAAACAATTTGTCGTGTTTGACCGCCCAAATCCGATTGGTGGCACCGTCGAGGGGAATATGCTGGAGCTTGAATACCGTTCCTTTACGGGATATTTTCCCATTGTGCAACGGCACGGTATGACGGTCGGGGAACTTGCCTTGCTCTTCAACACCGAATACGGTATTCATTGTGATTTGACGGTAATCCCGATGACAGGCTGGGATAGAGAGACCTACTTTGACGAGCTGCCTCTGATATGGGTGCCGCCGTCTCCCAATATTCCGTCGCCCCTCACCGCGCTCGTATATGCCGGTGTCTGTTTATTTGAAGGAACCAACCTTTCGGTAGGACGGGGAACAACGATGCCGTTTCAATACCTTGGAGCGCCTTATATCGATGCTTACCGTCTAGCTGATCAGCTGAATCGGTTGGGCTTGGACGGCGTGCGTTTTTTGCCCGCATTTTTTACCCCATCGATTTCGCTCTATACGGGGCAGCTCTGCGGGGGAGTACAAATTGCCGTTACCGACCGCTGCAGTTTTTCGCCCGTTAAGACGGCAATTGCCATGTTCTACGAACTCAAGCACCTCTACCCCGACAAGTTTACGATAAACAATGTGGGCAAAAAATATTGCGGCCTCCATTTATTAACAGGTTGTACACAGCTCACCAATCCTTTGCAAACTACACAGGATTATTTTACCCGCATTGAAAAAGAGACAAAGCTGTTTAGCAACATCCGCAAGAAATATCTTCTGTATTAGTTAGTATTTTAGCAGAAGGACAAACGCATAAGACAGATAGCTTAAACACCGCATAAAAATTAAGGCTGTGAGACCATTTGAACCGCAAAGAGGTTCAACTCTGGTTGAGCAGCCTCAATTTTTATGCGGGAATATATCCGGTAAACGTTTTATGCGGTTACCAATCCTTCCTCTTGTGCTGAAATTATCGATTGTGCTAGTATACGACCATGGTTAAATGTCCTAAAAGATACATATTCGTTATAGTGTATGTGCTCGTAGCAGCGCTGCTCTCTGCCCAAATAGTAAGCGGTAAAAAAGATATCGCAGTTTTTAGACTTTCTCATTCGGGATATGTTCCCTCCGAAGTTGCCGCAAGAATAGATCAACGGATTATCGATGTTGTTACTTCTTTTAAACGGTTTAACGTAATCGGTATGGAGTACCGGCTCAACTCAAACAATATTGTGTCCTTTATCGATCAAATCAAAAGAATGAAAGAACAGCGGTCGGAAATTTCCGAAACCGTGTTATCAGGAGAAGAGGCTTTTACACGTGCCGATTGGGAACGGCTTACCGGAGCCTTTTTGGTATTTGCGCCCCGGATTACCGACTATGATGAACGTCTTATGTTTGAAGAAACTGTAGTTGAGGGCAAAAAAGTTATAAAAAAGTATTGGATAGTCAGAATAGAAGGGGCAATATCTATCCTTGACGTTTCCGGTTCCGCGAGTGAGCGGGTTATACCGCTATCCGTTAAAAAAGTCGCAAAACGGCGTTCCGATGCGGTTGACGAAGCAATCAGTTCTTTAATAAGTTCGGTTTATACGGCAATTAAATTTGAACCGGAGTTTGCATTGGCAAGCGGAGTACTTGCCGTTGACCATGAAAACAATACCGTTACAATCGAGCTGGGAAAGGATATCGGTATAAATGCAGGAGATGAATATATCCTGCAAAAATCCATCTCAGTTGCCGGAAAGCAGTCGGTAAAAGAAACCGGTTTGTTAATTATTTCGGAAGTACACGATACTTTCTCAGTTGCAAAAGTGATTTATGCAGACCAGCCGATTGTCGAAGGGGATTCTGTTAAAGAGCTTTTAGGATCCCGTATTCTACTGCAAGGATATGCAGGTATAACGGTTCCCATTACCGGCGTAATGACAAAAGACTCAAAGGAGTTTTTGCGTGTTCAGCCGACTTTCGGTATACGGGCTGTATACAAGGCAAATTTTCATCTCAGTATATCGGTCGGATATGAGTATGCCATACAACAACCGATTGGATCCTCCGCTGTATTGAGTGCAAAACCGATGCGGCTTACTCCTTTCGGAACAGGATATTTAGGTATCGGGGTTTATAATTTCTATACATCCCGTTTTAAGATTACACCGGAATTACAATTTTGCTTTTCGGGTACATCCGTTGCCGCGCAATCAAATTCAGCAAAGACTTATACCGTTACTGCAACTCAACTCGGCGGGAGGGTGCTTGTATCGGCAGATTACTTTATTTCGCGGAATTGGACGATAGGCGGTAGTGCCGGATTCGGCTATATGCATAATTTACTGAGTCCCGCGCAGGCGGCTGAAAAATTGAAAAAAGAAAGCCTATTTCCTCCGCCGGAACTCGATAAGGTTAATAATTATGCATGGGATGTTCTATCATCACACATGAACTTTCATGTTTTTATAGGAATAACCCGCAGGTTCTAGGCATGCACCTCAAGCTAAGGAAACTGTCAAAAACTGAAGTTTTTAGACAGCTGCCCGATATAACTCACACGATAAGGAGAAAACTATGAAAAGAAACATTGTATTATATGCACTGCTGTCGGTGCTTTTGACATCATGTACCGTTATGCCGCGGATTCCGCAGTACACAGGCAACAACCCTTATTATGCCGGTTCCGGAGAGGGATATACGTTTTTGGAGGCACTGACTCAGGCAAAAGCGAATACCCTGCGGCTTGCCGTTATCGACCTTATCGGAGAGACGGAAGAAATGCAGAATCGTAGTAAGTTACATTCCGCTTTTTACGCCGGGACAAGACCGAATGCTTACCTTGAAACCGACTATATGCGTATTTTGCGGCGCGATCAAACGTACCGTGGATACTATTGTGAGATCACCGTACCGGTAAAAATGGATGAATTACGCCGTACACTCGATATGATCGGTACCTATTCTGCAAAGGGCGGCAATATTCTATCGAGTCCTGAAGTACATGAGGCAAGAATCAAGAGCGAATTGCAAGGAAATAATGTCGGATTTATCACACAGTATGTCGATAGTATGCTGTATATGGTTGTTCCAAATCAAAAGGCAAAAGATGGGAGTACATTTTCCAAGTCTGCCGTCAACATGGCGAATAAATACCTGCTTGACAATGGGTACCGTGCCGTTGATTATGCCGCGGTAGAAGCATTAAAATCAGATAGTGCTACGCTGTTTACTCAAGAACCTGATACGGCTGATCTTTCGGTTGTACAGTGGATTGCGCAAAAACTTGGCGCTGATGTTTATATTGAAGTGGACGGTTTTGTGCAGGGCGGCCGAGAAACAGGCGGTTACTATGCTCAAGCTGAAGTTAACTTGAAAATGTACAATCCGTCTACGGGAGAATTACTCGGCGCTGTACCCTATAGCAGTCCTAAGACGTTCGACCGCGGAAGTACCGAAGCTGCGGCACAGAACGCGATAAAGTCAACGGTCTTTAAAGCAATGAGTGTTGCCGTTGATCAAGCGAAAAAAGCATTGGTGCGGGATTATGCACAAGGTATTCGGTATGAAATTACTATTAACAATAGTTCCGACAGTAAACTGATGAACAAGTTCCGAAATGTATTGAACACTAAAGTCGAAACAATACGGGTTGTGTATCAATCTACCGCTCAAACAAAGTACGCAGTACAATATTTCGGCAGAGTGGAAGATATGGAAAATATCGTCTACTCGGCAGCAGAAAGTGTTCCCGGCATGGAAAGTATTTCACTGGTTATGATCCGGGGTAAAACACTCATGTTCCGGTTAGGACGGTAAAGGAACGTCGAAGGTATACCTTCCTTAAAATTGAACAACTGAACAAAGTATCAACTTTGGAAGTTGTTCAATTAGTACGCGATAGCGTACATACAATCTGCGATGTTTGTCGGTAGGCAAACTCGCAGTGTTTTTTAGCCGCGCGAT
The DNA here is from genome assembly GCF_010365865.1 of Treponema vincentii. Classification (NCBI taxonomy): domain Bacteria; kingdom Pseudomonadati; phylum Spirochaetota; class Spirochaetia; order Treponematales; family Treponemataceae; genus Treponema; species Treponema vincentii. The sequence continues at coordinate 2,394,482 of NZ_CP048020.1, read as the reverse complement.
GTAAGCGGCTGAAAATAAACCTTCTATATTTCGCTGCAGTTGCCCTGTGTGTGCTGATGCACATACTCTTCCGCCCGTTTAAAGTCTTCAGGCGTATCGATGTCGAAGGCTTCCATTTCGGAGCGGAGCGGGGAGGGTAGAATCAGATCAGGGTGAGCGTTCATCACGGTTCTGCCACCGATACTTCCGTCCAAGCGGCTGAGCTCACCGGCTAGTGCCGCCGGAAAGATAACCGGAGAACAGTGCTTGCCGTTAAAGGCCGCAGAAACAATGTGGTTGGGATTATTTTGAAAGACGGTGCAGAGGTCGCGGATACTGTCGGCTTGCAAAAAAGGCTGATCGGCGGTGCAGAATAAAAAGCCGCTTGGGTGATGAAGGGGAGCGGCTGTGTTTACTGCAAGAGCTTCCGCATAGCCGCGGCACGCAGCTTGTACTGCAAGAGCCGCCGAATGTCCCTGTCCCCGCGCCGGATCCGGATTAAAGGCAATATCACAGTGGAATGATTGGCGGGTTGCGTTGCCGGCGTCAAGGCTCTTTTGGCATCCGTTGTGCACAGGTGGTTTTTGCGTAGATTTGATTTGTGTCAGCTGCGCTATCATTTTTGTTATGGGCTGCTGTGTTTCGGCATTTACCGTGATCACCAGATGGGTAATACCTGCTTCAAGTAATGTTTCAATGACGTATCCGATTAAGGGTTTTCCGCAAAGCGGGAGCAGCTGTTTACAGCAGCCCATGCGGGTTGACAGTCCTCCTGCAAGGAGAATTGCAGTGGGGAGTTTGATGGGGCTGCCGGTATTGTTGTTTTCGGACACTGTCGAGATTGTTTGCATATTACTCGGCATCATTTGTTATCGTTTGGAACTCCGATTTCCGCAGTATCTAAAAATGATGCAAAACTTTGCGCTCGCCCAAGCCGTTCATACAGTTCTGCTCTATTTTGTACCGTCAAATGGAATACTACGGCTTCCGGCTTATGTTCCAAGACGGACAGAAAGCGAGTTCCCCGCGGCTTTACGACGCCGATGATATAATAGCGGGAGTCGGAAAGCAGATCGCATACGGTGCGGAAAAAGAAATCCGCCTCCGCTTCCATAAAGCCGAGTTCATCCATTAAGATTACCGGCAGGGTAGGGGACAGTGACGCTGCATCGCAATCGGCGTCGGAATGTTCGCCGCCAATCGAAGAAAGTATTACCTCCTTCGCTTGCTTCAAACACATAACCCCGAATGTATCAAATACCGGGGCAAAACCGACCGGTTTTTGCTGGGGACATATTCCGACTTTGTTGCCGGTTGTATACCGGTATCTTGCGGTACCGGTGACAACCTGATGCATATACACTGCACACTCCGGCGGCGCTTCTCTTTTTGTAATAAAGCCTGATGGCTGCAGGTTGAACTTTTGTATAAGGGCTGCAAGAAACGTAGATTTTCCGCAGCCCCGTTCGCCGGTAACAAAGAATATCCGTTTTCCAAGTTCCGAAACGATCGGCCTACCGGCGTCGAAATTGTCAGGATCATTGGAAGGTTTATTCTTGTGCGGCAATATGCTCAAATCGGTTAATCCTCTTTTGATTTAGGCAACAAGAGATTCAAAATAAGCGCGGTAACAAAGGCGCCGACGATGGCCTGTTTAAAGATATTCTGGAACCACATCGGTAAGTGCTGCATAACTTCTTGTACATTGCTTAAACCGAAGGCAACGCCGAGCGATGCTGCGATAATGACAACATCGCGTTCTGCAATTTTTCCGCTTTGATAAATCAAGTTTAAACCGCTCATGGTGATCATACTGAACATCAGCAATACACCGCCGCCCAATACCGGGTTCGGGATAGTCGAAACAATTGCGCCGAGTTTGGGGAAGAAACCGCACAATACCAAGAAGCCTGCGCCGATACCGATGGTAAAGCGGTTGACAACCTTTGTCATACCGATAAGCCCGACGTTCTGGCTGAACGAGGTGTTCGGCATAACGCCGAAGATGGCTGCAAACATACTGCCGAAGCCGTCTGCATGAACTGCGCCCTGCAATTCCTTGTCGGTTATATCGCGTCCGAGACCGCCGACTGCAATGCCGGTGTTATCACCGATTGTTTCTACGGTTGTTGCAAGGTAGACAAGCAGAAATGGAACGATGGCATCCCAATGGAAGGCGAGGTTCAGGTGTCCTACGGCAAAGAACGGCAACGGAGCGGAAATCCATGCGGCATTTCTTACCGGCGTAAAATCAACCATACCGGCAAAGATCGCGACAATATACCCTGCGATAAGTCCGATCAGGATGGAGGAAATACTCAAAAAACCGGTAAACATTTGCCGGATAAAGATAATCGTTAAAAAGACGAAGAGTGCGACTAACAGATTCTTTATCGAACCGAATCCGGGAGTTTTTTCAAGACCGACTCCACCGCCGACAAATTTAATACCGACGGGAATAAGCGAAATACCCAACGTGGTAACAACGGTTCCCGTAACAACATGCGGTAAGAACTTGCGGAGCGGTTTAACAATAAACCCTAGCATAAATTCCATTAAACCGCCGATAAGGGATGCACCGAGAATGGCAGCATATCCGTTTGACCAGTCTCCCATTGCGGCATATTGCAGTCCTACGCCGATAGCAACGGGGATAAATCCTGAACTGGTTCCCATAACGGTGGGGAGTCCCGAACCGATTTTCCAGATAGGCCGCAACTGGACGAACGTAACGGCGCCGGCAACAAACATAGCGCTTTGCAGCAACGAAACTTTGATATCCGCCGGGATATTAAGCACACCCGATATAACCAAAATCGGTGCGAGGTTTCCGGCATACATAGCCAAAACATGCTGCATACCGAGAGGGATTGCGGTTTTTAGCGGAACACGGCCTTCAAGCTTATAAATATTTTCTTTTGAAATACTCATAATCTCCTCCTTAACTTAAATTGTCACCCGCTCAATCTCACCATAGTAATGATAGAGATGCGAATGCTTACTCATTCTATCAGTATAGCCCTGAATACGGTAAATAGCAAGAAAAATTTATGAGATAACCTAAAAATTATTTAGCTCGTTCATCGGTCAAACCGGTGAGTTGTTCTAGCAGAGAGCCGGTATCATCTTCCGCAAGGATAATCAATTTATCGCCGGGGTACAGTATGGTATTGCCGTCGGGGACAGACTCATGTTCGCCGTGCATAACGCCGATGATGCGGCATTTTTGAGGCCAGTCCGTTTCACGGACTTTCTTTAATGCAGCAATTGAGTGCAAGCCGATCGGCAATTCATAAAGTTGCGGGCGATATGTTCTGTGTTTATTGCTTGAAGATTGTATGTCGCCTTGCTCGGCTTCGAGTATTTGCTCCAATAAGATGTGGTCATGCGCCTGCGAACCGATAAAGCTTGCCGTCAAATAGGCTGTTAGACAGGTAAGTACCAAGCCGCTTAGCTGATGGAGTGCCCCACTCGTTTCAAACACGATAACGCAAGCCGTAAGCGGCGCTTTAATAACGGTAGTAAAACAGGCTGCCATCCCAAAGAGAATCATGGTATTCACATGCTCCGGTGCCAATAAACCGAGATGCACGAGCGCCGTTGCATACAATGCGCCGCCGGTTGCGCCGCACGCAAGAAGCGGTACGAAAATACCGCCGATCGCGCCTGATCCCGCAGAAATGCCGGTAAAAAGCAGCTTAACGGCTAAAAACATCAGCAGCGTTGTAAGTGGGAAGGACTGTTCAGTCAGTGCCTTTATCAGCCCGTCTCCGCCGCCGGAGGAATAACTTAGCCACAACCCGACCGGCAGTGACAACAGGAATGGAACAACCGGCCGCAGAACCGGCGGAATATGGAGTGTTTTATAGCATCGTTGGAAAAAATAGATCGACTGCTTAAACCCATGTCCGACAAGCGCGACAAACATCCCAAGTCCTATCAGCCATGCAAATTGAGACAGTGGAAATTCTACGGTTGTAAAAAATCGGAAAATCGGGCCGGATCCTAAAAAGGCACTTCCGGCAAAATCGCCGGCAAAAGACCCTGCCATAACGCAAGCTAAGAGTAACGGCGTTAAATGATGATGAATATCTTCCAGAGCAAAAACAATTGCAGCAAAAGGGGCATTAAAGGTTGCCGAAAGGCCGGCGGCGGCGCCCGCAGTGATTAGACATATCCGTTCGGTAAACGATCGTTTTCCCAGCCGTTCAATGGCATCCCCGACATAAGCGCCAAGCTGCACGGAAGGACCTTCGCGACCCATTGAAAGCCCCAGTCCAATTCCGAGGACACCACCGATAAATTTGAGGGGAAGTTCCGAAAGCGGGGAGAACTGCAATTTTTTCATAAAGACGCCTTCGATCTGTGCTACTCCGCCGCCTTTAATCATCGGCCATTTCGTAATAATAAAACCGATAAATAATCCTACCAGCGCCAACCCTGCCAGCGCAAGAACAACGCCGGGAGCACCAACTGTCCGAATGACACCGTATAATGCAACACGGATATTCTTAATATGGGCGATCGAAAGACGAAAACCCGTAATAACCAGCCCCGTCAATAAGCCGGTTAAGAGGCTTTCAAACACTAAAAGCCATTTATTCTCTTGCCTTTTTTTCAGCAATGTGCCTGTTTCCGAATTGGTATTCATAATAATTCTTGAGGATTCCATCCTAACGGGGTTGAAAAAAGATCATCGACTATTAAGATGTTCCCGCTTCCTTTAGATTACAACTGTAAACCGCGTGCAGCGGCGATTACTTCCTTTAATTGACGGGCGGTGCGGGTAACCGATCCAAAGTCGCCGGTTTTAGCTCCCTTTGTCAGCGATCCGCCAATACCGAGCACTGCAGCGCCGGCTTTAATCCATTCGGCTGCATTTTCGACGGTAATGCCGCCGGTCGGCATATAAATTCCCTGCGGAAGCGGCCCTTTAAAGGCGCTGATGATTTTAGGCCCGAAAAGCTCCGCCGGAAACAGCTTGAGAATGTCTGCTCCGAACTCAAGCGCCCGCACCGCTTCCTGCGGCGTCATCACGCCGGGAATGTACGGCACCGCATACCGATTGCAGAGGCGGGCACAGTCCTCGTTAAAAGACGGCCCGACAATGTATTGCGCACCGGCAAGGATACACACCCGCGCGGTTTCCGCATCGAGTACCGTACCGGCTCCCAGCAATACATCCGCACCGAATGCTTCGTTTAACTCACGGATAATTTCGTCGGCATGCGGTACCGTCATCGTAATTTCGATTGCCGTGATTCCTCCGGCACGCACCGCCTCCACGATTTTAAGCCCTTGTGCCTTATTTTCCGCCCGAATAACGGCAACCGCCCCCGCCTCAATCAGCGCCTGTATCAGTTCGTATTTTTTCACTATTTCCTCCCTTCTGTGCAAAATTTTACCTAAAATTTCGCACAGTTTATTTTTACGGGAAGGGTAATCGTATCAGGCAGCTAAACAATAATCGCAGAAGAATGGATGTTGGACGACCATTTGAACCGCGAAGAGGTTCAACTCTGGTTGGACAGCATCCATTCTTCTGCGGGGATACCCTAAAAGTACCTGATACGATTACCCCGCTTCTCTCAGCTAGTCTACTTGGATGGTAAACCGTTCCGATTTTTCATTGCCGGTAATGTCCCGGGCTGTAATTAATATATCGGATTTTCCGCGGTTTAAGATAATTTTCCCTAAATAGAGTTCGCCTTTCCGCCGGTACAGCAGCGTATCGGTAATAGCGGTATTACCTAAATAAGAACTGCCGTCTTTCTGCGTAATGATTTCAAATGGAATGGTTCGAATATTTGTTCCGTTTACAAAAATCGTAATACGGAAGGGGCTAAAGCTATGGCCGCCTTGCACAACCGTGTCAGAGATATCCGCATATAATTCATAGCTTCCCTGCCGTACGTTTTTTTGCCCGCTTACTTGAAACGCGGTGTCCTGTTCATTTATCAAAACGATATTTTGTATCTGCGGTGCTATTTTATCGTTAACCGATGGGAGCAAGAGCAATGGATTGATATACACTTTTTTTTGATTATCACTGACTTGAAAGATAAGGGCATTAGGTTCCCCCCATCCGCTGTTTCCCGTTCTTCCGATAACCGTAGCTGCTTCGGTGGTTACTCTGGTTCGGAACATTGTGGTGTCGTCCAGATTTCCGTAAACCGTTTGGAGTCCGTCATCGTGTAAAAATATTAGTGCATTTCCGAGTGTGGAAGGAAATGAACCGGTTCCGTATTTTTTATCCAGAGCGATCAAGAGTATTCCGTCATCGGCAGCGCGTACCGCTGTTACATCCTCAAAGGTTAAACCTTGTTCAAAAGTATTTTCACCGATGCGCTGTCCGAAAAGCCTTAAGAATTTTTGTGTGTCAGCAGGCCATTCCAATGCGGACAATCCAGCAACACATATCGCTGCAGCTAAAATGCAAAAGAAAAATCTTTTCATATCAGTATCCTATTTATCAATTTATTTTATATCGATACGCGCTAATTTTGTGTCGGTTGCGAGGAATATCGTTCCTTGCTCCTGCATAAGAAAGATATTTTTTGAAGGAAAAGAGGTTCGGCCGACGACATAGAAAGGCGCTTCTATAAACGATAATGTTGAGCTTTGCTCCTGCTTGCTTATAATCGCCATAATATTCTTATATGGATTTTGACCAGCGGAGATAATCGTACTGCGTTGAGGTATAATACCTGAGATTAACCGATCGCAGTCGATAAAACCGATACCTTCGGCACACTCAAAGACAGCATTTTTCCCGTTTATATCGAAATCTACAAAGACCTGCTTGCGAAGATTTCCTTCTAATTTTCGGTGATGTATGATTTTATATTTATTGCCGTCTATCCGTATAAGCAGCGCCCGCTGGCTGTCAATTCCGCACACACAGGCAGCGAGTTTTCCATCGGTAGAGAGTGCTGCTCCCAGTATGACCTGATAGTCGCTGCCACCCGGATAAAAGTCGGACAGCACATTGCCTGCAGAATCGAGGGCGACCAGTTTGCCGTCTGAAAACCCGATGATGACGCCGCTTTCTGTGCTATGAAAGGCGGTAATCGGTGCGGTATGCAGGTAACGCCAGCGCAGTTTTCCATCGGTATCATATTGTTTGACAGCATTTCCACCCGGCTCAAATAGGTAGAAACGGCCTTCGTCGATGTATACAAAGCCCTGTTCTTCAATGACAGTTATCAGTGAACCGTCGGGGCGATAAATCGGCGTTTTATAGGCATCGCTGCCGTATTCCGTCCACGCTGCAGAAGAAGCTGAAATGCGCTGTGTAACGGGGGATGAACGGAGCAATTCGCCGTTGGCGGTAAAGTAACCGAATCGGTTTTCCGTTAAAAAAACCTTTGGTGTTTTGCCGACGAATTGTTCCGCTGCCTCTTGTTGGTTTGCATTTTTGGCATCGCTGCCCATCCCTTCCAATTCTGTTTGAGCGCTATCTGGTGTAATGGCGCGTACCCATACGGGTTTTAGATAGATATCGGAACCAAGCGGTATCGCTGCTGCGAAGATATATATGAATAAAAAAAGGATGGGAAAGATAATAAAACGATTATCGAAAGCTGTAATTTTCATAGTCTATATGGTATAATAGTAGTATGAAAGATTCAAGTAAGTATGATCATCTCTTTGAACAAGCTATGGAGGCGGCAAAAAATGCGTATGCTCCCTATTCTCATTTTAGAGTAGGTGCTGCGCTGCTGCTTGATGATGGCAGCGTTGTTACCGGTGTGAATGTCGAAAACCGTTCTTACGGATTGACCAACTGTGCCGAGCGTACTGCTATTTTCCGTGCCATCGCAATGGGTAAAAAAAATTTTACCGCTATTGCAATTGCCACTCCCGATGCGGATTATCCGGTCGGACCGTGTGGTGCGTGTCGGCAGGTTATTTCAGAGTTTATGCAGCCGGATGCCCCGGTTGTTTTCGGGTCATCGGCCGGTAATAGAATCGAGACAACCGTAGGCGGAGTCTATCCCTTCGATTCACTCCACGAGCTGCAACAAAAATAAGAAAATTTATCTGCTGATAAAAAAATTGAGCTGAGATGCTCTAAAAACTCAGCCTTTTGGGTTTTTCAATTGCCAAAAAAGGAGGAAATAATGCGGCAAGAACATGATTTGTTAGGTTATCGGGATGTTCCCGACGAGGCGTATTACGGCGTACAAACACTCCGCTGTACGGAAAACTTCAATATTACCGGCGTGCATCTCTCCGCTTATCCGGGTTTTATAAAAGCCCTTGCGATGGTGAAACAGGCGGCGGCACAGGCAAATTATGAATTAGGTTTATTGGACAAACCGATGGCGGAAGCAATTATCGCCGCCTGTAAAGAAATTATTGCAGGTAAGCTGCATGAACAGTTCCCTGTAGATATGATTCAAGGCGGAGCGGGAACATCAACCAATATGAACGCAAATGAGGTGATTGCAAATCGTGCGCTTGAATTGTTGGGGCATAAAAAAGGTGAGTACCAATTCTGCCATCCAAACAACCACATCAACCTTGCGCAGTCCACCAACGATGCGTACCCGACGGCAGGTAAACTCGGTATCTGCTTACACACGGAAAGTCTGATTACCGAGCTTGAAAACTTGGTTGCCTCTTTCCGCAAAAAAGGAAAGGAGTTCGGCAGCCATATCAAGATGGGACGTACCCAGCTACAGGATGCAGTGCCGATGACGCTCGGTCAGGAATTTGAATCGTATGCAGCGAGTTTGGAGGGCGAAGTGCCGCATATCCGGCAAGCTGTTTCGGGCTTACTCGAAATAAACATGGGTGCTACCGCTATCGGCACCGGCATCAACAGCGATCCCGCTTATGCGGATTTGGTAACCAAGCGGCTTGCGGAAATTTCAGGCTATCCCGTTAAAAAAAGCGGCGAATTTGATTGCCGCAACGAATGATACCTCCTGCTTTGTGTCCTATTCAGGACAGCTGAAACGACTTGCGGTAAAAATTTCTAAGATATGCAACGACCTGCGTTTGCTTGGATCGGGGCCGCGCGCCGGGTTGAACGAAATTCATCTTCCGGCAATGCAGCCCGGTTCATCGATTATGCCCGGTAAGGTCAATCCCGTTATCCCCGAAGTGATGAATCAGGTATGCTTCCGCGTTATCGGAAATGATACGGCAGTGATGATGGCATCCGAAGCGGGACAGTTGGAGCTGAATGTCTTTGAACCGGTCATCATTTACAGTATTTTGGAATCGATTTCGATTTTAAACAACGGTATGTCTACGCTTCGGCAGCGCTGTATCGACGGCATCGAAGCGAATGTCGAGCGGTGCAAGGAGCTTACCTACAGGAGTATCGGCTTGGTAACAGCGCTTAATCCGGTACTCGGCTACGAAACCTCAAGCGATATTGCCAAAACCGCTCTCAAAGATAACCGCAGCGTTTATGACCTTGTGTTGGAACGCGGTTTATTATCGAAGGAGGCGCTCGACGAAATTCTGAAACCGGAGAATATGACGCAGCCTAAGAAAATGCACAAGCTGTAAGAAACGGGGCTGTCCAAAAACCTCAGGTTTTAAATGTATAGCCTATCCTAACGCGAAAAAGAGCAGCGGTGCAGGCATCGCTGCTTGCGGTTGCTTTCTATTTATCCTTTTACGGCGCCGGCAGTTAACCCCCTAATAAAGTTTTTAGACATCGTGAGGTATAATACCAAAACGGGAATGGCCGACAAGGTAAGCACAGCTAAAATCCGAGACCAATCGGTCATATACTGTCCAAACAAGCGTGTTACGCCGAGCAGCAAGGTCTTGTGTGCATCTTGGTTGATAAAGATAAGCGGGAACCATAAGTCATTCCAGAACGGAATAAGATTATAGATGGCAACGGTTGCAAGCGCGGGACGCAAAAGCGGCAGGATAATAATGGTAAAGACTTTGTTACGTGTCGCGCCATCAATAACGGCAGCCTCGGTCAGTTCAGCAGGAATTTGACGGATAAATTCAGTTAAGACGAATACGGCTATCGGCAGCCCCATCGCCGTATATACGGGGAACAAGCCCCAGAGCGTATTTAAAAGCCCCAGTCCTTTAATCAGCTGCAAAAGACGGATACTCCCGATTTTGATCGGAAGCATCATCCCCGCGATAAAAAACAGATATAAAAAACGGGAAGCTTTATGTTTCCAGTTTACTAACGCATAAGACGCCATAGCGCCGAATAATAACACAAGAAAAATCGAACCGAGCGTTACAAAAAGGCTGTTGCGGAAATATAAAAAGAAGTCGCCGTCCGTTATAACCGACACATAACTTTCGAAATTCCATTTTTTAGGCAATCCGAAAGGGTCGGTATAAATGTCGAATTTAAACTTAAACGAATTGACAATCATCGTCCACAAAGGGAAAAGCACTAAAAACGTCCAAAAAATAAGTACAACATGAGAACCGAGATGCATTCTGTCACGTGAAAGAGAAGCTTTCATCCTATTTCCCCTTTACTTTAATTCTTGTCGCCTTGCGTCAAGCGTAGCATAATACCGACGCCGATCATCAGCATAATAAACGTTACCGTTGCAATTGCGGCTCCCATACCGGGATTGGGGATACCTACGGGGTGCTGCCCTGCAATTCCTACGCGATAAAAAAGCGTACCGATCAGATCGGTCGCATATTGCGGCGCACCGTTTACATTTTCCATCGCAAAAACAACGTCGAACGCATTGAAGTTATTTACGAATGTTAAAATTGCAACCATGCCGAGCACCGGTTTTATTAACGGGAGTTTTATATATCGAATTTTTTGCCAGCCGTTACAGCCTGCAATGTCGGCAGCCTCCAACAAATCGTCCGGAATGGTTTGTAAACCGGCTAGAATCATCATAGCGGGGATACCCACCCACTGCCACGATGATACCAACGAAATAGCTGTCAACGCATATTGCTGTTCACCGAGCCACGGTTTTATGAGCGTTTCAAGGCCGATATTTTTTAACAGGAGCGGCAAGGCACCCCACTGGGGGTTGAGTATAAGCTTCCATAAATATCCGGTAACCAAAATAGCCAAAGTAACCGGAATAAAAATAATCGTTTGATAAAAACGTGTCCACTTCATACCCTTCGCGGTGAGCATGAGCGAAAATGTAAGGCCTAAAACGTTTTGAACCAGCATGTGAATAAAGAAAAAATACCACGTATTGCTGAATGCACCCCAGTACCGGCGGGCATTTTCGGCATCACCAAAAAGAGCTTTATAGTTATCTAAGCCGACAAAGACATTTTTACCGGAGACCGAAGAACCGGAAAAAAAACTAAGCCTGATTGAATCCGCCAGTGGAAAAGCCATAAAGACAGTGTACACGACAAAAGCAGGCAAAAGATATATAAGCCATCCGTACTTATCACTTTTTTTAATATGCATATTTGCAACTCCGTCGCTCAAAGCAACATGAACGGAGGATGGGTTGCCTTAAAGGTTATTCGTGCGGAGGGTTTAATACCCGCCGTCCTCGGCAACGCTCTGCGTCGTAACAAAGGGTATTAAAGCCGACTGCAACCACCTTATAGAACATACAATGCGAAACGTTGAGCATTGTACCCCGACGCTTGCGTCGGGGGTGTTGATTTACCGTTTCGGCAACTCATCCCGTCCGTATCGGATAAGAAACTAAACCTTAAGGTTTATACGATTTTGCAACCCCTGCAGCCAATGCATCGGCAGCTTGCTTAGCGGTTTTTTCACCTTTCATAACAGCGATAACGCCCTGATTCATCAGTACATAGCCGCTGGGGGATCCATCCATCCAGCGTTCCCATACAAAGCGTGCATCCTGCAGTTTTCCTGCGGTAAGCGCGAGAATTTCATTTGCGTGAGCATCTTTGATTTTGATGGGGGCATTAATCATCGGGAAAAAGCCGGTCGGCATAAATTCGGCGCAAACGGTTGCGCCCTGTACCGTACATAGCCATGCTAAAAAGTCTCTACATTCCTGAACATGCTTACTTGCCTTATTATACGCCATACCTGTGTCGGGATGGAAACAAACGGCTGCTTTTTTACCGGCAGGAGCGGGCGGTATAAACGTTCCCCAATTGAATGAAACGTCTTTAAATGCCCCGACATTCCACGATCCGTCTACCCACATGGCAGCCTGTCCGGTAGCAAACAATGCAATTGAATCGTTGTAGGTAAGAGCGGCAAAACCGTTGGGGCAATATTTTGCTACATCGGCCATTGCCTGAAAAGCGCTTACCATTTTAGCATCGTTCAAAGGTACCTTGCCCGACTGATATGCCATACGACCTTCGGCTCCACCGACAAAGCCCGGTAAAATACCCATCATAAAGCATTCATTAATGTCCCATTCGTCGGCAAGTCCGTTGGCGATCGGTGTAATACCGGCCTTTTTCAGCTTATCGCAGACAGCTAAAAAATCTTCCCATGTCTGTGGAACCGCAACTCCGGCCTTCTTGAATATGTCCTTATTATAGTAGACAACTTGTACAATTGCATTAAACGGGACGGCAAAGTTACGTCCGTCGGCGGCAGTCCATGGAGCACGATTCCCTGCGGTAAAGTTCGATTTTAAACCGGGAATGTCCGACACATCGGCAAAATAGCCATCCATAAGCAATTTTTCACCGGTTGCATACGAACGAGCATACATCAGATCGGGGCCGGTGCCGCTTTCAAGTTGCAGCCGCAACGTCGCATTGTAATCGACATTGATAGTCGGTTTAAATTCGATTGTTACATTCGGCTTTACCTTTTTGTACTCTTTAAGCAGCGCGCTGATCTGTGCAACGTCATCGGTACGCCAAGAACCCATCGTCAGCGTAACTTTCTCTCCTCCGCCCCCTTCATTTGCACCGTTTGCAAAAACGGGAGAAAATGCCGCGAGTAAAACACCGGCAAGCATCACAGCCGTGAATTTTTTCATAAAACACTCCTCCAACAAAATATTTATTGTCCGCCTAAAAGCGAAATTGGGTTTTGCAACGCAAAATCCGCAGTATAGCTTTAGCAGCGTTTACTATAGTATCACCCGTGAATTTCGATTTGTCAAGAAAAATCTATTTTCTTATTTTACACTTGACAGATAATACGGAAACCGATATGATGCATCTCATATTTATGCCAACTTAGCTCAGCTGGCCAGAGCACGTGATTTGTAATCTCGGGGTCTAGGGTTCGAATCCCTAAGTTGGCTCATCGATATGGGGAGATTCCCGAGCGGTCAAAGGGGGCAGACTGTAAATCTGTTGGCTCCGCCTTCCAAGGTTCGAATCCTTGTCTCCCCAATTTTATTTCAAAAAAAATAAAGGCGAATATACCAGCTGAGGTTCGCCGGTTTTCATTTCTTATCGATTTTCCACTGTTTACGGATGACAAAAATGTGTCTCCTCTTGACTTAAAGTCCTAATTTAATTGTATTATGTATAGCAAACAGGAATAGATTCTTTAGGCCGTTAAAAAATAGAAGTTTTTGGATTTTTCAGTATTCCCTGTACAAGTCTTAACGGAGGCGGTTATGAATGAGTTTAACGGTGTGGCTGATACGATGCTTATACCGATGGCTGCGCGGATTTATGCGTCTAAACATTTTCCCGAATATTTTTATGATGGAACGGCTTTGTCGTTGGAATCAAAAATTCCGGCAGGAGCATTTGAGCGGATTTGGAAATCATCATCCCAATATACGATGCTGGCTTCAGTCGCCCGCTATTATAATTTTGACGAGATGATAAAAGGTTTTTATGACAAGCATGAAAAATGTAATATCATTAACCTCGGAGCCGGGTTGGAAACGGCTGCGTTTAGATTGCCTGCCATCAATGTTCCTTTTTACGAAATCGATTTACCGGAAGTGATAGAGCTGCGTAAAAATATCTTGGGAGCAAAAGAAAACGAAACGCTTATCGGTGCGGATATCTTTAAACTTGAGTGGGTAGAGGGTATAGACACTTCTCTTCCGTCTTTATTGGTCGTATCCGGTGTATTTCAATATTTTCGAGAAGAAAAGATAGTAACTTTTTTATCGGAGCTAAAAAAACGTTTTCCGAAGGGTGAATTGATTTTTGATGCGACAAACGCAATTGGTATAAAATATGCCAATAAATATGTACAAAAAACAGGCAATACTTCGGCGCAGATGTACTTTTATGTGGATGACGGTTCTGCTTTTGCCCGAAAATGCGATATGGAACTGATGGAGCAACGTACCTTTTATACCACTGCGCGGAAGATGCTGAAGCGTAAATTAAAACTGTATACCCGTATCGCGATGAAAGTATGTGACGATGGGGGAAGAACCATTATTTTGCATTTAAAACTGAATTAACCGGGTACTAAAATCGGATACCCACAAACTTTAGTTTTCCTCTTGTTCAATTAGGAAAAGTATGCAATAATAAGAAACAAATGGCTGTTAGTGTAAGACTCCCGGATATTTTGCGCACTTATGCTCTGCGCTTTAATAGTCCATTTGTTGGGATTAGCGAATTAACCGATTATTTACGAAAGTATGCTCAAAGAAACATAGCCGAAAAGCCTGATGTTGCTTCTTTCATTGATATATCGGAAACAAGATTGTTAACGGAGCTGGAAGCTCTTGAATCGGAAGGGAAAGTAGAGCTTATCGACGACAAACGGAAAGGTAAAGTTGTCTTTGTCCCATTCTATTTTCTCGATAAGGTGACACGTCAATACGAGATGATTCGTGAAAAACCTGAATTACCTTTTCCGCTTGCCAGCGCAATACCGCAGAATTTTTCCAAGCGTTTTCTCCGTTATATTAGAATCAATACCGATTTTACCGAGTTGCAGCCGGAACCGGAAAACGATACCTTTCTGTATCAGCTTATGTTTCCTGACGACACCCCTCCGCTTATTTTCCCGGGAAATTTTTCTACCGATCAAATGCTTGATCTTGCAATCGCAAAATTACGGTTCTTCTTTCAGAAAGACGAATTACGAGATTTTATTCAAAAAAAATTGATAACGGCAAACCCCGGGAAAGAGTATTCAATTAGAAAGTTTATCCTTACGATTCAGTCCCACTCGTCCGAAGCAATGTACACATTAAAAAAATCGGGTGATGTATATTTGTACTGGAGCTATCTTTGTTCCGTTGTAAAACAAGAATTTTCGAAGAAAACCGAAAAAATGAGCGATGAAATCACCATTTTGCAGGCTATCTTTATTATCGAATATCTGAATAACTATTATCGGAATAAGACGCAGCAGTCGCTTCAACGAGAAACTGCCCTAAAGAATCTCGATTTGGCACTTCAGAAACCTCCATATTATTTTAATAAGGCTGCCATTGTTAATTTTAAAGATTCCCGTGGAGTACCGTTGCTCGGGCAATATAGTCAAAGTGATCTTGAGGAATATATACAGGAAAAAACCGGTTCGGATGGAGATGCTAATTTACCCGATCTTCTCAGTTTCAAAACTCCTGATGGGGAGCGGTATTACATCATGTTGGATAAAACGGTACCATTAATTATCTCGCTGGTAAACGATAACCGAAAAAAATTGCGGGATGTTTGTTTAAAGAAATGGTATCAACAGCTGATACGGTTTGAACAATCCGATGCGATGCACACCGATTCGGCATTTAACCAGTTATTAAAAACTTTATGTGCGGAGTACGTACCGATATTGTATGCCTTACTGGGTGCCCCGTTTATTCCCATGCTTTCAGCTGACAAGCGTATTACGGAACATCAAGCGGCTGAGATTCGAAGAATATTTTCCCGCGACCGGTTATTATCCTATACCGACTTGTTTATGATGAACAGGCAAGAGCTTTTAACGGATGCAAAAAATTCTATTGCCTTTTTGGTATACGATTCCTATCATATCTTCTATTATCGCTTTCTTTATGCGACCAAAGAAGACGCGTCGCTCCGCCCGGATGGGAAATTCTAAAGCCGAATCCTTGCCACAACAACCGGGGACCACTAATAAAAAAATTTCACCACGGGAAATTGCGAGCGAATTGCAGGCTGAGTTTATTCCTGCAAATAAAAGTTTGCAGGACTGTATTATTGAGCAGCTTGATCTGTGGAATACAATTATCGATCCTGCAATTAGAAAGCAAAATACCGATGATGTTAACTCCTTTATCAGAGATCAGGTAAAGATAGCACATAGAACGCAGTCTTTTACCAAACTGACATCCGACCGTATTCGTAATTTAGCGGATGCAATTGTCAGTACGCCCGGTTTGGCAAAAGTAAAAAATAAAGGGGCGTTAAGGCTTTATACGGAGTATTATATATTGTGGCTTGTGCTGCACTCTGTGTAATGAGATAAGTACACCGGATGATCGGTAAACGATGCATTTCATATTTTATGGAGGAAATTGGTATGGCTATACTACATTTAAATCAGGAAAATTTTGACAAGACAATCAACGGTGCCGAAACGGCATTGGTAGATTTCTGGGGCTCCGTGGTGCGGGCCTTGTAAGATGCTTGGCCCCGTTTTTGAAGAAGCGGAAAAGGAAGTTAACGGAAAAGCCGTTCTTGCGAAGGTTAATGTAGATGAACAGCAAGACCTTGCAGTAAGATTCGGCGTTACCAGTATCCCGACGCTCATCCTTTTCAAAAACGGAAAAGAAATTAAACGCTCTCTCGGATTTATTGATAAAGCCAAGATACTGGCATTACTCTAATAAGCAGACAGTCATTCTACCCCGAGGCAAAGTATCGGGGTATTTCCCCCTCTGCATCAATAAGAACATATTTTAGGAAATACCGACCGGTTGAGCGGTTTCATCTTACGGAACCGCCGGTCTTTAGATACCCGCCTTATATACCCGTTTTAACGAAAGCGTCTTTTTTGTTTCCAATGATATCCTTGCAATAATGCCGCAGAATATCGCTTCTCCGCTTTCCGGTATGTTGAAGGTTTGCGGGGTAAGCGTGAGGCTTCGGGCTACAGCAGCCTCAATAGAGCTACCGATGATCGAATGGAATGCCCCTATCATACCTGCATCGCTAATGTAGCCGGTACCTCCTGTGAGAATACGTTCATCGGCGGTTTGCGTATGGGTATGAGAGCCGAACACACAGGAAACACGCCCGTCAAGATAATACGCGAGGGCTTCTTTTTCCTGTACCGATTCCGCATGGAAATCCACCATAACTATTCCGTCAGCCTGTTCCGTTAATAAACGGTCAGCCGTTTGGAAGGGACAATCGATCGGGCGCATGTTTTCCCTTCCTTGTATATTCAGTACCGTCAACGTCCCCTGCGGTTTACGCACGGTGATGATGCCGCTGCCCGGCGCAAGCGGGTAGTTTGCGGGGCGCAGTATCCGAGGTTCCTGTCCGAAACCGGCTCGTAAGTCAAACCGCTCCATACTGTGATTCCCGCCGGTAATAACATCAACTCCGGCAGCAAATAAACGCGCGGCTTGTTCCAATTCTATGCCGGAGCCTTTCGCCGCATTTTCTCCGTTTACGATTATAAAATCAAGTTTTTCAGCTTTAATCAGCTCCGGTATCACCCGTACTGCAATATCGACGCCGAGTGTTCCGCAAATATCTCCGCCAAAAAAAAGAATCAGTTCATCACCCATTATGCAATCTACCGCTTAAAGATTTCGTACACTTTTTTGAGGGCGGCGGCGAGGGCGTCGATGTCTTCCTGCGTGTTGTAGATGCCGAGGCTTGCGCGGCAGCAGGAGTTGATACCCATGTATTCCATTAGCGGCTGCGTGCAGTGGTGTCCGCTCCTGACCATAACGCCTTGCTCATCCAGAATATACGCAGTGTCGTGCGAATGGACGTCTTTGACGTTAAAGGCGACGGTTGGTACCCGCCGCTGCGCATCCGTATAGTACGCTTCCACAAAGTCGAGGCTTTTTAAGGCGGTTAAGAGTGAGCGGTGCAATCCTTCCACATAGCTATGCAATTCTTCAAGCCCGAGCTTTTTCCAAAAGTCGATACTCAACTGTAAAGAATGAATCGCAGCGGTATCTAAGGTGCCGCCTTCGTACTTTGCACCGCCCGCTTTAAACTCGCTGGTTTGTTCGCCGACGAATTCAATCATGCTGCCGCCGTAAAGGAAGGGCGGCATTTTTTCGATAAGTGTGCGCTTGGCATACAGCACTCCGGCGCCGAACTCCGCATAGAGCTTGTGTCCCGAAAACGCGAGAAAGTCGCAATCCCATGCCGCAACATCGTGCGGAAAATGCGCAATGGACTGAGCCGCATCGATAACGGCAACGGCGCCGTGCTTATGCGCTTCCGTGATGATCTCCTGTACCGGAAAGACAACGCCGGTGGTATTGACAGCGGCGGTTACCGCTACAATCTTGGTACGGCTGCCGAGCAGGGCTTTAAAACCTGCCATGTCGAAGTTGCCGTGTTCATCAAGGTAGACATACCGCAGCGCGGCGCCGGTTTTTCGTGCAACGAACTGCCACGGGATAAGGTTTGCATGATGGTTGGCAATCGAAATGATTATTTCATCGCCGGCATGAAGCTGCTCTAATCCGTAGCAGTATGCAATGATATTGAGCGATTCGGTCGCATTCTTGGTAAACACCACCTCGCCGGAATCGTCGGCGCCGATAAAACCGCTTACCGCAGTGCGGGCGGCTTCAATCAATGCGGAGGATTCCATCGCAAGGGTATGGGAGCCGCGCCCTGCGTTTCCGTTGCTGCGGGTGTAGTACGCCTGTACGCCGTCGAGCACTGCCTGCGGACGCTGCGCGGTTGCGGCAGCATCCAAATAGTGAATATTCCGATTTCGCAGTAACGGGAAGTATTGCTTATACATGTGCCGCCCCCATTTTGCCTTGAGCACTGTCTGACGCCGCTATTTCGGTTTTGGATGCGGCCGTTTTATCCGCTTGAGCCTGAATCTGCGTTGATAGGCGTGCATCAAATTCTGCGTTCAGCCGGTTCCTTATTGCTTCATCAGGAATACTGTTAAAGACGGGGCGGAATGCAGCGTCGATAATCAGCTTTTTGGCGCTGAGTTCGTCGAAGCCGCGGGTCATTAAATAGTAGAGTTTTTCTTTGTCGATGGCGGCAAAGCTCGCGGCATGCTCCCCGATAACGTCATCTTCATCGCAGAAGATAGTCGGGATGCTCGCGCCGACGGCATTTTTATCGAGCATGATGCTGTTATCCGCAAAGCGAGCGACGGAGGCTGAGCAGCCCTTATTCAAGAAAATATTGCCGCGGAAAACCTTATGCGCCTCGTTTTTGAGCGCGCCGCGGGCTTTTATCTCCGATAGCGTGCTCTTGCCGTTGATAATCAGATTATGTTCAAGATCCATCCGGCGCGTTTTATCGACAAAGTACAGCGGGAAGATATACACTTCCGCCCAATCTTCCTGCATATAGGAAGAATAGGACACGCCGCTTTTTTGCGAACCGAGCTGTATGTCGTGAACGGTTACACTCGCTCTTTCGCCGACATCCATCCGCACCGTTTCAAAATTGAGCGCGGTGTCTGCAAAGTTTTGAATTTTGATAATTTCGACTGCGGCATGTTTTCCAATACGGATACTGATAAGTCCGTTCCGATACGATTGCAGCGCGGGGGATTTTTCGTCGGTATCGAAGTACAGGATGAGCCGCGCCGCAGCGTTATCCGCTATGTCGATATAGCTCCGGTCAAACAACACGGAATGAGCCGCGTCAACGGTGAAGTGCACGAAAAAATCCTGCATCGCTTCGGGTCTGTTCTTATCGTATTCAGCTTTATCAGCTTCAATTTTGAGGTAAAAGCCGCTGTTCCGCTTTGCCTGCACCTCAGCGGTAAAACGCTTCCCCAGCCCGCAGTTTTTTTCGCGCGGAGACTTTTCGGTGTTGAATATTTTTGCAACCTGCTCCGCACTGCATGTTTTGAGGAAGTCTTCAATCGGCAGATACTGTGCGGTCTTAGATTCCGTATGAAAAAAGATACCGGAAAAAGGAGCCGTCGGTACATCCCGTATATGATAATCGAGCCGTTTAAAATAGTTGTCGTTTCTCATCAGCCTATCGTTCCCTCCAGCTCAATAGAAATAAGGTTATTCAGCTCGACGGCATATTCGAGCGGAAGCTCTTTGGAGATCGGTTCGACAAAGCCTTTGATAATCAAGGATTTAGCTGTCGCTTCGTCGAGGCCGCGCTGCATCAGATAAAAGACCATCGAATCGCTGATACGCCCGATCTTCGCTTCGTGTCCGATGTCGGCATCATCGGTATGGCTTTCGATAATCGGGATGGTGTCGGTGCGGGACTCGTTATCCAGCATCAGGGATTCGCATTCGGCGAGCGCCTTTGCGCCGGTTGCATCCTTACCGATGACCAGCAAACCGCGGTAGTTCGACTCACCGCCGTTTTTCGCAATGGAGCGCGAGTGCATTTCGGACACGGTGTTCTTACCGATATGGACGGTTTTAGTACCGGTGTCGAGACACTGCCCCGCGGAAGCGAAGGTAACACCGGTAAACTCGGAGCGCGAGCGGTCGCCTTTCAAAATACTCATAGGATAGAGCATCGTTACGCGCGAGCCGAACGAGCCGGACACCCATTCGATAGCGCCGTCTTCTTCTACGATTGCCCGCTTGGTATTCAGGTTGTAAAGGTTGCGCGACCAGTTTTCGATCGTGGAATAGCGCATGGTCGCTTTTTTGCCGACATACAGCTCGACGGCGCCCGCGTGGAGCGCATTTTTATAGTACTTAGGTGCGCTGCATCCTTCGATAAAGTGCAGATAGGCGCCCTCATCGACGATAATCAGCGTGTGCTCAAACTGTCCTGACTGGTTCGCGTTCAGTCTGAAATAGGATTGCAGCGGCAGCTCTACCTTGACGCCCTTGGGTACATACACAAACGAACCGCCCGACCATACCGCACCGTGCAGCGCCGCAAACTTATGATCGTTGGGCTTTATCAGCTTCATAAAATGCTCGCGGACAAGATCACCGTACCGCAGCACCGCCGATTCCATATCGAGGTACACAACCCCTTGGTCTGCAAGGTTTTTCTGCAGGCTGTGATACACTACTTCCGAATCATACTGGGCACCGACGCCTGCCAGCGAGGTTTGTTCCGCTTTGGGAATACCGAGCCGGTCAAAGGTCTGTTTTATCTCTTCCGGTACCTGATCCCAGTCGGTCGCCATCGGCTTTTCGTCCGAAACAATGTAGTGAATAATCTCTTGAATATTGAGGTCGGAAATATCGGCGCCCCAGTCCGGCATCGGCCGTTCAAAAAAATACTGCAAAGATTGCAGCCTTAGGTCGAGCATCCACTTGGGTTCCAGCTTGCGGGCAGAAATCTTCCGCACCACATCTTCATTCAGCCCCATACCGGTGGAATACTGATAATCGATTTTGTCCTTTATATCGTAAATGCCCCGCTCAATATCGGAAACGAATGTGCGCTTCCGCGTTTGGAACAGGGGCGAGCGGGAATCTCTAAAATCATTACTCATAGCCGCTCCTACATCCCTGCGTATCCGTGCTTTTGAATATGCTCTACCAGTTCGATGCCACCAGTCTTTACCAGTGATCCGTTAATCAACACGTGGACATAATCGGGCTTTAAGTAATCGAGCACCTTGCTGTGGTGAGTGATGATTAAGATGCCCATATCCGGCGTTTTGAGTTTTGCAACGCCCTCAAATACAATTCTGGTGGCATCGATATCCAGCCCTGAATCCGTTTCGTCCAGAATGGCAAGCTTGGGCTGCAAGACTGCAAGCTGGAGAATTTCGTTCTTTTCTTTTCGCCGCCGGAGAAGCCGACATTCAAACTGCGGTCTGCATACTCGGGATTGATACTGAGCGATTCCATCAATCGAAGCAGCTCCTTGTGGAAGGTGAGCGCCGGTATTTTTTTACCGGTGACAGCTTCCTTTGACGCGCGGAGAAATTCTTCGACCTTTAAGCCGGGGATTTCTTCGGGATTTTGGAAGGAAAGAAAGATACCTTTCCGCGCCCGCTCAAAAACAGGCAAATCGTTGATCAATTCCCCTTCAAAAAAAATCGAGCCTTGGTCAACTTGAAAGACGGGATTACCGACAATCGCTGCGGCAAGAGTAGACTTTCCGGCGCCGTTCGGCCCCATAACTACGTGTATCTCGCCCGCGTTGACGGTCAAGTTCAAATTATGCAAAATCGGCTTTTCATTCACCGACAGATGTAAATTTTCTATATGTAATAGCGGTTTCATACGCAACTCCTTCGTGTGAAATACATAAGTAAAATATTATAACAAGATGCAAAATACGTTACAAGAGTTTTTTTTTGCACAGAAAGGAGCCGCCGCTTAAAATATTCCCGATGTATTTGTTTATGGTCAGCTTGCTTAAAATCGGTGAATATGCTACATTCATTCCGTTGTTTAAAAACGGACGATTAACTCAGTGGTAGAGTGCTACCTTCACACGGTAGAAGTCACTGGTTCAAACCCAGTATCGTCCATTTTATCTTTCTCATTATTTACTACGACACTACAATTCAATAGTGCTACAATCCGATATCGATTTAATTAAACTTTTAAGATTTGAGCTGCTCCTTGCCGAAGCATCATATCCGCAAGCACAATGGCAACCATCGCATCGATAACAGGCATGATCCGCCGATAGAGGCAGACATCATGCCGTCCCGTAATAGCATGACTTATGCGGTCTCCGCTTGCAGTTTCCATTATCTGTTCTTGAGCGATTGAAGGCACCGGTTTTATGACTGCCTGAAACACAATGTCTTTTCCGTCGGATATGCCGCCGGCAATTCCCCCGTGATGATTTTTATCGAGAGCGTTTGCTTCCGAACCGGACATACGTGCCAGCTGAAAGCCAGCCCCGAATGCAATACCCTTAACGCTGCCGATGGAGAGCACCGCCTTTGCGAGTTCCGCTTCAAGCTTATCAAAGACCGGTTCACCGAGACCGGCAGGAACATTCCGTACCGTGCACTGCACAATAGCACCGGCGGAATCGCCTGCCTGCTTAATCGAAGCGAGTTTACTATGTATTTCCGAAGGGAGTTCATCCGTTGCGGAGATTGGGTTACAGGGGATGCCTGCAATTTCTATTGCTGAGGTTTCTATAGTGATTGGGAGGATAGCCCCATGCTGCAGGCGGTTTTCTCCGTCAGCGGATGTGCCGTCCAACGGTTTACCGTCAGCCTTGCACGCCGTATACTGCGCAGAATACAGTGGTGAACAATGTGTCAACACTTTCTTTGCGATAACGCCTGCGGCAATCCGTGCAGCGGCTTCACGCCCCGATGCGCGTCCGCCGCCGCGCCAGTCGCGGCGGCGGTATTTTGCCTCGTAGGCAAAATCCGCATGACCGGGACGGTATAGGTCTTTTAGTGCTTCGTAGTCATGCGGACGCGCATCGGTATTGCGCAAAAGCACCGCAATCGGCGTTCCGAGGGTTTTGCCTTCAAATACGCCGGAAAGGATTTCGGGTATATTCGGTTCCCGCCGCGCGGTTTCAAAAGTACCCGAAGGCCGTGCCGTATTAAACGCAGCAGTAAAATCTTCAAGCTCCAGCGGAATACCGGCGGGGCAGCCGTCCACGACAATGCCGATTGCGGCTCCGTGGCTTTCGCCGAAGGTAGTAACTGTAAAGATCGTTCCGAATGTATTTCCTGCCATGGCGGTAGTTTATTCTAAATATCAGCAGAGCACAAGATCGCCGGAGGGCAGGATGGGGTAAACATTGAAGAAACCGAATTTACCTTTTTGTAAGGGCAACCGCATAAGACGCCTTGTACAAATAGGCAGGCATCTGCTTCACCACTGTTGTGCTTCATCATAAAGTTTTTCCAACAGCACATTTTGTTTATTCTCCGTTATATAGTGAATATCACCGATGTCATACTCAATAAAGGTCTTTTCAGCTACCTTATTCATATAAGATAACAGGCTTAGTAATTTTGCTTCCCGTGCCGTAAAATCTTTCCGTACTTTTCTTTTTGCTAGCCGAGTAAGCCAGCACCCTTGATAACGCAGCGAAGCCAGTTGATAATAGTACTGCGATAGTAACCGGCGTTGAAAATGTAGCGAATTTTCAATTTTATTTTCACATCTGTTTTCCTCTTTTTTCTGATTATCTAATAATGAATCTACTTCCTTCTTATAGCGTTCGGTATATTTCTCCTCTATCTTAGTTATGTCCGAATTACAGTCATGTGTATAAAAATATGTAACCGAAAGAACTGCTTGACCGATAGCAGCACTACGATATTCGCTAATAAGGTCTGCATATATTTGGTTATTCATTATCTTTTTAGGAATATAAAACGTTGCAAAAAGAGTAACGAAGAAACTCAGCTCTGAGGCATGGGTTCCTATTAGACACCATAGCCACATCAATGCATCTAGCAAATTCACCTCACTCATTCTCCTCTCAATATAAATTTATTCATATCTTCACCATTATTCCGCAGGGGCTTGCCCCCTTTCGGGACAAGTCCCAGCTATCCATTCCTCCGTTAAGCGGGGACTTGCTTTTTCAGACGGTATAGCACCGCCTGAAAAATCTTCAGTTACTTCAAAGCCGGATCAACCGTGATTTGAGTTGCAGGAATACCACCTGGAGAGACTAACGTATTCTTCACGGTTTCTAATTTTACGGTGACTTTTAAACCGGATGGAACGATCCCCCGCAGCGCCCATCTAGTATTAAAGCGTGGAGGATCTCCGTAAGGCTTTCCGTATCGTATTAGCTCTTCAAAAGAAAAGAGCTTATAATACCGGTTGTGAGAGTCATCGCTTGAAAAATTGAAAGTGCAGCTTTGTGATAAAATTACGAAATTCTTTAACCGCTCGCAATTGTAGACAATAAGCTCTCCCATTTCAATATTTTCACTCGTTATTTTAATGCTTTCTATGTGGCTATTTGCAAAAGCTCTTTTATTAATAGCTGTAACTGTCTTAGGCAGTACAATATCATTGAGACCGCAGTTTTCAAACGCCGAAGAACCTATTGTCCGTACCTGTGCTTCCCCCCAATTGAAAGTACGAAGACTTCTACAATTTGAAAAAGTATCGCCTTTTATCTCGGTTATCCTTTTTGGAAGTGTTATTGCCTCCAGATTTGTACAATAATCAAAAGCCCCAGCACCAATATCTGTAATGCTTTCCGGCAATTGAATAGTTTCAAGATCATTGCATTGGTAGAACATTCTACGGCTTATTACCGTTAAATCTTTCGGTAAGGTTATGCTTCGCAATTGTGAACAGTACACAAACGCTACCTCACCGATAGTTGTAACACTGTTCGGTATATCTACAGCCGTCAGTCTTTTGCAGTTATAAAATGCTGACTTGCCGATAGATGTAACACCCTCAGGTATGCTGATTGCCGTAAGCCTTTCGCATTCATAAAATGCTTCTTTGCCAATTTCGGTAACGGAATTTGGGATAAGCACACCGGTAATATATGGACAACTTTTAAATGCCTCATCCTTAATAGCCGTAACACCGGCAGGAATTTCCACTACGCCTTCTGCCGCAGGATCGCATTTTTCTAATACGCCATTGTTAATTGTCAGCAATGAAGAATCAACGATACTGTTATATTCAAGGTCAACGGAAACCGTTACGGGAGCAGAGACCGTCAGCGTCGCAAGAGGATTTGTATGAGCTGGTGTGTCGGTGCCGTTCCACTGCTTAATACGGCAGCAGCCGGGAATATCAGCGGTAAACACAATAACCTTACCCTTTTCAACCTCGCCTCCGGTAAAGGGAGTGCCGTCGAGCTGCGCCTTTAAACTCCCCAGCTTGGGCTGAGTAAAGGTAACATTAAACTTCTGCACCGGAACAGCGGTACTTTCAAACTCCACAGAAACAGTCGCGTTTTCTTTTACCGTAAGCACCGCCGTTTTATCGGTACTTGCAGGATTATCCGTTCCCGTCCATTTCTTTACGCGGTACCCATCAGCAGGAACAGCGGTAAAGACAACGGTTTTACCCTTTTCTACCTGAGCCTTGTTTTCCGTAAAGGTGAGCGGGTTACCGTCTACCGTGGCGCTGACGCTGCCATTCGCTGTAGACTGAGTGAGGGTGAGCTCAACGTTTTCGGTTTGTACCATCGGTTTAGAAATCACCTGCTTACAGCCTGCATATACAAACACAAACAAGAGGCTTAAAACAGCTACTCTTTTCATTTGTGTTCCCTTTTTTTTTTGTGTACGCATAGTACACCTCCTTTTGTATTTATGTAATTGAATGGAAAAACAGGAAACCGGTATAAATGCAAAAACCGTACTAACGGCATACAAAGCAGTCGGTACGGTTTGAGGTAAAAGAGAAAAGGTTAAAAATGTATAAACTATTGTAGTATAAAGAGTTATTTTAACGGAGGGAGGGGGGGGGGCATATAAGTCTTTAACAGATAATGAGTTGCACGCCTTATTATTTTATCGTTGAAGAGGGAAAATGCCCTTCTGTCAACAGTAAGAAAAACTAATGATCTGTGCGGCTTTTTTATCTGCATAGGGGGATATGGTATAGTGGAAGGTGGCAAAAGTCAAGGTTCTTTTGAAAATATACGGCGCATCTACTGCGTTGCATTGCCAAAAGCGTACAAGGTGCTATCTTGGCAGTTTATTTTTTTAGCGTTTCGACTTCTACTGGCGAAAGCCCGACAATTTTGCAAATATCACCAAGGGGATAGCCCATCGTGAGTATTATTTTCACTGTTTCGAAGGCTTTTTGGCGGGAGCCTTGCGTTATTCCTTGCTCTATTCCTTGAGCAAAAGCTATACTGCAATATCAGTATCATAGTCGTATTCGGCTACTAGCATTCGTTTAACCTGCATTTGCGGCTTGTCCGCAATGTCAGGTTAAAGCGGGTGTTAGACGCTATTCGTTCTTTTCTCTTCTCCAAATAAAACACGAACAAAATCTCTTCTTGAATACAAAATCCTGATAATTCTTATAACTTCGTCTTCAATTCTATAAAATATTGAATAATTATTTGCAAGCACAAACTTATAA
Source organism: Treponema vincentii (assembly GCF_010365865.1). Taxonomy (NCBI): domain Bacteria; kingdom Pseudomonadati; phylum Spirochaetota; class Spirochaetia; order Treponematales; family Treponemataceae; genus Treponema; species Treponema vincentii. Next base: position 2,367,552 of record NZ_CP048020.1, on the reverse strand, counting down.
TCGGTAGGAAACGAAACATATTTTTCCACAGAAATCCCTCCATTTGGAGAGAACGTCAAATTTTCATAAGTTTCTATAATTTTTGAAATAGTATTATGTGCTGCTATGGGATTTTGAAGTTCATTCTCGATATAATTTTTAATTTCAAGTAAGTCTGCTGCCGCTTGCGGAGCAATCTTTATCTCAAACATCAAAGTCCCGCCATTTTTCTGACCTGTGTTGCGTCCAGCCATCCGTTTTGCAAAGCAGATTCTTCGCCTTTCTTCAATTCAGAAAAAAGAGTTTTCGTAGCCGTCAATTTTTCGTAATCTCTTATAGAAATTACCGCATAACACCCCCTGCCATTTTTAGTAAGAAAAACCGGCGATTCATCAGCAACATCCTGCAAAACTTCATTATAATTACGCAAATCCGAAACAGGTTTTATAGCAATCATACATACCTCTAATATTCGTAATATTTTACGAAATAATTATCTTAAAATACTTATAAACTGTCAAGCAGATTACACTCTCATATCAAGGCTTCCGCATTATAAGCTTTTGCAGATAAAATGCAGTGAACCCATTGCTATACGTAACAAAAAACAAAGCTTTTAATCGTAAAATGGCTTTATATCTTCAAGCGTAGAGCTGTTTCGATGATTTAGAACATAAATTTCATAGGTTTGTATCTATAATGTAGAATCCCTGACTCTCATATATTTTACTAATTGTGAATAAAAGCCCGAGCACCCTGCTCAAAACTCGCCGTCAAGGAATATTTTCATTTATGGTTGACTGATGCTCAGCCAGCACGATGATTTTATTATCTACAAGGCAGGAAACATCATTAATTATGTTCTCCCTCGCTCGGTGGTTAATACTATAACATAGATGAGGTGATTTTGAAAGTAATGTATGCGAGGTTTGTTATGCGGTAACCTTTCAGACTTTGTAAATGTTTTATCAATTGTCGATACATACGACTAAATATTTTTACAGGAGAATAATATGAAGAATTTTAACCGTACTTTACGTATAAGTGCAACAGTCGGTTTTATTTTGGTGCTATGCTGCTTGGCGTTTGCTGTCTATGCGAAGGATAAAGATAAAAACAAGAAGCAGGGGATCAGCTACGAGGCCGACATCGACTATCCCGTTTTTGGAAAAGAACCTCTTCTCAATGCCCAAGTTTCCGATGTTGTTCAGAAGGCTCTTGAAGCCTTTAACAGCGAATTCTTTTCTGCGGAAGCGCCCGCCTATCCGCAAGGTTTTCAATTCGATATTGACAGCAGTTCGGTATATGAGGATTCGAAGCATATCAGTTTTCTCTTAACTGTCTATCAATATGTCGGCGGCGCAGCACATGGTAGTACCACCCTTATTCCGATAACCTACAGCAAGCAAACAAAGAAACTGCTTTCATTGGAAGAAGCTTTGCAACCGGCAAAAAAAGACTGGCTTGCAGCTCTTTCAACTGAGGCACGTAAACAGCTGAATGCTCAAGTTCAAAAGAAGACCTTTAGCTCCGACGAGGATTGGATTAACAGAGGCACGGAACCTACAAAAGAAAATTTTGCGGTCTTTAAGCTTGAAAAAAATTCCGTCCGCATTGTCTTTAGTCAATACCAAGTCGGGCCGTATGCTTCCGGTATGCCGGAAATTGTTGTTCCCCGCTCGTTGTTTAAGTAGGTTTTTACAGCGTAGATTTTTTATAATATTATGATATGATGCCGGTATGGATCACGTATATTCGATACAAGAGATTACTGGCATTATCAAATCGCTTTTTGAGCAAAATTTTTCCTCCCTCCGTATTGCGGGGGAGATTTCCAACTGCCGCCCTTCAAGCACCGGGCACCTCTATTTTACCCTAAAAGATGAAAAAGCCGCATTGCAAGCGGTTATGTTTAAAGGCCGTACATGGACGCTCGGCTTTGAGCCGAAAGACGGACTCAAGGTTATTGTATCAGGTTCGCTGTCGGTATATGAGCAGCGTGGTTCGTACCAGATAATCGTCGAAACGATGGAGCTAGCCGGAGAAGGCGCTATTCTGAAAATGCTGGAAGAGCGGAAGCAGAAACTTGCGCGCGAAGGCCTTTTTGACCGAGACAGGAAGCGCCCATTGCCGTTTTTTCCGCTCCGTATCGCCGTGATTACCAGCCCAACGGGCGCCGCCCTGCGCGATATCCTCACTGTACTTTCGCGCAGGAACCGCACGGTAAGTGTTACCGTGCTTCCCGCTCCCGTTCAGGGAGCGGAGGCGGCGCCTGTGTTGGTACGCCAGCTGGAAACCGCCAATCGGTATAAACTCGGGGAGCTTATCATTATCGGAAGAGGCGGCGGCTCTTTGGAAGACCTGCTCCCCTTCTCCGATGAAGCAGTTGTCCGCGCCGTTGCCGCTTCGGAAATTCCGGTTATCAGCGCAGTCGGGCACGAAATCGACTGGGCGCTCACCGATTTTGCAGCGGATGTGCGCGCACCCACGCCGTCTGCCGCCGCCGAGCTTGCCGTACCGGTCTTAGATGAAATTACCGATACCATCACTCAAATACAGTCCGATATGCTGCGTAGTATCGGCAGCGCTTTGGAAAGAATACGGCTTACGATTAAAGGGTTTACACCGGAGTCGCTTGAGATGAAATTCCGCCGTATCGAGCAGCCGCTTTTAATGCGCCTTGACGATGCGAAAGAAAATCTGCTGTACACAATGCAGGCGCGGCTGACTAACACAAAGCACCGGCTCGCCTTACTAATCCGAACCATTGAAGGGGCAAACCCGCAGGAGATCCTCAACAGAGGATATTCTATCGTCTACAATCGGCAGACGGGACTTGTGCTCCGCCGTGCGCAGGATGCGGTAGCTGCCTGCTCACTACGCATTAGGCTTGCCGACGGCGAAATCAAAGCCACTGCTCAAGGACAGTGGGATACACATGAGTCCTAGAGATTCATAGGAAAAAAATTTTTTCCTATGTCGATAAAACGGAGTGTCTATGTTATTAACCATAACGGCGGAAGGAGAAAATGCCGCAGCTTTAAGCTTTTTGCTGCACAAGCATCCCGATAAATTACAGCAGGTTGAGCTGTCAGTCGGTGCTGCATATATATTTTATCCGGAGTGTGAAAAAGGAAAAGTGACAGCGGCTCTCCTTTTGGATATTGATCCCATCGGGATGGTACGCAACGCAAAGAATTTTGCCGGAAAAGATTTTTTACTGGGACAGTATGTCAACGACCGGCCGTATGTTGCGTCTTCTTTTATGAGCAGCGCAATTTCAAAGGCGTTTTCGAGTGCGATGAACGGCAACTGTAAAGAGCATCCTGAATTTATCGATATGCCGCTTGCCTTAACCGCCAAAATCTCCGTGCTGCCTGCACCTCGGGGTGGTGAACTGTTGATTAAACGGCTCTTTGAACCGCTCGGGTACACAGTTGAAGCGGAACGGCACCTGCTCGACACACAATTTTCCGAATGGGGCTACGGAAAGTATTTTACCCTGACACTCAAAAATACCCTGTCGCTGAAGGATTTACTTTCGCACCTTTATGTACTCATTCCTGTTTTGGATAATGAAAAGCACTATTTTATCACACAGAATGAAGTTGAAAAATTGCTGCAAAAGGGCAAGGGCTGGCTTGAGCAGCACCCTGAACGGGAAATTATTGTTTCGCGGTATTTAATCAACCTAAAATCGCTGGTGCGTTCCGCCTTTGAAGTACTGCAGGCAGCGGAAGACGGCATCATACCCGACACTGATAATGAGGCTGAGCAAGATGAACTTACGAAAATAGAAGATACTGCTGCCGCTCACACTCAGCTGCAAAAAGTAAAAAAAGAGCGGCTCCATGACATACGGCTCAAACTTGTCACAGAAAAATTAAAGCAGAGCGGGGCTGCAAGTGTTATTGATTTAGGCTGCGGCGACGGCAAGCTGCTCAGACTACTCTTAAAAGAAAAGCAGTTTACCCGGATTGCCGGCACTGATGTTTCGTATTCGGAATTAGAAAAAAGCCAAGACAAACTCCACTGGAACGAAATGCCTGAAAAGCAGCGCGAGCGGCTTTCGCTTTTTCAAAGTTCACTGACCTATCGGGATAAACGGTTCAGCGGGTTCGATGCCGCAGCCGTTGTTGAGGTAATAGAACACCTCGATCCCAACCGCTTGCCTGCGCTGGAAAAATCCCTGTTTACCTACGCAAAGCCTCAGACCATTGTGTTGACCACGCCGAACCGTGAATACAATGTACGCTACGAAAATCTTTCAGCAGGAAAAGTGCGGCACAGCGATCACCGGTTTGAATGGACACGCTCGGAATTTGAAGCATGGGCGGAACGGGTTGCGCGTGAAAATAATTATACGGTTGCATTTTTCCCAGTCGGTGAAGAAGAAGAAAACATAGGAGCGCCGTCGCAGATGGCGGTATTTACGTATGGAAATTAGAATACCAAAAACAGCCTTAGTACTGCTCGTGGGTGCTTCCGGCTCAGGCAAGAGCAGCTTTGCTAAAAAACATTTCGCCCAGTATGAAACCGTTTCGTCGGATGCGTGCCGCGGTATCGTTTCCAATGATGAAAATAATCAGGCAGCCTCAAACGATGCCTTTGAACTGTTCTATTATATTATTTCGATGCGGTTGAAAAAAGGCTTACTCACGGTTGCGGATGCGACGAATATTCAGCCTGATGCACGGAAAAAACTCATCAGCATTGCTCGTTCCTTTCACGTACTGCCTGTTGCTATCGTCTTTGATATGCCGCAGGAGTTATGTGAAACGAGAAATCAGCAACGCACAGACCGGAACGTTCCGCCCCATGTTATCCGGCGACAGCTGCAGGATTTAAAGCGTTCTCTCAAAAGTATAAAAAAAAAGAAGGCTTTAAAAAACTCTACACATTCCGGTCGGAAGAAGAGGCCGATAACGTGCCCGCGATTGTGCGGGAGAAGCTCTATAACGATAAGGCTGAGCTGCATGGCCCCTTCGATATTATCGGGGATGTACACGGCTGTTACGAAGAGTTGATTGAGCTGCTGCGAAAACTGCGGTACATAATAGAAAAAACAGCAGACGACGGAACAAACTACGGGTTAAAAGTCAGTCATCCTGAAAACCGCACGGTCATTTTTTTAGGTGATTTGATTGACCGAGGCCCCGCATCGCCCGCCGTACTCAAACTGGTTATGAGCATGGTCAGAAGCGGTACAGCGCTCTGTGTTCCGGGCAACCATGATATGAAGCTCCACAAAAAAACTCACCGGAAAGGCAGTGCAGGAAAAACACGGCTTGGCTGAAACACTCCGGCAGCTTGAAGGTGAAACCGATGCATTCAAGAACGATGTAAAAGAATTTTTGTACGGGCTTGTCAGTCACTATGTGTTGGATTCAGGAAAGCTCGTGGTTGCCCATGCGGGGCTCAAAGAAGAGATGCAGGGACGCGGTTCGGGAGCGGTACGCTCGTTCTGTTTGTATGGAGAAACCACCGGAGAAACGGATGAGTTCGGCTTACCGGTGCGGTACAACTGGGCAGCGGAATACCGCGGACGTGCAAAGGTTGTGTACGGACACACCCCTGTGCCATCCGCACAATGGCTGAACAACACCATTGATATTGACACAGGCTGTGTCTTCGGCGGCTCCCTCACCGCGCTGCGCTACCCCGAAGAGGAACTCGTTTCGGTACCGGCTTACACAATGTACTGCGAACCGGTAAAGCCGCTGGAGGTAGCAGAACTCAGCAGCGCGGCAGTCCAAGCAGTCCTGCTGCCAATGAACGAGGAGGCAGTACCTCCAGTTGGTAGCGGAACAACGCAGCCGTCGGGGGACAAAGCAGCAGCACGCACCGCTGGCAGCAACACTGCACACAATACGATCATGTCATTGCAGCAGCAAGATGATGATGTGCTCGATATAGAAGACGTAACGGGGCGGCGGATTGTTCAAACACGGCTGAAACACAACATTTTGATTCGGCAAGAAAACTCCATCGCCGCACTGGAAGCAGTGAGCCGGTTTGCGGTAAACCCTAAGTGGCTTATCTATCTGCCGCCTACCATGTCTCCCTGCGAAACAAGCACACTCGACGGCTTCTTGGAATATCCCGCCGAAGCAATCGGCTATTACAAAAGCCGCGGGGTTCAAGCGGTGGTTTGCGAAGAAAAGCACATGGGTTCCCGCGCGGTACTCGTTATCTGCAAAGATGAACAAACCGCAGCGCACCGCTTCGGTATTACCGGGGAAGGCTTTGGTATCTGTTATACCCGCACGGGGCGGAATTTCTTTAACGAACCGGAAACCGAACATGCGTTTCTAACAAAGGTACGGGATGGGCTTACCCGCTCAGGCTTTTGGGAAAAGCATCAGACCGATTGGGTGTGTCTGGATGCAGAACTGATGCCGTGGTCGGTAAAGGCGCAAAGCCTTATTCAAGCGCAATATGCAGCAACGGGATCCGCGGCGCTCAATGCACTTTCGGAAGCGGAAGCCGTGCTGCGTTTAACGGCACAGCGCGGTATAGAAGGCGCTCGGGAGATGCTGCATACCTTTGCAGAGAAAAAGCAGGCAGCGGAAAAATTTGTTTCCGCATACCGCGCCTATTGCTGGGAGGTTACCGGCATTGATGATTACAAACTTGCACCGTTCCATATTTTAGCAACGGAGGGAGCTGTTCATGCCGATAAAACCCACCAATGGCACATGGAACAGATCGCCGAGATATGCCATGCAGATTCCACGCTTTTTAAACTAACGCCGTATAAAATAGTGCATTTGGACAATGAGGCGGAAATTGCCGATGCGGTAACGTGGTGGCTTGAGCTTACAGGTGAGGGCGGTGAAGGAATGGTGGTAAAACCGTACCAATTTACCGCTTATGGTACAGACGGTACGCTTTTGCAGCCTGCCGTAAAATGCCGCGGAAAAGAATACCTTAGGATTATCTACGGGCCGGAATATTGCAAGCCGGAAAACCTTACCCGGCTTAAGAAACGGGGGCTTGCAAAAAAACGGAGCCTCGCTTTACAGGAGTTTGCCCTCGGTATTGAAGCGCTCGAACGCTTTGTACGGAAAGAACCGCTCCGGCGTATTCACGAAAGTGCATTCGGCGTGCTTGCTATGGAAAGTGAGCCGACCGACCCGCGGCTGTAAACACAATCGACATCTCCGACGCAAAGTGTCGGGAACTTAAACCCTCGTATGGATAATATTGACAACCGTACTCTTTTTATTTACAGTTAAAAAAAGAGTTATAGAACACAAAGAATAGCCGCAGTATCATTTAAAGGCTTTTCTCCGGTGTGTTCCACTATTTTAAGGAGATAAATATGAAAGTAGCTATTAACGGATTCGGCAGAATCGGTCGGCTTGTGTTCCAGGCATTGGTTGAACAGAATTTGCTTGGAAAGGATAAATTTGATGTCGTTGCGGTTGTCGATCTTTCAACCGATGCAAAGTATTTTGCCTATCAGCTTAAATATGATTCCGTACAGGGCAAGATGAATGCCGAAATCGGTACAAAAGGCGATGATGTACTGGTGATTAACGGGCATGAAATCAAATGCGTCTCCGGCAAGGGCTTAACCCCTGCTCAGCTTCCGTGGAAGGAATTAGGCATCGATCTCGTTATCGAAAGCACCGGCTTGTACACAAACGAAAAAGCCTACGGCCATTTGGAAGCAGGTGCAAAGAAGGTTATTATTTCCGCGCCTGGTAAAAGCGCTGACGCCGCAAAGCCCATTAAAACCATCGTTATGGGTGTAAACGAAAATGAATATGATCCTGCAAAACATCACGTTGTTTCCAATGCAAGCTGCACCACCAACTGTTTGGCACCTCTTGTCCATGTCATTTTAAAAGAAGGTTTCGGAATTGAAACGGGATTGATGACAACGATCCACTCTTATACCGCAACACAGAAAACCGTTGACGGTGTTTCTCTGAAAGACTGGCGCGGCGGACGGGCAGCTGCTATCAATATTATCCCGTCTACGACCGGCGCTGCTAAAGCTGTCGGCGAAGTATTACCTTCAACAAAGGGCAAGCTGACCGGTATGTCATTCCGCGTACCGACTCCCACCGGTTCGGTTGTCGATTTAACCTTCCGTGCAACAAAAGATACCTCTATTGAAGAGTTGGATGCAGCATTCAAGAAAGCCTCCGAAACCTATATGAAGGGGATTTTAGGCTATTGCAACGAAGACATCGTTTCCACCGATATTATTCACGACAAACGATCTTCCATCTATGACAGCAAGGCAACGCTCCAGAATAACCTCCCGGGCGAAAAGCGCTTCTTTAAAGTAGTGTCATGGTATGATAACGAGTGGGGATATTCCAACCGCGTTATCGACCTGCTCAAATTTATGAATAAATAATTTTTTTAGGCGCTGTGGAAATGACGATTCGCTTCTGCAGCGCTGCCTTCCTTTCTAATCTTTACCGCATTCCTGCCACTCTGGCGGCTTTGTAAAATATACCGTTTTTAAGACTTCCGCTCAAACACAACTTTCTTCCTTTGTCGTATGCTATATCTTTAGAAAGTCACACCATCGGTAAGTACGTTATGCAAAAGAGCTTGCCGTATCTTCACATTGGATCGGATTATAACAAAACCGCGTCTTGTCAGCCTTAGCGATTATTTTTCAAGCACCTCGGTTTTCCACTCTTTGATAGTCCGTGTATCTTCACTAAAGCTGCTCCCGATCAGCATAATCTTCTTCCCGTCAGTCTTATACTGTTCAGCGTAACCATTGTTTTTAATCTGCTTGAGCGCATCCTCTGCACTGCCGTTGCCGGAGAGCTTAAATTCGAAGAGGTACATGCTGTCCGCTGTGCGTACTATACAATCGGAGCGTCCGGTATTACAGTGTACCTCAGTCTGTACAAACTGTCCCATGAGCGCAAAGATCAAATACACCGCTGTTTGATAGTTCTGCTCACGCAGCTTCAGGTTCTCTTCACTGAAATTATCATAGGGTATCCCCGCTATAATCGACTGCATCCGTTCCATAAAGCTATCGACTTTCCCCTCACGGATGTCTTGTACAAATCGTCCTACCCATACCCCTGTTTGACCGAACGGTACATCCGAATATGCGGGTAAAAGATTATGTAAAAAGCCATACCGGACTTCATCATTCGGGAAGCCGAGCCGATAAAGTCTGAGATCACCTATATATTTCTTTATGGTTAAGTATCCTGCTTGAAACAAAATAGGCAGTGCATCTTGAGCTACGGCACGATAGGTTTGCAGCCCGTCTTCATCCAGCTCAACATGACCGTCCAAATCGGGAATAAAGTAACGAGCCTCTTTTAAGTAATTAACCAGAAATGTCGGTGTTCCCGTTCCAAACCAATAGCTTTTGATCTCTTTATCATCAAAGGCATTGAGTATGCTATAAGGATTGTACATACAGCACAGGATATTCAAGCCATGCAACTCTGTTTTCGCATACCGCTTGCTCCTCTTCCGCCTTTTCAAGATATAGTCCTTTGAATAGCTCTTTTTGACCGCGGAAATATGCAGCCAAGGTCGAAAGGAAAAGACTTTTTCCAAATCGTCGCGGACGGCTGAGGAAATAGACTCGGCCGCTTGTTACCAATTGAAAGATATAAGCTGTTTTATCTACATAGAGAAAGCGATCGTCCCGTAATACCTTAAAACTCTGTATGCCGATCGGCAATTTCCGTGGAAAGCTCATGTTTACAGTTTAGGATATGTTGTATGCTCTGTCAATCAACAGTCCGTCGACAGCGGAAAGCATCAGAAGATTAAACGTTTCGCATAGATTGAATGTCCCTGCAGCTTTGCTTTGATATTACCACCATGTGTAAAAATAACAGCCTCTTTTACACAAAAAAACATTTGACAGATGGAATTTTGGGGTGTATGCTGTATGTAAAGTTATGAAAATGTTTTCTAAAAATGTTTTCATAAAGTTAGATTCGATGCGAGGATGATATGAAAGCGTGGGAATATATTTACGATTTAACAAAAAATGCCGTTCCGGTGGTGCTATCGGAAGACGAGCAAACATGGGAGGCGTCGAATGCCGCTGAAAAGCAGGTGGATAATCTGCTTCGTGTGCAGTGGGCAAGTCATGTGCCCGGCTCTCATGCCCCTGAAAGCGTGGTGATAGCGGCGGTTCAGTCTATAGAAGCGCTGGGCTGCGACGTAAGCGCTGCAGAGGACTTGATTCCTGAAGGGCTTGATGCACTAAAACGGAATGATATGAAGACGCTGCAGCGGATTACTGCCCGCATATTTAATATCCTTTTTATGTGTCCGAGCGATACTGCAAGCGACTATTGGAAAAGTACGCTCTATCAAAGTTTCGACGAATATGAAAAAGCAATTGCGTTTCCCGCAGCAGAAACGGAAACACTGTCGAATGCAGTATTGTACGATAAAACAAAGGCCGCGTGGCTTGGCCGTTTATGCGGTGGTGGTTTTGGAACGGCGCTTGAAGGATATACGACGGCACAGCTAAAGAAAAAATTCGGCGAAATCCATACGTATGTGCGTAAGCCGAATACTTACAACGATGATATAACGTACGAGATCGCATTTCTCGAGGCGTGCTTTAAAGCACAGGGAATGCCGACAAGTGCCGATATTGCCGATCAATGGCTGGAGTTAATTCCCTGCGGTTGGTCTGCCGAACAGGTTGCATTGGATAATTTACGTAGAGGGATGTATCCTCCGGAAAGCGGTCTGTTTAGGAATCCCTACCGTGAATGGATCGGTGCACAAATGCGGGGTGCCGTGTGCGGTCAGGTAGCCCCGTTGAATCCTCGTAAGGCTGCACTGCTTGCATGGCGCGACGCGGAAATTTCGCACCACGGGAATGGAATTCTCGGAGAGGTGTTTAACGCTGTTTTGGTCAGCCTTGCATACGGCGCAGACCCCATGCGGAGATGTTTGGAAAAAGCCGTTTCCTGCATTCCACGGGATTCGGAATATGCTTCCGTGCTTCACTTTGCATTGGCACAGTGTATGAAAAAGCAGGATTTTTATGAGGCATGGGCGGCATGCGAAGAAAAATACAAGCGGTATAACTGGATCCATGCGTATCCGAATGCAGCGGCAGAAGTAGTTGCGTTGTATTTCGGCAAAGATAATTTTAACGATGTCATGCACTATATCGCGATGTGCGGTCAAGATGTCGATTGTAATGCCGCACAGCTGGGCGCTGCACTTGGTGCAAAGTTAGGCACAAAGGGAATCGAAGATCACTGGACGGATCCTTTTGGCGATGAAATTATAACCTATTTACGGGGAAATAAAACGGTAAGTTTGCAAGAACTTATTAACAAGACCGTATCGGTCGTAAAACAATTGGAGGATGTATGAAAAAGATTCTTTCTGTCAGTCTGTTTGTACTGTTAGGCATGTCTATGTTTGCTTTCGGTGCAAAAGAGAACAGCGGTTCAAAGGAACCGAGTGTCGCGCTGATTATCAATGGAAACCTTGGAGATAAGTCTTTCCATGATTCCGCAAACAACGGTATGAAGATGATCGCAAATGAACTGCATTGCAAAACCAAGGTGGTTGAAGTCGGGTATGATGACTCAAAATGGGAACCTGCATTGCGTGATCTTTGTGATGAAAAGCACGATATTATTTTTTGCGGAACGTGGCAAATGCAGGCGCTTGTATCAAAGATAACAAAAGATTATCCGAATCAAAAAATCATCGTCTACGATACGGCAATGGATTATGCTTCCGATTCTGCGGGGCTGTTTAAAAATACCTATTCGATAGAATACAAGCAGAATGAAGGTTCCTTCCTTGCAGGCGTACTTGCCGCGGAAATGACAAAGGGGAAGAAAATCGGGTTTATCGGCGGTATGGATAATACCGTTATCCTCGATTTCTTAGTCGGTTTTATACAAGGTGCAAAAACCGTTTCTCCCGATATTAAAATCATTTCTTCTTTTGTCGGAAATTTCAGTGATTCTGCAAAAGCAAAAGAACTTGCGTTGACACAGTATCAGATGGGTGCCGACATTATATTTGTTTGCGCATCGAATGCCGGAGAAGGTGCGCTGCAGGCTGCAAAGGAAAAGAATAAATTCATTATCGGTGTGGATAGCGATCAGGCTATGCTGTACAAGCAGACTGATCCTGTTTTATCAAACCTCATTATCTCTTCGATGCTGAAACGCGTTGATAAGTCCATGTATCTTGCAATGAAAGAAATACAAAGCAATACACTGATATGGGGGAAACGCGTAGCATTGGGAATAAATGAAGGTTGCGTCGGTCTTGCAGATAATGAAGTGTATCAGGCAAAAGTTCCTGCCGAAGTTCGCAAGCATATTTCCGAGTATGAAACCCAAATCAGAAATGGAAAGATTGCAGTTAAGACAGCATTCGGTATGAAGCAAGCCGATATAACAGCATATATCGATTCCGCTCGCCCATAATTAAAAAAGCATTGCACGGAAGCTGGGGATGTCTCGAACATAACGACTTTTTGGGAATCCCCGGCCTCACTTTCCGTGCTTATGCGGAGACTATCCGAATGAATGTTGAAAGTACGGCAGATGATATTTTAGTAATGAAGGATATTTCAAAAATATATCCTAACGGTGTTACGGCTAATAGGCATGTCAATTTTTCGGTTCGCGCCGGAGAAATTCATGCGCTTGTCGGTGAGAACGGTGCCGGTAAAAGTACCTTGATGAAAATATTATTCGGTATTGAGCAACCGACTGAAGGTACGATTTTATATAATGGAAACGAATTGCATATCAAATCCCCGCTTGACGCTATTCGTCACGGATTCGGTATGGTACATCAGCATTTTATGCTTGTCGAATCGATGAGTGTTGCAGAAAATATCTGCCTTGGAATGGAACCCGGAAAAGGCCCGTTACTTCGTGAAAAACTCATGAACGAACAGGCTCAAAAAATTATCAATCAATATCATTTTGTTATTGACCCGAAAGAAAAGATTAAAAATTTGCCCATAGGGACGCGCCAGAAAGTAGAAATTCTGAAGGCGTTATATAAAGGTGCGCGCATTTTAATTTTGGATGAACCGACCGCTGTATTAACTCCGCAAGAAACGGAAGAATTATTTGTTGAATTAAAAGAGCTGCGGAATTCGGGATGTACGATTATATTTATCAGTCATAAATTAAATGAAGTTAAAGAAATATGCGAAAGGATAACCGTATTGCGTAACGGTACTTCCGTCGGCGTGTATTCCGCCGGAGAAATTTCTGAAAAAGAAATATCGAACCTTATGGTCGGTAAAAATATACATTGGGAAATAGAAAAACAACCGAGCGTTCCCGGAGAGACCGTCTTAAAATTGCGGGATGTATGTATGGATGATGATGCCGGGCGTCCCATACTCAAGCATGTGAGTTTTGATTTGCCTGCGGGGAAAATTCTCGGTATTGTCGGTGTTGAAGGGAACGGGCAAAAAGAGTTGATCGATACCATAACCGGATTGCAGCACTGTACTGAAGGAAGCGTAATGTTAAACGGTAAAGATATAACATCGCGCAGTATTGCTGCAATCAGAAAAGAAGGTATCTCCTATATACCGCAGGATAGAATAAAAGTAGGAACGGCGGTAACTGCTTCCATTCAAGAAAATTTATTTGCCGTCTTTACGGAAGATGAGCGCTTTGTACATAAGGGCATTCTAAAGAAGAATGAAATAAAACAATGGGCTGATACGCTTATCAACCAATTTATGATTAAAACAAAAAGTGCCGATGTGCCGGTAAAAATGCTGAGCGGTGGAAATATGCAAAAGGTTATTATTGCACGCGAATTTTCAACCTCGGCAGGATGTATTATCGCAGATCAACCGACAAGAGGTGTTGATATCGGCGCTGCAAAGTTTATTCATCAAAAGATTATTGAAATGCGCGATAACGGTGCTGCTATTTTGGTGAATTCGGCAGATTTGGCTGAGATTCTGGAAATAAGCGACAGTTTGGTTGTAATGTACGGCGGTGAAATTACAGCATATTTTCCGGATGCCGGTATGGTTAGCGAAACTGAGTTGGGAGAGTATATGCTCGGCTTAAAAAAGCAAGGTGCACATGAACTTGCAGGATGTTTACGATGAAATTAATAGGACGCCTTTCATTTGAAAAAAGATTTGAATTGATACGGTTTGCTGCAGCGATCGGCATTGCGGTGCTCTTATCGTTTCTTATTATTTTATTTGTCAGTAAAGAACCGCTGCTCGCTTTTTCAAAGCTCTTTTTAGGGCCGCTTGAATCGGCACGCCGTTTCGGTAACGTACTTGAGTTATGTATTCCGCTCAGTTTTACCGGTCTTGCAGTTGCCGTTATGTTCAGCGCAGATATGTTTAATATGGGTGCGGAAGGGGCGTTTTATGTGAGTGGTGCCGTTGCAGTATTTACCGCATTGCTTATACCGCTGCCTCCTGTTATTGCACCGCTTGTATCGATTATTATCGGCGGGTTATGCGGTGCTGTCGTTTGCTGGGTTCCGGCTTTTTTAAAGCAGCGATGGAATGCAAATGAGTTGGTTTCGTCTTTAATGTTGAATTATGTATTCTTTTACATAACCAAATATTTTGCCAATACGACCTTTAAAGATCCGTCGGCAGGATTTATGGCGACGTACCTGATTCCTGCCAATGCAAAATTGGCACGTCTTATTCCCGGAATGCGATTGCACTTCGGACTGTTGATATTGTGCGCCGTAGTAGTGCTGACCGTATTGTTTATCCGCCGTACGGCATGGGGGTATCGTCTGATGCAAACCGGAAGGAATATCCGCTTTGCCCGTTATGCCGGCTTAAACACGACGGCAATTATCGCATACTCACAGCTTATCGGCGGTTTTATTGCGGGCGTCGGCGGTTCGGTTGAGGTATTGGGAATGTATGACCGGTTCCAATGGCAAAGCTTGCCGGGGTACGGGTTTGACGGTATCGTTGTCGCTATTCTTGCAAAAAATAAACCGCACTATATTCCGATTGCTGCTTTCTTTTTGGCGTATTTAAAAATCGGTGCCGATAAGATGGCGACATCTACGGACGTTACTGCAGAAATGGTTTCAATCATTCAAGGTGTTATTATAATGCTTGCCGCAGCTCAGGCCTTTTTAAGTAAATGGCGGCAAAAAGCACTCATTAAAATGCAACAGGAGAGCGGCTTAGATGGATAACTTTTTGAGTTATATTTTAACTGCGGAGTTTGCTTATTCCGTTTTGCGTGTTACGACTCCGCTATTGTTTGCCGCACAAGCTTCGGTTGTTGCGGAAAATTCAGGTGCATCAAATATAGCATTGGAAGGCATTATGCTTTTTGCCGCGGCATTCGGAGCGCTGGGGACTGGCTTAACCGGCAGTTTGTTTATAGGCTTTTTAATTGCGTTAGGCGGCGGTTTATTAATTGCTGTGTTACTGGCTTACTTTGCGCTGTATCTAAAAACAGACATCATTTTATCCGGTATTGCGTTAAACACATTGGCCGCAGGCGGAACGGTATTTATTATGTATGTGCTGATTCACGATAAAGGCAGTACATCCTCCTTAGTTTCATTGGTGTTTCCTAAAGTGGTTATACCGGGTATCGCCGCTATTCCCGTGTTAGGCAGCATTCTGTCGGGGCAAAACGTGTTGACATACATTGCGTTCTTTACGGTATTTGCCGTCTGGTTTTTGCTGTATAAAACAAAGCTTGGTATGCACATTCGCTGCGTAGGCGAAAATCCCGATGCAGCGGAATCCGTCGGGATACCTATTCGTAAGACCAGAGTTATCGCATTGCTTATCAGCGGATTGTTGGCATCGTTAGGCGGTGTATTCCTTTCGATGGCATACATGAGTACCTTTACAAAAGGCATGGTAGCGGGGCGCGGTTTTATCGCGTTGGCTGCTGCGGCAATGGGACGGTTGGCTCCGGTGCCGACGATGTTTGCAGCCTTGTTTTTCGGCTTTGCCGATGCCTTGTCGAATGTATTAGCGGCGATGAGCATCCCAGATGAATTCATAAAAACCGTTCCTTATATTTCAACCGTCGTCGGACTGATTGTATTTTCAGCATGGCGGAAGCGCGGTAGGAAAGCGCAAATCGCTTGAAGGAGAAAACTATGGACAATAAAATACCGATTATAATTGACTGTGATCCCGGGCATGATGATGCAATAGCATTGATCATGGCGTTTGCATCCGAAAAGCTCAAAGTGTTGGGTGTCAGTGTCAGCGCCGGTAATCAAACCGTTGAAAAAACATATACTAATGCACGCAAGATTATTTCGTTTTTAGGAAAAGCTCCGCCGCTTGCAAAAGGGGCATCGTATCCGCTCGTCAGAAGATTGGAAGTTGCACCGAGTGTGCACGGTGAATCAGGGTTGGATGGACCGGTTCTGCCGGAGACGGATTTTACCGGTGTGCCTGAATCCGCATGGGAACTGCACCGCCGGCTTATCTCTGAAAGCCCCGAACCGGTAACGTTTGTCGTAACAGGCCCCCTGACGAATCTTGCAATTTTGCTGTTAGCATATCCCGATGTGAAAAAAAATCTCAAGCAGATATGTTTAATGGGCGGCGGTATCGATCACGGTAATTGGTCATCTGCAGCGGAATTTAATATCCTTGTCGATCCCGAGGCGGCACATATTGTATTTTCGTGCGGTATTCCCATTGTGATGTGCGGACTGGATGTAACCGAAAAAGCGATGATCTTTTCGGAAGAAATAGAAAGACTGCGTAAATCCGAAAAACGGGTTGCCGTGCTGGTTGCAGAGTTGCTCGATTTCTTCGGCCGCTTTCACTCTGATTTGGGATTCCAAGGCGCACCTATCCACGATGCGTGTACTATTGCGTATTTGATCAAACCTGAGTTGTTTAAAGTATGCGATTACTATGTTGTTATCGAGACGCAAGGAAAGTATACCGCCGGTATGACGCTTGCAGATAAGCGGGTAAATAATAACAGACCAAAACCGAATGTTACAGCTTGTATGGATATCGATCGAGAAGGTTTTGTCCGGCTGCTTGAGCAATGCTGTATGGCGTATACATAAAATAACAGGAAGCATGAATATGAAAAAGATATTGGTTATCGGCAGTTTAAATGCCGATATGGTAGTTCGTGTTCCGCATATACCGGTAGCAGGCGAAACGATTTTAGCGGAAACTGTCGATATGATACCGGGCGGAAAAGGAGCAAACCAAGCATACGCAGCTGGTTCGTTAGGTGCGCAAACGGTTATGTTCGGAGCGGTCGGCGTAGACCGCTATGCTGAAATCGAAAAGAAGAGCTTACAGTCTGTAGGCGTGGATGTTTCCCGCCTTTTAGTACGCACTGATTGCGCAACAGGACTTGCGTGGATAACGGTAAACGATGCGGGCGATAACAGTATTGTTGTTGTTCCCGGTGCTAATAAAACACTGTCAGAAAAAGATATCGCCGATAACGACGATTTGCTGCACAGCTGTGATATCATATTGTGTCAGCTGGAAATACCGATACAAACGGTAGTGTACGCCGCCCGCAGGGCAAAAGAATTAGGCAAGACATTTATTCTTGATCCCGCTCCTGCACCGAAACTATTTCCTTCCGAACTCTATGCATACATTGATATTATCAAGCCGAACGAGACGGAACTCTCATTACTGACGGGCAAAGATGTTTCGGACTATGAAAGCGCTTCCGATATGCTGCGTACAAAAGGTGTAAAGAATGTCATTGTTACACTCGGCGAAAAAGGTGCTTTTGTAAATTCCGAATCGGAGGGAAAGCATCTTGTACCTGCTCGTTCCGTTCCCGTTGTCGATACGACAGCCGCCGGTGATTCTTTTACAGCTGCGCTTGCGGTTCGGCTTGCGTCCGGTTCTTCGCTACTGCAGGCCGTCCGTTATGCAACTGAGGTCGCAGCAATTGTTGTTACCCGTAAGGGAGCGCAAACCTCAATCCCCTCGGCGGCAGAGGTACCCTTTGACGATAAATGATATAGCCGAGCTTGCCAGTGTTTCCGTTTCGACGGTTTCAAAAATTATCAACGGAAAGGATAAAGGGATAAAGCTTGAAACGCGCGAACGAGTGCTTAAAATCGTTAAGGAATACCGGTACACTCCCTATGATTTTATTAAAAATAATACGAATTCAAAAAGCTTTTTATTAGGGCTTGTACTGTCGGGCATAAAAAAACGGCAATCGATCTCAAACGGTTTTTTGCATGAAGCGGAGCGGCAAGGGTACCAAGTGCAGGTGTGCCTTTCTACTTCTGCGGAAAGCGAATCAAAACACATCGCCGCCTTATGTAAGAATAGGGTAGAAGCGGTTCTATGGGAACCCGTCGAAGTTGCTGCAGAAAATGATACTTCCGGTATTGTTGCAGAAGGTGATAGTGTCGGAACGGCGGCGACAGTATGCAATAGAACTGGAGCTGCTGCGGTGTTGCATAAACGCGGTATTCCGTTTCTAGCGCTGAATACCAATGCTGTCGGTTCCAACGGTATATTCTATGACTACCAAAAAGCAGGATATACCGCAGCAGATATATTGTTACAATTGGGGCATACGAAAATACGCTGTTTATATGATGGTACCGATATGCAAGAATGTGCAATACGGCAAGGCGTTGAGCGGTGTCTATTCGATCACCATTGTTTATATGTTGAATGTAAAAATGTTCAGGAAGCGCTTTCGGTACATAATTGTTCTGCGCTTGTTTGCTGTGATTGGGATACGGCGGTAACGGCGTATGAGTATGCAACGGTACATAAATTCCGGATACCGCAGGATCTTTCCGTTATCTGTATCGACGATGCGGAATATATCAAACCCTTTCCGCCCATATCGGCGATTCCGCTTTCCTTATTTCATTTCGGAGGCTTTGTATGCCGGTATTTAATAGATAAAATCGAAAAGAAAGCAACGGATATACCGACATATACCGAAGCATTTACTTGTAATCATTACAAAAGCATTGATCTACCTGCACCCTTGCGTAAAAAACGAATCATCGTTGTAGGCAGTATCAATATGGATATCTTGCTTACCGTAAACAATTATCCTCAGACCGGAGAAAGCATTTCTGCTGAAAGTGTTTCGATAATACCGGGCGGCAAGGGGATAAATCAAGCGGTCGGTGCGGCGAAGCTCGGTGCCAAGGTGTCGCTGGTCGGCAATGTCGGAAGGGACTTTGATGGTGATATGATTTTGAACCTCTTACATGATAACGGCATTGATGCAACGGCTGTGCATGTAGACGAAGAGCATTCTACCGGTAAAGCCTATATTCATATCCAAGGTGATGGAGAAAGCGGTATCGTATTATACGGCGGTGCTAATGAAACGATTTCTGCAGATTCAATATACCGCAGCGAACAGCTCTTTACCGATGCAGTTTTTTGTTTGTTGCAAACCGAAATACCTATGGAAGCAGTTAAAAAGACGATTGAAACCGCACGAAAATATAACGTTGCAATTATGCTGAAACCTTCCGCCGTAAAAGAAATAGCGGAAGAACTTTTACCGGAACTGGATTATTTTATTCCGAACCGTAAAGAATTATACAGACTGTGTCCCATTGCCGGAACATTGGAAGAAAAAGTCGCATGGTTTTTGGAAAAAGGCGTCAAGACGGTTATCGTAACGCTCGACAGCGATGGCTGTTATGTACGAACTTCCGAATACGAGCGATGGTTCCCAGCTGTCGATATATTCAAACCCATCGATACAACTGGAGCTGCCGATGCCTTTATTGCGGCACTGGCCGTCTTTTTATCCGAACAAAAAAGCTTGTCTGACGCATTGCCGTATGCACTTTATGCCGCCGGATTTTCGACAACGCGGGTAGGGGTTGTTCCGTCTTTAATCGACAGAGCGACACTGGAGCAGTGTTGTATATAGGCCGGCGGATTATGGCGGAAGCTGTGTAGGAATTAAGGTGGATGGAAACGGATCGGTGTGGGATTTATATTTAGATTATATTTTCTCCTTTTTTTATTTACAAGCGAGAAAAACGGATTTATACTTTATATGTAATGACTCAATAGTAATGCAAGCTCACGGGTCATTCATAAATCCAATTCACAGGAGGGTACTCTTTATGGTAACGTTTTTGCTGTGTATTGCAGCACTCATTGTCGGTTACTTAGTGTACGGTACATTTGTAGAAAAAAGTGTTTAGTCCGAATGAAGCCAATCGGACTCCGGCTATGGCTAATCCTGACGGAATAGACTATGTGCCGATTTCAAAACCGAAAGCTTTTTTAATCCAGCTTTTGAATATTGCCGGTTTAGGGCCGATCTTCGGCGCAATCTCCGGCGCTTTGTGGGGGGGACCAAGCGTTTATCTTTGGATTGTCGGCGGTACGTTGCTCGCCGGAGGTGTACACGATTATCTTTCCGGTATGCTCTCAGTACGTAATGACGGCGCCAGTATTACCGAAATAACCGGTAAATACTTAGGTCATACCATGCAGAATATCATGCGTGTATTCGGCTTGGTGCTGCTCGTTATGGTCGGTGTCGTATTTATGGTGGGGCTGGCGGGATTGCTTGCGCTGCTGACTCCGGAATGGCTGAATGTAAAAGTGTGGACAATTATCATCCTTGTATACTATTTCCTTGCGACCCTTCTTCCAGTCGATAAGGTTATTGCACGATTCTATCCGATTTTCGGCATTTTCCTTATTTTAATGGCTGTCGGCGTTTCGATTGCAACAATGCTGAATAGCGGAACCCGCCCTATGATGGAACTGACACTCGAAAACCTCTACCCAAGTGCACACCAGCGCCCTATTTGGCCGTTGATGTTTATTACGGTAGCGTGTGGCGCTATTTCAGGCTTCCACGCAACGCAGTCTCCCATTGTTTCGCGTACGTTAAAGAATGAAAAAGAGGGACGCTGGGTTTTCTACGGCGCAATGGTTGCCGAAGGTATCATCGCAATGGTATGGGCGTCGGCAGCAATCGCGTTCTTTTGGAACAAAGACGGATCAGGTACCGGCCTTAAAGCTCTCCTCGACATCGGCGGTGGTAATTCAAAATCGGTTTACTCCATCTGTACCGGCCTTCTTGGGACGGTCGGCGGTGCAATCGCTATGGTCGGCGTTATTGCGTGTCCTATTACTTCGGGCGATACCGCGTTCCGCAGTGCTCGTATGATTATTTTTGACTGGTTTAAACTCGACGAAAAGAAATTGAAGGTACGGCTTTCAATCGCGGTGCCGCTACTGCTGGTCGGATACTGCATTTCGCTTATCAACTACAACGTTGTGTGGCGCTATTTCTCATGGTCAAATCAAACGCTTGCGATGATTGTTTTATGGACGGGCGGCGCTTACCTTGCGACAAACTATCCTAACCGGAATCGCTGCTGGATCGCGGTTATTCCTGCTACCTTTATGTCGGCTGTTTCCGTTACCTATCTGATGTATGCGCCGGAGTGTTTCAATCTGGTTCGGCTCGGCATGCAGGGAATTACGATTTCGTATGTCGTCGGTATTGTCGTTGCAGCGGTATTCTTTATCATCTTTATGACGAGAATTTATATGCGGCCTCAACAGAGCCTTGAAAGTCAACGGAAGATTATTATCGGACGTGCGCATCATAGTAATTAAATAATATGATGAAGAAGCCGCCTTAACAGAAGTGACGGCTTCTTCATCACGCCGGTAATCTGTCACACGTTCTTTTACAGCATATACACATTTGTGAAAATCGCTAAAAAACTGAAGTCTTTTGAGGATCTAATACCGAGCAGCTTTTACATATCCGTATTATTTATATTGAAGAATAGAGATTAAAAATAAGCAGTTATTAAAAGCAAACTAAAGACAGGAAAAGAATAATGCCGTCGGACAGAATCGAACTGTCGACACAAGGATTTTCAGTCCTTTGCTCTACCGACTGAGCTACAACGGCAAAAATAATAAAGAACTTATATCCGATTTTTTTACATGTGTCAAGTATCCATGTACAGCTTTATTCTATATCGTAGATAATCTTTTCGGGCGGCTGTTCAAGCAATTCAGGTTCCTCTAAATATTTATGCAATTCATGGAAAGCGGATGCATAGTAAAATCCGTCGCAGATGCGCTCATCGGTTGTAACAGTAAGGTCGAGGTTCCGTATGTTAGTAACCGTGCCATCTCGCGTAATTTCTTGTGATCTCCGCATTGCACTAAAAGTAATAAATACGGGGGCATTACCGAAATTGTACAAATGGTGAAATATAGGACGGATACCTAATGATCCCATAGAAGAGAATACAACAGAACAGTGAAAAGGACTGAGCAGTCTCAATCTTTCCGGTAACAAGTTGTGGAAATCGAGCCAGTTCAGAAACGCGATCGCTGCACGTAATTGAAAATTCGGCATAAATCCAAGTTTACGTGCGATTTTATCAAAAGCACTCTCTTTTTCTTTCCGCGTATTTCGATATTCATCTATTTTATGGGTCATCTCGTTATATACATCAGTAACGGTTGCACTTCGGTCAAAGAAAAACTTCATCATTGTTTCTTCGGCTTCCAGCGTCATCTCTTTCTTGACAGCCATAACAACTTCTATATTATGGCGAGCATAAAGCCGTAATCCACTTAAAAATCGGTTAATTCCCGGCCGTTGAGATATAGTTCGTACATAGGCAGCGATCACTACATGCATAATACCGAAACCGGTAAGGCCTTCTGCCCTCTTTTTATGCACGAAATGTTCAATTGCCGCTACATTGATGCTGTCTTGAAATAAATTTTGTGATCCTATTCTTGATGGCATAATAAAGGGAGCCACTACCGTCATAGGCTCTACCGAACGGATACGTCTTCCTTCTTTTCTATCGCCGAATCGTCGTTTGGCTGGAATGGGCATAGCTACTTTTTTAAGTTCCAATTCAGTTTTTTTGTCTTTCATATTTTGCATTTCCTATTAAATGTTATATTTCTTATTAGAGGTACTTTATTATTCATAAATTATTATTTTTTGCTAGAGAACCGAATCGACAAGTGTCTTAAAAGAGCTATCCAATGTTTCATTGTATTGCTGAGGCTGTACCATAAAAAGGCCGTTTTTAACGATAATTGACGCGTGTTCTTCTCTGTTATAGGAAGAGTCATTTTTTCGAAATTGCTGTGCTTTTTCTAACAGTCCCTTCTGTTTATCAGTTGTGTACATTTGCCGCACTGCAAGTATTTTTGAAAGTAAATTTGTAAATTCGCAGAGGTCATCGGGAATTTCCTCCATAAGTGTGCGGCTAGGCATCGCATTAGTTATCCCGGATAATAAAGTAGTAAACTCGTCCCAATGCTTATTCAAAAAATTTATAATAATCTCTTTTTTCATTTTTTCCCTTGTTGATTGGTTCTCCCTTTCTATATCGGCATAAAATGAGGGGCTTTCAATAACAAGAAAAAATCACCTATTAGGGAAATAGAGTTTTAGGTACTGTTCGACAAAAATATGCTTCCAAGAAAATTTCGTATGGAGTGCTGTGTATGCCTGTAAAATAATATTTTTAAAATATGGAATATCGATGAGTTTTGTTTTATCGCTTGTAAAAAAATGTTCCGCTTGTTTCAGTATGGCCTCCGTTAATATTTTAATATGTATGTCGGTATTTTGTTCTTCGCCGTCCGGGAGCTTGTATAAGAAGCCTGTTTTTCCGTCTATGATTTTCTGTAAGCCTCCTTGTGCGTTTGCAATCGGGATAGTACCGTAGACCTGCGCGATAAGGTCCTCCAAGCCGCATGGCTCAAATAAGCTTGGTAAAACAATAAAGTCCGCTGCGGCAGTGATGAGCCGAGCAGCCTTCCGGTTATATCCCTTGCAATACACAAATTTCCCGGGCAGCGCGGCAGCGAGAGCGATTGCTTCGGCTTCAAGCTCGGGGTCTCCCTGTCCCATTACGATGAATCGCAGGCTAGGGGAGTGTTCCAGTATAAGGGGAATTGCTTTGAGTAATACGTCTACGCCTTTTTGCCGAACCAACCGGCCGTGATACATCAGGTAGAGTGTTTTATTTTTCTCCTGTCGGTCTATGCTGCCGTATTGCTGTATGCCATCATACAGTGGCGCTGTACAGGTCTGCGTCTGCAATTTATCCAATAAAAATGAACGGCAGGCATATTTTCCTTCAAATTGTTCTTTTTGTACGTCGAATGCAAAGGGAAGCCCTGAACATTCCGTATTGCAAGGATTATAGGCTGTAAAGTCAATTCCGTTGGTGATACCGGTAATGTGAATATGCCTTTCGGCAAGGCTTTTTGGAAAAAGATAGGAATACGGCGAATGTTCCGGCGAAATCAGTTGTTTTGCATACCACGGAGAAACCGTCGTTAAATCGGCAAAGGCGGAACCGACAAGAAAGGGTTCGACGGTATAATCGATTTTGCCGTATTCCAATACCCTGCGGGGGAGGTCGGTTAAATGTGCCGCATATTCAAATGAATAAAAGGTTTGACGGTAGCCGTCCCCTGCGTTATGAATAGTGATAAGTGCGCGTGTATGCCTAAATAGCCGCCTACCCGTACAGCGGGCGAAGATAAACGCAGGCAGCAAAGCGGTGTGGGCATCATGGCAGTGCAATACCTGCGGAGCGATATGATGCCGTAACCCATAGCAATAGATTGCTTTTTTGGAATAATACGTTCATTTCATGGCTGTCTACGTAACCGTCTCCTTTTTTAAGATCGGGCCGGTGCAGCTTTTCCCTAAAATAATCGAGTTCTTCGGTGCAGTAGGTATAAATATCTTTTTTTTTTCCGTGAAAATGCCGGAGTCGATAAAGATGAAACGGATATTTTTCCTGAAAAGTTCAAAATATCTCACTAAATGCGATGTGTCGCCGACACGGATGTTCACTTCTCCTGTACAGTTATCCAGAACCTCGCTATTGTTACCGTAATGGGGCAAAAATACCGTAACCGCAAAACCGGAATCGGCAGCTGCTTCTGCCAACGATTTTACAACGTTTTTTACGCCTCCGGCTTCTGCAAAACCGGCATATTCACGGCTTACAACCCATACGGATGCATTGTTTTCTTTGCTGCTCATAAAAGTAGAATATCCTTAAAGAAAAATAAAATAGGAACCCGCTAAAAACCGTAATTTTCAGGAATATCCGCTATGTTGTACGATTAAACAGATCCGGCCTGAGTTTTTCCGCCCCGCCCAAATAAACCGGTACGGCTTTCTTTTTCCCATAGTAATAAAAGAGAAAACGGATTATACCATGAGGACTGCCGTCGATATTCGGTTCCGCACTGCAAAAAAGCACAGTCGCAGAAGCATAACCGGCGGAGCGCAATAAAGTTGCAGGATTTGCTGCCGTTATATCGGATGTAATCGAAAATTGTAGGGAAATGATGTCTTTCTCATGCAATCTGTTGAGTTCCAAAAAGCGTGTGTATGCGGTAACGACGGCAGTTTTGATCTGCTCCTGTGTATTTTGGGCGCATACGGCTGCTCTTCCTGCGTACAGTTTTTTCCGAAAAATCATTGTATGTCCTTATGCCTGATTGATACCGTTAGAAAGTAGAAGAATAGCGGAAGCTACGATTGCGATTGCCAGCCCGAATATGCAGGCGATACCGCTGATAATGCAGCGACCGAGGTAGTAGGGTTTCCGTAAATAAATACTATAGTTAATCTCAAACAAAAAGGCAAAAACAGCAACTAAGAACAGTAAGATGCCGCCTGCTATCAGAAATCGTAGAATAATAATCTGACTTGAATCCAGAAAGTTTTGAACATTCCCCAAAATAAATAAAACAAATAAGGCAATCAGAACGGTAAAGAGGAAAAGTACGGTTCTATGCAAAAAACGAATAGTGACGTGTTTTCTAATTATCGGAGATGCCATTATTGATCGAGTATAACTTGTCCGATTGGAACATGCAAGGGTGCGCATTGCCTAGTCCGGATAAACATCAGCTCGGTGATGGGGTGCGCTTTATCGAGGCCTTTTTGTTCAAACTTGGTTTTGGGACGCCATGGCTGCGGAGGGGCGAAACCTTCGTATTTTGAACGGAGCCCTTCGGTGGCCGAAAGTTCGGCAAAGGCGTCCTCCGCATAGTCGTACCAATCGGTTACCATGTAAAGGTAGCCGTTTTCTTGCAGTTTTTGAGCCAGCAGGTCGGTTCTCGGGCGATGGAGCAGCCGTCGTTTGTGATGTTTTTTCCTTTGCCACGGGTCGGGAAAAAAGATATGGAACCCTGCAATTGAGGCGTCGGGAATCATATTTTCCAATACTTCGATAGCGTCGTGTTCGATAATGCGGATATTTTTAAGATCGCGCTGTTCAATTTCGTTTAACAGCTTCCCGACCCCTGCTTGAAAAACTTCAATTCCGATATAGTTGATTTCGGGATGCTGTGCTGCGATTTCAGCTGTTGCGACTCCCATGCCGAAGCCTATTTCGATGATGACCGGGTGATCATTCGCAAAAATCCCCGGAAAGGAAAGCTGCTGCGCTTTGTAGGGGATGCACCAGCGCGGCGCATATTCGGCATACGCTTTTTTTTGAGCCTCAGTAATCCGCCCCTTTCGCAGTACAAAGGTTCTGATGGGGCGTCCCTGCGGCGGCGTATCGGCTATGCCGGTTTTTTCACTATGGTCTGTCTGTTCTGTTATCATGGTATTCCTTCTTTGCTGTGAGAGCGGCCTAAAAAGAACCTGTTTTTTACAGCTTCTCGTGATTCACTTTTTCGATAAGCGAAAAATACAAGGGGCCTGCTCCTCCGCAGGTATCGGGTAAAAACCGGCTGCCAAACAGCGTTTTTTCGCCGAGTATGGGCGGTGTACTGTTTTTGCCGATTGTTTCGGGATTTGCCGCGCCAAATTCCATTGCTGCGGTACCGCTATGGATGGCAGCTTCGGTTCCGTATTTTTTTAACAGCTTTTGTACAACGCTGTCGTTTTCCTCATCGGCAAGCGCGCAGGTGGCGTATACTAAAAAGCCGCCCGGTTTAAGCAGCAGAAAAGCTGCCGAAAGGAGTGCCCATTGCCGCTGTGCCAGCATTTTAATCCGTGCCGGTGTCCAGCATGCAAGGTATTTCGCATCGGTAATCACATGGCGCTCCGAAGAACAAGGTGCATCCAGCAAAATGCGGTCGTAATAGGCTTGCCGATAGCGGGGGAAGGTAGCGGCGTCATAACCGGTAACTTCGATGCGGGCGCTTATGTCCGGCGGCAGGTGTTCATCAAGTACGGTTAGCAGCCGTGCTCGGCGTGCCCGCGACAACTCGTTTGCCTGTATCTGCGCTTCCTGTCCCATACCGGAGGCGAGTACCAGCGTTTTGCCGCCCGGAGCGGCGCACATATCCAAATAGCTGCCCTCATCAATCGGCGGAAGCGCCTGTGCCGCATAGATACTCGCCTGGTCAAGATAATACGGCTTTCCGCCGCATACCGAAAACGCCACCGGTTGCGTCTCTTGTAAGAGCGCTTCCCGAAGCGCCGTCCAACGGTTGTCGAAAAGAGCGTTGTAGTAAGCTTCGAACGCGGCTGCCCCGCTTACCTGCTTCGACCGCTTCACAGGTGCCGCTCCGCGCCTATCTGATGGCTTGTAGGTAATGCAGCCGGGGCAGTTGTGTCCGTACCTGCTTCATGGTGTCCTTTATTTGTGAACGCTGTATTGTTTGTGCATGCCTCTATGCAAGCTTTCCAGAGGGTATCGGGCTGCATCGGCGGCGCTTCAACGGTAATGTTTTGGTGCGTAACCGGATGGATAAACGAGAGCTTGTAGGAATGCAGCCGTATGCCGCCGCTCGGTTCACTGCGCCGCGCTCCGTATTTTAAATCTCCCTTGATGGGATGTCCGGCGGCTGCCATCTGTACCCTAATCTGATGCGTGCGCCCTGTTTCCGGACTGATACGGATAAAGTCGTACCGGTCGCCTTCTCCGCATAAAGTCCAATATAAAACGGCTTTTTTAAGCGCCGGCTCCTTATGCTTTTTAGGTTTTGTGATATCGGCAGCAGTTGTATTTGCATGAGTTATATCGATAGGAGCCGCGCCGGCAAAAGCTTTTTGTGTTTTGGTATGAAAGCCGAGCCAATGCTCCAGCCGCTGCGGCTCCGATACTGCTGCGGAGTGTACTGTAGACCGTTCGCATATTGCCCAATATTCTTTTTGCACAGATCCGGCTTCAAACGCGCGGGAAAACAGCGTTTGTACCTGTGCAGAAAAAGCTAGCAGTAGAAGACCGGATACGGGAGTATCAAGCCGGTTGACTGGAGTGACAAACGGTTTATGCGGAAAAAGCGGCGCGAAAAACGTTTGGGAATGCTCGCCGCTTGCTTTATACGCAACCGCACAGTAATCATCTTCAAAATAAATACGGGATGTTTCTTTGTACATAGTTCACAACAATAAAAACGCATTATAGTTATTTTTTTACGATGAGACAAGATACTTGACAAAGGTTTATCCAAGTGTTATGCTAAAATAAAAGGAGAAGTTATTATGAAAAGTTTGATTTTTATGGGATACCGCATATACTGCTGGGGGTAAACTTATTGATAGTAAATTATCTGTTAAGGAATCCTATTCGTTCTCTTACTCCTGTTGATGGCCTATACAAACAGCAGATTTCGGAATAGTATATTTGCGCTTGTAACTATTACGAAGGATGTTTTCTTTAACTAAGAAAGAAAAAAGTTAGGGCTGATATGGTATACAGAACAAAAACGGTAGAAGATACTATTAACTTTGGACAGGCTTTGGGCTGCTTACTCAATGCAGGCGATGTGCTCGCATTGCAAGGGTCGCTTGCTGCAGGGAAAACGCAGCTGACAAAAGGTATTGCGCAAGGGCTTGGTATATCCGAAGCAGTTACCAGCCCCACTTTCACCATCATATCGGAATATTATGGACGGTTGCCTCTTTACCACATGGATGTGTATCGTCTCAGCTCACCTGAAGATTTTTTAGATCTCGGCGTTGAAGATATGCTCTACGGTCAGGGCGTGTGTATCATCGAGTGGAGTGAAAAAATTATGTCCGAATTACCGGCACGCACCATCCTTATCCATATCAAAACAGAAGAAGATACAAGCAGAACTATTACTATCACAAACTGGCCGTATCAAACGGACAGCTTAATCGAATATGAGGCGGCACCATGAATATACTTGCAATAGATACCCTCACTCCGACCCTTACAATTGCAGCGCTTGGCTCTAAAGGATTGGTTACTCAATCCTTCGCCGGTAACGGTCCGTCCCATGCTGAACGGTTGCTCCCTCTGATTGATGCTGCCGTGTCAGCAGCGGGATTTACTGCCGCCGACACGGAAATAGTACTGGCGCCGGAAGGACCCGGTTCTTTTACCGGCCTAAGACTTGGCTTCGCCGCGGCAAAAGCGCTACAGCTCAGCAGTAATAGCTGCTTTATTCCCGTTCCTACACTTCCATGCATTGCATCACAGTATGAGGTGTGGAATGGAAGTATTGCCGCAGTGATAGATGCAAAAAGAGATCGCTTTTATATCCAACTCTTTAAAAACGGAACAGCAGTAACGGAAGCTTTTGACAAGACGGCGGCAGATATGCTCCCGTACTTTTCGGAAAACGAAGAATGGCTGGTTACCGGCTACGGAACGGCAGCGTTTAAAGATGCTGTTGCAATTTTACAAAGTAATATTCGCTTTTATTTTATTGAAGCGGCTCCTCTCTCTTTTTGCATATTCAATGATTAAGTATATGCAAAGGCACGGTAATGTACTGAAGAATGCTGCAGATTATGCGGGGCCTCAGTATGTTCGGAAGAGCGATGCGGAGAAGGACTAATCTATGGAAAAAAAGTATATCATCGGGACGGAAACAACAAATTACAGGAGAGATGTCAGCGGCAGAACAAGAGGCGTATTTTAACGAGCTTGCTGAATTAACAAAAGTAGGGAGTATCCCTACGATGATTGTAGACAGTAATTTGGTTATACGCCACATGACCGAAAGCGTATATAAACTGTTTGCAGGTTATTATACATTGGAAAAAAAGCCGTTTTTTAATGTTTTCGGTAGAGTCTTTACTCAAACGGAAATAAAAGACTTTTTTGAAAGTATACGATCGCGAGAAAAGGGTTGGTCATGGATCGGTAATATGGTTCATAAATCGCATACATTAAAAACATTGTATACGAGAGTACGGTTCCATCCGCTTTTTGATAAGGAGAATCGTTACTTGCTTGGATATTGGGTAATTATTGAAGATACAACGGCTCAACAGATCGAAATGTATAAAATGATGTTAAACGGTTTACTGCAAGCATCTATGTTGAAAGATAATGATACCGGAAACCATGCACAACGGCTCAATTTTTATTGCCAAGAATTTGCCGATTACTTGTTTGGACTTAACCGGTATCCTCAAATTACCCAGGACTTTGTCGATAATATTTCCTTTTTAGCTGCCATTCATGATGTGGGAAAAATCGGGACGCCGGATTATATTCTGCAAAAACAAAGCAAACTAACCGGCCTCGAATGGGAAGTAATGAAGGAACACACAATAAACGGAGCGCTTATTATGTCTTCTTATCCTATTGCAATGGCAAAAGAGATAGCGTTAAGCCATCACGAGCGATGGGACGGCTCTGGGTATCCGTTTAAATTGGAAGGAGAGATGATACCGCTTTCGGCAAGAATTGTAGCGATAGCTGATGTATATGATGCGTTACGTATGAAGCGTTCGTATAAAAACGAGCTTTCACATGATGAAGCGGTACAATATATTTTTGAAAATGCAGGAAAACATTTTGATCCACTGCTGGTAACGCATTTTAAAAAGATTCACCATGCATTTGATAGAATATGGCAAACCCTCAAAGATGAAGAAGAGGAACATTCTCCGGATTCCGTGCCACGAGCGGTGGTGTAGTGAGTGTTTAGCGATCAATTCATAATCAAAAGTTATCATTCCCCTGAATCGAATCGGACAGCTTGACGGTTTTTCGAGAATATACGGCACATCTGTTGCGTTGCATCAGGGATACCGAAAAAGTAATCGGTTTTTGAGGCAGCCCCCTGTTGATTCCATTGCACTATCGTATGCGTGTATCGGCGGCGAAATCCGCATCGGTGATGAGCGAGTAGGCATAGCCCTGTTCCGCAAGGAATTTTTGACGGTGGTCGGCGCATTCTTCTTCGACGGAATGGCGGGTTACCAGCGTGTAAAAAAACGAATCCCGTTCTTTAGGCCGGAGAATACGCCCGAGCCGCTGAGCTTCCTCCTGCCGGCTGCCGAAAGTTCCGGAAATTTGGATTGCCACAGAAGCATCCGGCAAATCGATTGCGAAATTCGCTACCTTGGAAACCACCAGTACGGAAATGTCGCCTGCTCTGAATGAGTCGTACAACACTTCCCGTTCGGCATTCGGTGTTTTTCCGGTAATGAGCGGCGCATGTACCGCTTCGGCTATCTTTTTCAGCTGTGTAATGTATTGCCCGATAATCAAAATTTGGTCGTCGGTATGCCGTGCAAGCAGCTGCCGGACAATCTCGTTTTTTGCTTCGTTCTCGCTCGCAATCCGGTGTTTTTCGCGCAAAGGGGCGGCGGCATACTCAATCTCTTTGGAAACCGGCAAGGGGATGCGTATCTCCGTACAATAGGCGTGGGCAATCCAGCCCTTTTCTTCCAGTTCCTTCCACGGCACGTCATAGCGCTTCGAGCCGACGAGACTGAATACATCACCTTCGCAGCCGTCCTCTCTGATCAGCGTTGCCGTTAAGCCGAGCCGTCTAATCACTTGCAGCTCTGCGGTAATGCGGAACACCGGAGCCGGAAGCAGATGCACTTCATCATAGATAATCAAGCCCCAGTTCCGTTCCCGGAACAGCTTAAAATGAGGGAACTCCGATTCGGTGTCCGGTCGCCATGTCAAAATTTGATAGGTTGCCACGGTAACCGGCTTAATCTCTTTGGTGTCGCTTGAATAAATACCGATGGTATCGGGTTCCAGTTCGGTTTTATCGATTAACTCGCGCTTCCACTGATGTACGGCGGCGGTGTTAGTGGTGAGAATCAGCGTATCAGTGTTCAGCATCGACATAACCAGCATACCGACAATCGTCTTACCTGCACCACAGGGCAACACAATCGTACCGAAGCCTGTTCCCGGCCCCTTATCACCGATAAAGGTTTCTGCCGCTTCCCGCTGATAGTCGCGGATAATAAAATCTTTTCCTTTTTTTGTCTGTGTACGTAAAGCTATCGCAAGCGGCGCACCGTCTTTCAACGGTACCTCATCGCGCACCGGCCAGCCCATTTTCAGCAACGCCTGCTTGACCGTACCGCGGTTCAAAAGCGCAATTAAAAACGAACGCGGCTTTTCTGCAGCAACCAGATACTTTGCGAGCTTCGGCGAAGCTTTTAATTCCTGATAAATCCGATCGCTTTCCGCTGTCAAATACAAAAACGAATTATCTTCACACTCGGTCAGTTTGATCTTGCCATATCTGCTGAACGTTTCTTCCACCCAACCGAGTACCGCAGGGGGAATATCAAAGCGGGAAAACCGTTTGAGCGTCTCCGTAATTTTTTCGGCAGTGAAGCCTGCGCTTGCGGCATTCCATAACGACAAGCCGGTTAAACGATAGGTATGCAAATGTTCGGGGGAATTTTCAAGTTCGGCAAAGGGGATAAGTGCAAAGCGTGCATCCGTTGCTTCCGGCGCATGGACGTCGAGTAATATGGAGCGGTCGCCTTGAATGATAAGCGGTTTTAACGAAGCGGACATAACGGATAATTTTACGCTATCCTTCACGTTTAGTCAAATCGGTCTTTTGAAAATAGACGGCGCATCTACTGCGTCGTTACGCAAAAGCGAATGCTCAACGTACAGTAAGTACGCCTCCGCTTCGCTTTTGCTAAACTCCTTGTATCTGCGCCGTCTATTTTCAAAAGCGATGGCTGTAAGGGGATTTCTTTCGTTACTGCGCACAAATTAATCCTCAACGTATCTCAGAGGCGACACGGATGTCGCTGGTTCCATACAGTAACAAGTTTGCAATGCAAACTTGCAGCCCAAAAATGAACAAGGATGTTCATTTTTGGGCGAGGATGGCGGGGGTATTAAGCAGTAGCGAGATTTGTGGTATACACAAATCTCGTCGTTGACCAGGGTACAGGGACGTACACTGGTCAACGGCGCATCTGCGGTGTCGCTCGTTCAGCGAAGTACGTCCGTGTACTTCGCTGAACACAAGTTTGACCGGTGTCAAATGGATTATCTTCGCTGTGCTGCTTGTTTTTCCGCTGCCATCGCATTGCGTAAAATGGTATTTATTCGGCTCTGATACCCCTTACCGTATGATTTAAGCCATACAATAATGTCCGAATCAAGACGGATTGAAAGAGGTTTTTTTATTGGACGATACATTTTAAAAAACTCTTCTTGTGTTAGCTCCGGAATATCAGATGTATCAATCGGTTGTTCAGCAAGTGTTTTTAACTGTTCTATCCGCTGTTGTGTAAGCATACTTTTAGCTTCCGAAAGTGTCATTGACTGCATCATAATACAACTCCTTTTCCTTATTTGTTGCAGGACGTGCCGATATAATTCTTACCTTTTGATTTCTTTCCGTATAAACAACCAACACAATAAGAACATTCAAAACCGTGCCGATAGCTAAAAATCTATCCTCTTTATCAGAATGAGCGGCATCATATAACTCTATATGAAGAGGATCATCAAAAACCAAAAGAGCTTCTTCAAAACCTATTCCATGTTTTTGCCTATTGATGGTATTTTTTTCGTTATCCCATTCAAATAACTCATTATCCATACTTAACTGTATATACATTTTAGTCATTTGTCAAGCGTATATTTTTTAGAGGTTTTCCTTAGATTTAATTTGCGATGTAAAAAATTTTAAATAGACAGCAGGCTGTAAGTCTGATAAAATGTGTTCTACAAAAGTTTTTATAGGAGATGATATGAACTATTTTGTTCTCATCGGCATTGCGATTATCATCGTCGGTTTTATTTTTAAACTCGATGTTGTCGCAGTCGTATTGATTTCCGGTCTCGTTACCGGATTAATTGCAAAAATGGGACTGGTTGAAGTACTCAATGCAATAGGAACGGGATTTGTCAATAACCGTTATATGAGCTTGTTTTTTATTTCGTTCCCTGTTATCGCCATTATGGAACGGTACGGCTTAAAACTACGCGCCGCGGAATGTATCAAAAAGATTAAAGGCGCAAGCGCCGGTATGGTTATTTGGCTTTACATTGTAATCAGAACGATTGCTTCCGCTTTTTCAATTCGGTTGGGCGGTCATGTTCAGTTTATCCGTCCGCTCATTTTGCCGATGGCTGAGGGAGCCGCACGGAAGAATATCAAACTGACTGACGAAGATATTGAAAAAATCAAAGGGCTTGCCGGCGCTTCCGAAAACTACGGAAACTTCTTCGGGCAAAACATATTTCCCGTTGCATCCGGTGTTCTGTTGATTACCGGCACCTTGAAGGAACAGGGACTTGATATCAGCAATATTGATGTCGCAAAGTATTCCATTTTAGCGGGTGTTGCGATGGTGCTCATCGCGCTTGTCCAGTGCTGGCTGTTCGAAAAGCACTTAAGAAAAGGGGAGAAAAGCGATGTTTAGTTTTATCCATTCGCACAGTATGATTATCGATGAAATCATATACGGCCTCTGCGGTCTTGTTTCCATTATTACCGCATTCATCTCTTTAAAAGGGAAAAAGCATTTGAGCGGGACGTTTTTGTTTTGGGGTATTTTAGGCTTGTTGTTCATGTTCGGCAAAGTGATCGTATTGAACGTTCCGAACGGCGGAGCCATTATCGGCGGTTTATTGATTTTGCTGGGCATCTTGACATTGACAAAACAGGTAAAGATTGCAGACATCCCGACTGCCGAAAAAGAAGAGGTAGAAAAAAATTCGCAAAAGGTCGGCAATAAGATTTTTATTCCGGCGGTTTTAATCGGCGTTGTAGCAATGCTATTGGCGCAGGTCAAAAGCTTTAACATTTCGCTTGGAACCAATGCCGCAGGTAAGGCAATCATCTTCGGTTTTTCGACCGCTCAGGTTGTCGGCGCTGCATCGATTATTGCGTTGATTTTCGCGGTGGTGTTGGCAAAACCGACATTGAAAAATACCGTCAACGATACTTCAAAGATGCTGATGCAAGTCGGCTCCTCCAGCTTACTCCCGCAATTACTCGGCGTTTTAGGAGCGATATTCGCAACTGCCGGTATCGGTAAAATCATCGGTCAGTTTGCAAGCGGTATTGTACCGCAAGGAGTACCCATTCTCGGTGTTATCGCCTACTGCCTCGGTATGGTAATCTTTACGATGATTATGGGTAACGCATTTGCCGCCTTCACCGTCATTACCATCGGCGTCGGCGTTCCATTTGTTATTATGCAAGGCGGGAATCCGGCGGTTGTCGGTGCACTCGGTATGACCTGCGGATACTGCGGCACACTTTTAACGCCGATGGCGGCGAACTTCAACATCGTTCCCGCAGCAATTTTGGAAACCGAAAATAAATACACGCTTATTAAAACGCAAGCTTTTATGTCGGTTGCCTTGATCATCGTGCACATCATCTTGATGTCAATCTTCGCCTTTTAGGAGTAGAAACAAGGGCAACCGTACTGGAAATACTTTACACGGTTGCCTTCCGTCTGCACAAAATTTTGAATAAAATTTTGTGCAGTTTATTTTAGCAGAAGGGCAATCGCATCAGACAAATCGAACAAATTCCGCAGAATAATAGAGGTTATGTCTGTTAAAACAAGTTTTCCCGTTAGCCTTTTGGAAATAGGCGGTGCATATACGAGGCATGAACAAAAATTACCCGCAAACGTGCTTTTGCACGTTGAGGACTAATTTTTGTAAAATAACGAAGTAGATGCCCGTATATTTTCAAAAGGAAAGGGCGGACAGCCTCTGCTGCGGCAAAGATATCCAAAAACTTTCTGATGCGATTGCCCTGTAGGAGCCATGATGAAAATTTTAGTTACGGGTTTTGATCCCTTCGGCGGAGAAAAAATCAACCCCGCCCTGGAAACCATTAAGCGATTGCCTGATACCATTTTAGGCGCACAGATTATCAAACTTGAAATTCCGACAGTCGTAGGAAAGTCTTTAGCAAAGATAAAAGAAGCGGTCGAAAAAGAAAATCCCGATGTGGTGTTAAGCATCGGGCAGGCAGGCGGCAGATCCGAAATTACCGTAGAAAGAGTCGGTATTAATATCGACGATTGCCGTATTCCCGATAACGAAGGGAACCAACCGATCGATGAACCGGTGGTAAAAGGCGGCCCCGCTGCATATTTTGTTACCGTTCCGATAAAGGCTATCGTTGAAAACATAAAAGCGCATAAAATTCCCGCTTCAATTTCCAACACGGCGGGTACTTTTATCTGCAACCATGTCTGTTACGGTGTCGCGCATCTTGCGGCGCAAAGGACGGTGGCGGGGAAACCGATGAAAAGCGGCTTTATCCATATTCCGTTTCTGCCCGAACAGGTAATCGGGAAACCGGCGCTTACCCCCTCGATGAGCTTGGAAACAATTGTCAGCGGCATTACCCACGCGCTTGAAGCCATCGTCAAACACGGTTCCGACATAAAGGTCTCGGGCGGAAAGATATGCTAGCGGTTCGTACGGCATGAGTATTATCGGGCTGCTGATAACGGCATTTTTACCGGCATCGGCAGCGGTCTGTATTGCAATAAAAAAACACGTTCCTGTTTATGCGCTTGCCGCCGTATTCTTTGCAGCGGCAGCGTCACTGCTTCCGGTGCTTGCGCTCCAGCATAGTGTGCATACTTTTTTAGATGTCGGTATTGCAAAACAATCGGAAGCGGTACGGCTCCTGTTTAACAGCTTTATTACGGCAGCCTGGATAGAAGAAGGTGTTAAAACAGGATTCTTCGGTTTAACGGCTGCTATAGTTTTAAAAAAAAGATTCGGGATTACACGAAGTATGCTGCTTGGCGTATTCTTCGGCTTTGTCTTTAGCGGTTTTGAAAATATCTCGTATAGTTTGCGGTATTCCAACGTGCAGTTTCTCAGACTGTTTACTGCCGCCTTATTACACGGGACACTCGGCTGTTTTTATGCATCGATGATATCTACCAAAACAAAGCGGAAAGCTGCGCTCGTCTTTCTCGCAGCGGTTGTTCTCCACGGGCTTTATAACTTTTTTATTTCGCTGGGCGGCGGCTTCATACTTCCCGCAGCGGCAGTACTCGGCATTGCCTGCTTATATGCGGGACGGCTTGTTACGCCTTCGCGTCCTTAATTATGAACCTCGAAAAACCGCAGTTTTTTAGAGGGGCTGTCCAACAACTTCAGTTTTTGGACAGTTTCCTTAAATTTATTTGCGATGTTTTGATTTAAGTCATTACATTGTAAAGACTTAAATCAAAACTCGTCGTGCATCTCTAAAAGCTAACCGAGCTTTTAGAGATGCACAATTCTGAATATCAACTCTACCTCAAGGTCGGAAGCTTTATAATGCCAAAAGATGATATCCGAAGTTTGCTCCACCGATACGGGGCTCAGTTGATAGAGTTTATACAGAAAAGAATTTGCATTCAGCGGTTCTTGGCGTAAATCCATCGTAATCTCGTACTGCTGAGCTTCCGTCTTCCGGCACAGAAAATAAGCGGTCTCATTCAGCTCGGCGCCGTTAGCCGTAAAACGGCGGTCTGCTCCGTACAAAAACGAACCGTTTGCGGCGGGAGCGGAACAAAATGTATAAATCAAATCGTCTTTAATTTCCTTACCGTTTATCCGCAACCGAATAAGCTCCGCCGCAGCCCCTTGTGCAAGCGCAGTGTGAGCATCTGCCGCATTGCCCGTGCCGGTATTTCCGGTTGATGTGGTTTCTTTCTGTACAGCTTGACCGGTTTGCGCTTGCAGTTTTTCCAGTTCGGTTAAAATCTTTGTTAAAATGGCTTCGCCCGTATCGGTTTGCAAACCGGTTACATTGCCCAAACCTGCATTGCCGCCTACTCCCGCATCAGTGCCGAGCAAATTATTGAGCAGCGTCAGGTTACCGCTGTTCTGGCTTAATGCCGCCAGTGTTTTAGCGTTGAGCCCATTCAGCGCCGTTGATTTTTTTACATCGCTTTTACCGGAATCGGAAGCGGAAGCGGCGTTTCCCGTCTGTTTCCCCTTCGCCCCTGCTGCTGACGATGGAGTACGTTTTTGCTGTAAAAATGTCGGAGGCTGAATAACGGGCGGCGCAGGCGGCCGAGTGATCCCTCCGCCGATAGTAACTTCAGGAATGTCCGGTATCGCAGGTATTTGCATTTGCCCGACTCCGGTATTATCCGCAGCAAGGGGAGAAAGCAGCCGCAGCAAAAAGGAAAAACAAAAGATAAACGGCGTTACGGGCATCTTTGCAAGCGTGTCTTCCAACTCGCTGAGTCGCGCTTGCAGGCTGACAATCGTGCGCTCTATCCGGCGTTTTTCATTTTCCAACTTACGCCGAGGGTCTTCATCCTGCGGTTTATTTTTTACGCTGTCGCGCACAAACGCAGGGCTGTGCTTTTGTAAAAAAAGATCTTCTGCTGCGGCGCGTTTATCGGGGTTTGCAATATTCGCAACCACCTTCATCGCTTCATAGCCGAGTTCCGGCTTTACATCGAACGCATGTATTTTCTCAATCGTCGCAGCGGAGGCGCGCGGCAGGCACAGCACACGGTCGATATAATCTTCGTAGCGGACACCGGCTTGCTTACAGAGCACCCGCGCCTTGCTCAAAAGCCTGCCGAGTTCCTTCATCAGCTTGCCGTCCTCCGCCATGATGGTCGTCCTGATTGTATCCGTCAGTTCGAGCAGCTCAGGCGATTCTTCCATCGTGATTTTATACAGCCCCTTCTCCTCCGCCTTTTGCAGCAGCCGGTGAAAATAGCTCCAAAACCGCTGCGTATGTACACGGCCGGAACGGGTGCCGTCCAGCTCGCAGAGCCGATGATGCGTATATTCGTGAATAGCGGTGTACAGCAGTTCGTTATCGACGGAAAAGTTTTTATTGTGCAGCAGAATCTCGTGTGTGTCGCTTTTATACAGCCCGTTGACTTTCTTGCTCGCCTTGCCGGTAAACGTTACCGAAAATTCAAGCCCCGACTCTTCAATCTGCAATAATATCTCTTTTACCTGATCCTGATTCATCGCGCTCCTCTCATATCCCATGCGCCGGAGTTTGCAAGACACACTGCAACAGCGGAAGTAACGGCGGTTTCCGTACGCAAAATTCTCCGTCCCATAGTATAGGCAGTGAACTGCTTTTTTGCAAACAGCAGCCGTTCATTCAGACTCCAGCCCCGCTCATTCCCGACGGCAAGCCACAGCGTTTGTTTTCCGTCCCACTGCAGCTGAGGCAGCGGATGCATCACAGGAATGCAGCGTGTGTCGCCTTGTTCACTATGCGCGTGTCCAATACGGTTTTGCCCAATATAACCTTGTTTCATGCGATTTTGTTCAATAGAACCTTGAGAACCTTGCTCAATTTGAAAAGGAACATCGAGCGCTGCCCGCAGATGATCCGGACGGATATCATCCTCATACCGGTCGAAAAAATGCCGTACACTATAAGCTCGATACACTTTCGGAATATGAGTATCCCCTGCCTGACTGCATCCGTCAATCAGCAGCCGCTCTATCTCCGTTTCCGCAGCGATATCCGCCTGCAGGTAGGATTTCTCACCCAGCTCGGTACCGGTCAGATACAACGCCTCAATTCCAAGCCCTGCGACATCACGCAAAATACGGCGCAGCTGAATGGGACGCGGAAACCCGAGTATCAGTCTGATGGGCGGCAACGCGGAAACATCGCCTTCTCCGCCCGCATCCTCCGATACGGTAAACCGTGCAGTCAACAGCTCATCGGAAAAGGAAGTGATCTCCGCCGTTCCTTTTTCCCCGTCAATGATACCCGCCTTGAATACTGCGCCCACACCGAGCTTCAGCACTTTTTTGATATGTAAAAAGCGTTCATCAGTTCTGGCAAAAGAAAAATTCCCGTCTGAAAGTTCTTCCTGTCGTAATAAAATGATATTCATGGCAGCCTTGCCGCCCTTAACCCGTGATATGTCTTAATGTAAAATTGAGGACAATGTATGCGGCATAAAAGATAAACAAAAACGCACCTTGCATTCGAGTTATGACGCTGCGCTGACGTGTTGAACAAAAGCGGAAAATGCCGAGCACCAGCAGCATGGTCGGGAATTGCAGATAGTAAAAATCTACTGGCACACGGATACCGGTGGGTGTCACCGCAGCTGCTACGCCCAATACAAAGAGAACGTTCAAGATATCCGCTCCGATGATGTTGCCCGCCGCGAGTTCTCCGTGTCCTTTCCGAACGGCGGTAATTGCAGTTACCAATTCGGGTACACTCGTGCCGAACGCAACCAACGTCGCCGCGATAATACTCTGCGGAATACCGATCTTTATAGCGGAAACTTCTACCGCAGGAATCAATATCTTAGACGAGAGCACGACCACCGCAATTCCTACAGCCAGCCATACAAGCAGCAGCCACAGCGGTTTTTGATTTTCTTCTGCCGTATCCTGCTCGCTCTCTTCCATAGATTCTTTCGCCCAGCGAAACGATATGTACATATAACACGCAAGCAGCACGACAAATATCCAGCCCATCCACTGATAGATTTTTCCCTCCCTGCCAGGAGAAAAGAATGGAAGAGAAACAAGCGTCAACAGCAGCGCTGCCGAAAACTGAACGGTACCCTGCCGATGGATGAGCCGTTTGTCGACCGGCACCGTACCAAGCATCGCGGCAAGCCCGATAATGAGAGCCGTATCCGCAATAATCGAGCCGATAGCATTTCCAAGCGCAAGCTCCGCATTGCCTTTAATTGCTGCCAGTGTAGATACCGACGCTTCGGGCAGAGTCGTACCGAGACTGACAATCGTTGCACCGATCACCATTTTGGGCATTCCCCATTTGAGCGAAAGGGCAACCGCACTGTCTACCAGCCAATCCGCACCCTTACTCAGCGTAAACAAACTTGCAACAAGCACAATCAACGATATCACAACCGGTGAATTCATTAAAAAATCATGTAAGAGCGCATCCATATAAACCTCTTAAAATATCAGTACCCGGAATATGTGGAAATATACCGGTTTAGGCGGAATCACGCAAGACGACTTGCAGGGCACAGCCGGATACACCGTTCGGTATGCACCTACATAAACTTTTTAACGAGGTTGAAATTTTTCTCGCTGTAGGGATGATAGCGCATCGGTAAGTCTACCAGCAGGGATTTTTTCATTACGCTCTTTTCGTGGCTGAATGTGTAAAAGCTTTGTTTTCCGTGGTAATTCCCCATGCCGCTTGTTCCGACGCCGCCGAAGGGCATGTACGGTGTCGCAAGATGCACGATTGTGTCGTTGATGCATCCGCCGCCGAACGATACTTCCGACAGGATCTTCTGCTCTACGGCGGCATCCTTGGTAAAGAGATAGAGGGCAAGCGGCTTCGGGCGGGCACGGATTTGATCGACAGCCCACTGCACATCGCTAAACGGGATGAGCGGTAAGATAGGACCGAAAATTTCTTCCTGCATAACCGGCGATTCAAAGCTGATATTGTCCAGTATCGTCAGCGGAATAAAACGCCCGTGCACATCCTTGTCTCCGCCGATAACAGCCGCTTCTCCTTCCATTAAATGAGAAAGCCGTTCAAAATGTTTGTCGTTGACAATCCGCGTCATATTGCATGAGGCATACGCGTCCGTCGGTAAAAATTCACGGAGAACTGCCTTACACTGTTCGATAAACGCTTCTTTTACCGCAGTGTGAATTAACACATAGTCGGGAGCGACGCAGGTTTGCCCGCCGTTCAGTATCTTACCGAAAAGGATACGTCGCGCCGCCGCTTTCATATCGGCGGTTTTATCGATAATACAGGGGGACTTGCCGCCGAGTTCCAGCGTTACCGGCGTCAGGTTCCGCGCAGCTGCTTCCATAACAAGCTTACCGACTACCGTACCGCCGGTAAAGAAGATGTAATCGAACTTTTGCTCCAAAAGCCCGGCATTCTCTTCTCGTCCGCCGGTTACAACCGTAACAAAGCTCGGATCAAAGGTTTCCGTAATCAAATCGGCGATTACTTTTGAGGTTTCGGGGGTGTAATTCGACGGCTTTATCACCGCGCAGTTTCCTGCAGCAATCGCACCGGCAAGCGGAGTCAGCGTTAAATTGACGGGATAGTTCCACGGCGACATAATCAACACGGTGCCGTACGGTTCATAATAAATCGTACTCGACGCTAAAAAATGACTGAGCGGCGTGCGCACCCGTTTCGGCTTCATCAATTTTTTTAAATGTTTCGATAGAAAGCGGATTTCCTCCTGCACCATACCGATTTCCGTAAGGTAGGTCTCCATCGGCGCCTTGTGTAAATCCTTATAGAGTGCATCGCTTATCCGTTGCTCATACGCGTGAACGGCGGCTCCCAACTTACGGAGCTGTTCTGCGCGGAATTGATATGATTTTGTCGCATTTGATGCAAAAAAAGTTGAAGTATTCCGCACCAATGCGGCGATGGCTATTCTTGTCATATAATCGTTCTCCTCCGACGTAAAGGCTCAAGAGAAAAAAAGTATGATAAAATACGATTCTTCCCCTATCCATTTCGACGGTTTGCTGATATAATCTATCTATAAAAATACTACTATTGGTTGCTGAGATACAACAGCGTAGGTCATTATTATACTATAGAAAAGCCTCTATATAAAGTAGAGATTTTTAATAAAAATCAATATAACGAAGGAGATTCAACATGGATTTTACGTTGAGCAGAGAACAGCTCATGGCGCAGCAGCTGTTTCGCGATTTTGCGCAAAACGAAGTAAAACCGCTCGCTGCCGAAGTCGACGAAGAGGAAAAATTTCCTGAAGAAAATGTCAAAAAGATGGCAAAGCTGGGATTCTTCGGCATTCCCGTCCCGAAACAGTACGGCGGACAGGGGGCTGACGTTTTAACCTATGCCA
The DNA here is from genome assembly GCF_010365865.1 of Treponema vincentii. Classification (NCBI taxonomy): domain Bacteria; kingdom Pseudomonadati; phylum Spirochaetota; class Spirochaetia; order Treponematales; family Treponemataceae; genus Treponema; species Treponema vincentii. The sequence goes on along the minus strand of NZ_CP048020.1, from coordinate 2,324,608 downwards.
TGTGTGTGGAAGAAATGAGCAAGGTATGCGGAACAACCGGCGTTATCATTTCCGCGCATACTTCACTGTGTATCGATCCGATTATGCACTTCGGAACGGAAGCACAAAAGATGAAGTATGTACCCGATTTAGCCGCCGGTAAAAAGATCGGTGCTTTCGGGTTAACCGAACCGGGCGCCGGAACCGATGCTCAAGGTCAGCAGACAACCGCAGTGCTTGACGGCGATCACTGGGTGTTAAACGGCAGCAAAATCTTTATCACCAATGCGGGCTATGCCGACGTCTTTATCGTTATTGCAGTAACCGGCACGGTAAAAGATAAGAAAGGCCGTTCTATGAAAGAAATCAGCGCATTCATCGTAGAACGAGGATTCCCCGGTTTCTCCATCGGTAAGCATGAAAAGAAAATGGGTATCCGCGGATCTTCCACCTGCGAGCTGGTATTTGAAGACTGCATCGTGCCGAAAGAAAACCTCCTCGGCGTACAGGGACGCGGCTTTATCATCGCTATGGCAACCCTTGACGGCGGACGTATCGGTATCGCAGCACAGGCGCTCGGTATTGCGGAAGGCGCTATCGAAGAAACCATCAAATATACAAAAGAACGTGTCCAGTTCGGAAAGCGCATCAGCCAGCAGCAGAACACTCAGTTCCAGCTTGCGGATATGGCAGCCCGCACTCAAGGCGCTCAGTATCTTGTCTATGCGGCAGCATGCAAGAAACAGGCAGCCAACGAAAATCCCAATATTCGTTATTCCGTAGAAGCGGCAATGGCAAAGCTCGTTGCGGCTGAGGTCGCAAGCGACGTAACCCGACGCTGTCTGCAGCTCTTCGGTGGATACGGCTACACCCGCGACTACCCGATTGAGCGGATGATGCGCGACGCAAAGATTACGGAAATTTACGAAGGCACGAGCGAAGTTCAGCGCATGGTTATTGCCGGAAACCTCGGCGTCAATTAAGGAGGACAAGAACAGATGAAAGCTATTGTTTGTGTAAAACAAGTTCCCGATACATCCGGAAAAGTTGCCGTCAAAGAAAACGGGCAGCTTGACCGCGCTTCGATGATGACCATCACCAACCCCGATGACTTAAACGCGATTGAAGCGGCGCTGCAACTGAAAGATCAAACCGGCTGTGAAGTTGTCGCTATTTCGATGGGGCCGCCCCCTGCAGAAAGCATGCTCCGTGAGCTGTTGGCGCGCGGCGTTGACAAGGCGGTACTGGTTTCCAGCCGTGAGTTCGGCGGAAGCGACACGTATGCTACCAGCCAGATTTTGGCAGCAGCAGTACGTCGCGTCGGTGTCGAGCCGGAAGACGTTGTATTCTGCGGACGGCAGGCAATCGATGGGGACACCGCACAGGTAGGCCCGCAGATCGCTGAAAAACTGAATCTCCCGCAGATCACCTACGCAGCTGATATTAAAAAAGAAGGCAACACACTGACGGTAAAGCGTATGCTCGAAGACGGCTATATGATGCTCAAGGTAAAGACACCCTGTCTTATCACCTGTATTAAAGAGCTGAATGAACCGCGCTATATGAGCGTTAGCGGTATTATGGAATGCTACTCAAAGCCGTATGAGGTATACAATTACGAAACCTTGAAGGATGACCCGCTCATCGATAAAGACACAATCGGTTTGGAAGGTTCTCCGACAAACGTATACAAGTCCTTTACCCCGCCGCAAAAAGGCGCCGGTACGATGATGGAAGGCGCCGACAAAGCCGCTTGTGAAAAGCTCGTCGGAATGCTGGCAGAAAAACATATCATTTAATGAAGGAGGAGAATGTACAAATGGCTTACGATAGCAAAGACACTGAAGCCTTCAAAGGCGTGTGGGTATTTTGTGAACAGCGCAACGGAGAAATCCTCAACACCTCGTTTGAATTATTGAGCGAAGGCCGGAAGCTCGCCGACGAATTAAAGGGCGAACTCTGCGGCGTTGTACTTGGAAAAGGTATTAAAGAAGATGCATTAAAAAATCTCGGCGGTTACGGTGCCGACAAGGTGTACTACTGCGAACATGATCTTCTTGCCGATTATACAACCGATGCGTATACAAAAGTGATTACCGCATTGGTGCAGGATAAAAAACCGGAAGTTTTCTTAATCGGTGCAACAACCATCGGACGCGACTTAGGTCCCCGCTGTGCCGCACGGCTCCATACCGGATTGACCGCCGACACCACGCACCTCGATGTCGATACTGAAAAATACAAGGAATTCCTCCGCACCAGCTCGACGATGGATGTCGAAAAGACACCCTTTAAGGTAAATACCAACTTGAAGATGACCCGTCCGGCTTTCGGCGGTCACTTGATGGCAACGATTGTGTGTCCCCGCTTCCGCCCGCAGATTGCAACCGTGCGTCCCGGCGTTATGAAGAAGCAGGATTTTGATTCGGCAAAAGCGTCGAAGACCGTAATTGAAAAGCCGAAAGTTGAACTTTCCAAAGCCGATATCAGCGTCGATATCCTCGAAATCAAGAAAACCGCAAAAAACATCGTAGACTTGATCGGAGCAAATGTGGTTGTTTCCGTCGGCCGCGGTATCGGTAAAGACCCCAAAGCGGGTATCAAACTGGCTGAAGATTTGGCTCAGGCGCTTGGCGGCGTTGTCGGGGCTTCCCGTGCCGTTGTTGACTCCGGCTGGATGGATGCAAACCATCAGGTTGGACAGACCGGTAAAACCGTACATCCGCACATCTATGTGGCAGTCGGTATTTCAGGAGCAATCCAGCACCTTGCCGGTATGCAGGATTCCGAGTACATCATCGCGGTTAACAAGAACCCCGATGCACCGATCTTCGGCGTAGCCGACTACGGTATTGCAGGAGACCTGTTCAAGGTACTTCCGATGCTGACCGAAGCAGTTAAAGCGGCAAAAGGCAGCCTGTAATTTTTAAGCTGTGATGCAAAAAGCCTGTTTTTCCTTTGCGGAAGAACAGGCTTTTTTGGTATTCATGTAGAGGATTTAATCATCCCGGCGTTCTGCATCTGGAGTGTTTTTATGCCGATATAGGGAATATCAGGTTGAATCGGACAGTTAGATTTGTATTCTACTTTTTGTATACAGCAAATGGCTGTACATTATCAAGAAGATAAATCAAAGGATTTGTATCAACAAAAATACGATCAGTCAATTACTCTGTCTTCTCTTAAATTCCTCTGATATTCAACAGGATCTTCTTTCGAGCAAAGACCACCCATACAACCCGTATACAAATCTAACATTTTACCCCAATTTTGTTCATTCTTTTTTGAGGTATCTAGAGCAGATTTTGATATACTTTTTGCCAACACTGTCAGAAGCTCAACTCTATCCTCATAAGGTAGAGCTACAGCTTCAGCCATTACTGTTGTAAGTGATGTTTGCATAATACCTCTCCGAAATTTCGATATCTGCGGTAGTATCGCATATCTTTATAATTTTTCTACCAAAAGTCTATTTCTATTCTACACTGTAATGCAAAAACCCTGTTAAAATCTTGGGCTAAATTCTTCCTTGCACTCAACTTAAAACTATGGTATCATAAAGCTATATAAGCTATGCATATAGAGAAAGATGGAGGTTGTTATGAAAAACAAACGTGCGAAAGTTTCTGTTGTATTTTTAGGAGTGGCGCTGCTGTTAAGCCCGCTTGTAATGCTTATTTCGTGTAAGCAATTACATAAAACTCCTGCCCCCGATTTCACTAATCCTCCACCTGAAAATCCGGAACAGGGAAACCCTAATCCGAATCCGTCCAATCCTACACCGGCAACAAAGTACGAGGTTACCATAACCCAGCCTGCAAACGGCAAAATTGACGTAACCCCCACCCTTCCCGCCGGCGGAAAAGTCGAAAAAAACAGCGAGCTGACCTTTACGCTTTCTGCAAATGCAGGCTATAAGGTTAAAGCGCTTACGATAGGCGATGCAACATATTCGGATGTTACAGATAATACCATTACGCAAAAGGTAAAGATTGAAAAAGAAACGGCAGTTTCAGCTACGGTGGAAGAGGAAGCAAGCCAGTCGGCAGAACAAATAACTATTGGAAATTCGGTTATCTATGTTACCAAAGATGCGGGCGGAAATATAATTAAGGCAAGCGGAAATATAACATTAGATAAAATTGAAGAATTAGCAGAAAAAAGCACTAATAATGTAATAATAAACACAGATGCTCTTACCATAAAATCGTTTAAAACGGAAAATAATAATTGCACCACTTGCACAATAAGTAAAACTACATTAAAAAAAGCTGCAAAGGCATTAAGTGTTTTAAATATCGAAAATGCCGACAGCACCAAACAAACTATTACACTTGATGAAAATGCAAACATAAAAACTATCAATGGTGATATTTCATTAGAAGATATTATGGAATGTACCAATGAAGAAACAACGGAAATAGCAAAATATATTGCTTATAATTTAAAAGAAAAAACAAATCCTGATTTTGATTCAACAAACTTAAAAATAAATACTTTTGATAAAAAGCGGAAAGGAAATTCCGAAAATATTGAATGGGAATATACATCTACTCCTATTACTCCAAAATTTTTAAAAGAAACTAAACTTAATGCTCTTAATAAAGCGGTTTTGAATTTTAAAGATGGTGATATAAATGTTCCTGTAGCATTTAAAAGCACTTTAACAGATTATTTTGATGTAAATGAATTTTATAAAGAAGTAACAAATGGAAAACTAAATATATTAAAAGATACAAATATAACTGTAAAAAATGATAAACCAAATAGTATTCAAATTTTATTAAGGGATTTACAAGAAACAATTACCAGTGGTAGATTTGACATAACACCTTATATCAAAGCGAATCAAATTTTAGAACTAATTAACAATGAAAAATTAACAGATGCATTAGTTATCGGGGATATGTATGTAACAGGCAATGTAAAGGATTTACTTCCATTTCTTACTGGTTCAAATACAATTAAAGAAATTAACGGTGGTGTGAAATTTTTAAATGTAAAAGATTTTTTTATGTCCAGGACCAAATGTTACTGAATACAATGGTGGAAAAAACAATACTGAACCTTTACCTATGGAACAATTATTGGAATTTCGTAAAAGAACTGATGAAAAACGGGATAGTGTATTACAAAAAAGATAGCAGATCAACAAGAATACAAAATTTAGTTTTAAATAATATAGATACTACTACCATGATTGAAGAAAACTTAAAATTATTGAATTTTGAAGGAAATTCTGTTATTGGAAATATAGTATTTAAAAATAGTAACCTATCAAAAATGCAATATAGAGGAACAACAGGTCCTGTAAATGTTACTTTTGATAACACAATTTTACCAACAGATATGCTAGATTCTAGTGTTAATACACTTATATTAAAAAATGCAATATTACCAGAAGAGTTAAAAACAGCATCTCTAAAAAGTATGGTAAACAGAATCCCGTATATAAATAATTCAATAAAAATATATAATTTACAAAATAGATTCTTTGATAAATGGCCTGAAGAAGAAATAAACCAATTAAAACCTAGCAAATATCCTCCAGAAAAATATGTTGGCCCAAAAGATATATGGGATAATCTAAAACATTTATATCGTGATGAAGGAACTAAAACTCATTTTACAAATGAAGATTTGACGGATACACCTTTAGAAGATATAAACTTTAGTTCCATACAAAAACCTCAGGCTACATCCCTTGCTTTACTTGGCAACAGTAAGGCTCACGGCTAGTTTGGTGCAGGGCATTTTCTAAATGAGAAGATGCCCTGCAACTGCGGTAGGGAATGGATTAAAACATCTTGCTTCGGTTCTATCGGTTTATTCGGTGGGCAGCATTGGGTATAATGGTTCTACTGCCTTTTGCGTAAGCTCGGTATCCTCAGCGATTTTTGCTATCGGTATACCTTTCTAAGCTAAAGCTGTTTTTAGAGATACCTTTAGCTGTAATCAACAAAGGTCGCAAATAAATCTAAGGGAAAACCGGTGAACAAAGCTCACCTCTAAAAACGGGAAGTTTTTAGAGGTTCCCTCATGCCTTGTTCCTTATGGTTTATCCAAAAACAGCTTTCCGTAAGATAGCATTTATGCGTGGTTGGTACTCTTGAGTTTCAATCTGTAACGCTTCTATTATGTCACTATCAATACTAACCTGTACGGTGTGGTTTTTATGTTTTTGTAATGTTGTATGAAGCTCATAATAAGGGCGGAATTGTTTAAGCTCCTCTTTTGTCTGCTTTGGGCAGTCCGAAAAATCAGTATTTTGAAAATTTTTGATTTCGTTTAGCCGTTCTTCCGTAAGCGGCGGAAGATTTTTAACTTCATCGAGCGTCATAGTTTTCATAATATTCTGCCTCCTCATCAACTTCGGCTTTTCGTGCAGAGATAAGCCGTATGTTATCATTACGGTCTGTATATACAACAAATAGGATAATCATATTATTAGTCCGACCTATAGTATCAATTCTTTCTTCTTCTAAAGTCGAATTTTTAAAATCATATTTTTCAATACGCTTTTCATCAAGAAAAACGGACACCGCTTCTTCAAAAGATATTCCATGTTTACGTTTGTTGAGTTTATTTTTGTTTTCGTCCCATTCAAATGTCATACCTCTATCCATCCCATAGCAGTATAGCGCACTTTACCATTTCATTAAACGCTGCGAGCTTGGTGGTGTTTGCAGCTACTGTGATGGTAAGCGGCGTT